>DASQNU010000060.1:0-30543 GCA_035644815.1 Bathyarchaeia archaeon | reverse complement strand
GTAAAATTTTTAGTCTGCGCTAACACATAAAACGCGCGTAACTGTTCAAATTCCATGCTTCTACCGCCTCTTATGCATTTTTTTCATTACTGTTTGCAAAAAACATCGTTTCTCAGATTATATCGCTTTCATTAATCTGTTTGTATCTCAAAAAACAGAAGAAGCGCAAAAAAGTGGAGGGAACCAAGTGAAACGAGAATTATGGAAGGAAATGCCTTCTTCAGTAAAACTTTTGTTGGCCATTTCTTTTTTAATGAATATGGGTTTCTATGCACTGGTCCCTTATTTGACGTTATATCTTACAGGCAGCATCGGCTGGACATTGGCGATGGCGGGTTTTGTGTTGGCAGTGCGGCAATTTTCGCAGCAAGGCTTTGCATTTCTGGGCGGGATCATCGCTGATCTGTTTGGTTACAAAGGTACGATGGTGTTGGGCATGGCCATACGGGCGACCGGCTTCGCCATGTTTGCTTTTTGCACGGAGACTTGGCATTTTTTTATCGCTGCGATTCTCTCCGGGTTGGGCGGCTCGCTGTTTGAACCTGCATTTTCCGCTGCATTTGCCGTACTGACGCCGGAATCTATGCGCAAAGACGTGTTTGCCCTGAAAAACGTACTGTCAAATGTAGGGGTGGTCGGCTCTCAAATCGTGGGAACGGCATTATCCATGTTTGATTTTTACTGGCTTTCGCTGTTTGCGGGAGGATTGTTTTATGCCAATGCCCTCATGACCTTGTTTTGTGTTCCGCCGATTTCCGCCCAAAACTCGCGGGGTGGTGTGCTGAACAGTATGTCAGTCGTTATAAAAGATCGGCCGTTTGTGAAATATACACTGATTCTCATCGGCTACTACTATCTCTATATGCAGCTGTTTCTCTGCATCCCGAAGCTGGTGCAGGATGTCATGAAGGATCAGACCTCTGTGGGGATCGTACTGTCTGCGGTATCCATCTTCATCATTTTGCTGCAGATGAAAGTGGTACAGTGGCTGGAGGGTTTTCACCAGCGCTTGACGATAATTGGATTAGGCACGCTGGTAATGGGGATGGGACTCTTCCTGTTAAGCTTTGCCGATTCTCTCCTGTTGTTAATTTTGGATGCGTTTCTGTTTGCCTTGGGAACCATGATTTCTGCTCCTTTAATGGTGGATATGGTCCCGCGCTTTGCTCCACGCGATCTGATGGGTGCCTATTACGGATTTAACGGCTACGCTTTGGCGATCGGCGGTTCTTTTGGCCAGGTCGCAGGAGGATGGGTGTATGACATGGGCAATACGCTGGCTGTGCCGTGGCTGCCATGGACCGTCTGCCTGCTGATCGGGGGAAGTGTCGCCTGGCTGTTGTATCGGATGGATAATAAGCTGCCGCTGCGGGTAACAGGACAAGATTTCTAGAGCAACCATTTGTCCTCTTCTGCGTCCAACGTATATAGAACGAGACAGCGAGAGAGGAGTTATTCGTGTGACTTTACGACGATTAACCAAGCAACCATGCAGAAAAGTTCTTGGCTGGGCGACCAGTTTTGCGATGCTCGCTCAACTAAATGCGGCCCCCGTAGAAGCAGGGCAGGCGAGTGAGGTAACTCCTCGTGCGATCGAGCTGCAGCAAACGGCGATGGTGCAAGTAGAGTTAGATGGAGATGTAGACACGATCGAGAATTTGCAATGGGAACAGGCGGGCGATCGTTATCAATTGACTTTGAATCGATCCGGACGTTCACTGTGGAATAAAACGGGTCCCCTGTTCTATCAGCCGATTCAGGCATGGGAAGGGGATGCTGACAGCGATGGACAGCGCGACTTGATCATCGTCTGGCAGGAAGAAGCTTCAGGCGGTGCCATGCAGTATTGGCTGATCCGAGGAGGTGTCCGTCCCTCTCTGCGCTTTCAATCCGATGAATATGTGCAAGGCAACGTAGAATTGCGCAAGGATGGACTGTCACTGACATACTCCGTCTATGAACCAGGCGACGCCAATGCCTTTCCATCTCGACGGGTCGAGGAAAGATGGGGAAGTCGCAATTGGCGGATGCTGTCCAAGAAAAACATCGACAACGAACAAATAAGCATGTCGGCTCAAGCGAGGAGCAATCATAATCCGGACATGCATGAAATCGAAGAGATGCTGGAGGAAACGGCCGAAAAATACGGGATTCCGGCTGCCATCTTAAAAGCAATTGCCTGGCAGGAAAGCACATGGCGCCAGTTTGATGCAAACGGAAATCCGCTGATTAGCTTTGATGGCGGAATCGGCATCATGCAGCTGACAAATCAGTGGAGCTATGACCAGGAACGTTTGAAAACGGATATTCGCTACAACATCGAGGCAGGGGCGCAAGTATTGCTGGATAAGCGCTCCCACACAAAATCCCTGTTGCCTGCGATTGGCAGCATGAAGAAAAACGAGATGGAAAGCTGGTATTTCGCGGTCTGGGCGTATAACGGCTGGTCGATGTACAATAACCCGCATAATATACCGAATAAATTTCGGAAAACAGCCGCCTATCAAGATAACGTGTTTGCGTTTGCACATGACTATTTTGGGCAGACAATCACGAAAATTCCAAAGGCTTTGATTCCGACCACGACGGTTCCATCCGGCAGGACAACCTACAAGACACCATTGCCGATCCATATGGCAGGGGAAGATACAAGGCGAAGAGACATCCAAGTCGGTGATACGGTAGAAGTGTCGGGGTTAACGCAGTCGCTGAATGTCCGACAAAGCGACGGTCTCGGGGCGCGCGTCATTGGATCAATGAAGACCAGGGAGCGGGCAGTTGTACTTGCTGGACCGAGAGTGCGTGATGGTTACGAGTGGTATCAGGTCAAATATAAAAAGGGAACAGGTTGGGCTGCCGGGCACTATATGGTCGCGATCCTGGACGAGCGTGTTGCACTGACGGAAGTACTGGAAAACGAGGCTACAAGCTTGGAGGAAAGTGCTCGTAAGGCGGATGGGCGAAATCTGTATTTGCAGGCCAATGATCTGACGGTACCATGGCAGTCTGTA
This sequence comes from Bathyarchaeia archaeon, assembly GCA_035644815.1. Taxonomy (GTDB): domain Bacteria; phylum Bacillota; class Bacilli; order Brevibacillales; family Brevibacillaceae; genus Brevibacillus_F. Next base: position 27,532 of record DASQNU010000060.1, on the reverse strand, counting down.
TTGGATAACGGAGGCTTTGCTACGGCTTTGCTATCTTACCAATGGAATGAACTGTGGCTGGAAAGAACACCGTCGACGCGAAAAGAGAAACAACCAAGCAAAACGGGCACTGGTTGGCTGGAAGAGCTTACCCCTCGCTGGAATGAGCGGAACGTATCGCTAACCGCGCCAATCACACTGCGGATCGATACAGAGGATGCTGCACCGATAAAAGAAAGTGATTTTTCCTTGCTCAACGGAAAAGGGAAGCAGTTATCCGCGAGGGTGACACATACCGGAAAACAAACCGAAACCTGGACCATCAAACCGGAACGCTCATGGGAAAAAGGGGAGACGTACACACTCTTTTATCGAAATCTGCCATTGACCAAGTTTACCGCTGGTACAGGCAAAGGGGCATCCCTAGATGGCTTTGAAATCTATGAGCCAGCTGGCAAAGAGATCTCGAAATACAAAACAATCGAGATTGGCTTCAGCAAGGCCATGGACAATAAAACCGTCACGGACAAAAATGTTTGGCTGGAAGATGAAAACGGCAACCGAGTCGAAACAGCATTGTCACTTTCGAAGAATAAACGGAGTCTGTTTGTAAATCCGCGCAAGTCCTTGAAGTCAGGTACAACGTATTACGTCAAAATGACAACAGGACTTCGTTCAGCCGCAGGCGTCCCCATGGAAAAGAACATGGCGTACTTGTTTCAAACCAAGCGGTAACGTCACGAAATTGCCATGAAGTGTTCGCAAAAAAGCGGCAGCAGTTTGTAACTTTTTTCTTACCTCTTCCGTATAATAGGTAGATGCCTAGTCACAATCTGTATGAAGGGGAGGGATAAAATGGAGGAAAAAGGCAAATTGCGCAAATGGTTATTTGTCACAAGCTCAGTTGGATTCGCAGTTTTCGCGATGGTGGTAATCACGGAAATTGTGCGTATATCCATTCATTAAATATATAGCAGGGCAGGCCTATCGCGAAGTTAACGCGGTAGGCTTTTTTGATGTACCATTTCTTTTTGGAACATACTAATGGAACTTCCAATCGATAGGTGGTGTTCCGTTGAAAAAACAGCTTCGACAGATCTTGTTATTGGTTTCTTTGATCTTGCTTGGTGCCACGAGCACATTGCAGGCAAGTCCGCTGGATGCAGACCCAGGCGGCCCCAGAGTGGTTCAACCGATCAAGAAAGTGGCTTTCGTAATCGACGATTTTGGCAACGATATGGCGGGCACAAAAGAAATGATGGACATGTCCATTCCGTTAACGGTCGCGGTCATGCCGTTTTTGCCAACGACACAAAGAGACGCCACCTGGGCACATGAAAAAAAGCACGAGGTACTCGTTCATTTACCCATGGAGCCGGTAAAAGGGAAAAAGCATTGGCTGGGTCCGGGTGCGATTACAACCGATTTATCTGATGAAGAAATACGTAGCAGGGTGAACAAGGCCATAGATGATGTTCCATTTGCCATCGGCGTCAACAATCATATGGGTTCAAAAGCTACTGCAGATCCACGGGTTATGAGCATTATTTTAGAAATTTGCAAGGAACGTGGGTTGTTCTATTTGGATAGTCGGACTTCCCCGAAAAGCGTGGCTGCTGTGATCGCACAGGAAAAGGGGGTGCCGTACCTCGAAAACAGCCTGTTTTTGGATGACCAATATACGACGAAGCATATACGCAAGCAAATGGAGCTCTTGTGTAAAAACATCAACAAACAGCGAGTATGTATAGCCATCGGACACGTAGGCCCGCCTGGCAAAAAAACAGCGCGTGTTTTACGCGATTATATTGACCGTATCAAGCACGAAGCGGAGATTGTTCCCCTGTCTACACTGATTGAGTAAAGAGAAACTAGCAATCTAGCAACATTTTTTCGACAAATATCGACGGCGTGTGGATAAATATGTAAGCTCAATCCACACTGTAATTGGTGGTTTTTTCCTTTTTGTACACAGGTTGCCCACATGTTACTCACATGATTTCCACACCGCTTGTGGATACTGGAACGGTTGTTCGATAGGATTCTCCATGCTACAATGGTCACATCAAGTGGCGGAGGTGAGGAACATGCGGTACTTAAGCGATCAGATGCTGGTGGACGTATATCATCGAGCAATCGACTTGCGTTTGGAAGAAGCCTTCATCGAATTGCTCCATCAGGAACTGCAGAGACGGAACCTCTTCGTCGCAGAAGCAAGTGCATAAATATAAAATGAATGAAACTGGTTATGGCCTCCCTTTTTGGGGGGCTTTTGTTGTTTTGGCATGGATGTTATGCCTCAGTTGTCAAAGCACTCCTCCATGCTTTTTTCCATATTCTAATGTTAATCAATGGAAGTCTCATTTGTCATGCCCAAAAGAAGGGGAGCTTCCATTACCATAACTCCTTGGAGGTTGCTTCTGATGCCAACCATCATTAAAAAAAGAGAAAAACTAAGTCCAAAGAGTATTCCCCTGGAAAAAACGTATCTCATACAACCTTGGGGTGCTGTTGAAGATGACAGCATACCGTTACCCCCGGAGGTTGTTCATCTAGCCAAGAAGGCACTTAAACGCTATGACCTAAAGGCCTATGACATGACCCTCATTACAAGTAAGCCTGACAAGGGTGGAGCGATATGGAAAGTTCGTACAGACAAGGGATTACGCGCCCTTAAGCTATTGCATCGCATCCCTCCCAGGAGTTTGTTCAGCGTAGCTGCTCAAGACTATCTGGTGAAAAAAGGAGCGCGGGTCCCTCCATTGGTTCCCAATAAAAAGGGGAAGCTGTATGTCGAATTGGGCGGTAAAATGTGGATTGTCACCAAGTGGATTGATACGCTTACGCAAGCTGACAAACTGAATTTGACGAGTGCTCAACAGCTTTCTTATGGGCTGGGGGAATTTCACAAGCTGTCGGTAGGCTATCTTGCACCAAAGGGAGCCGAAAAGAAAACACGTGTTGCTCGATGGCCTGATTATTACCAAAAAGTTTATCGCAAATTGGACTGGTTTCGTAAAATTGCGACTGCCTACCATGATACCCCAGCAAGCCCGACGCTTTTGTCCGTGATTGATACCTATCAGAAGAAAGTGAACAAATCGTTAGGACAGCTCCTTCGGTCGCCTTATCAGAAGGTGATTGCTCGCGGCGATGAAAATTGGGGACTTGCTCATCAGGACTATGGCTGGTCGAATGGACAATTAGGTCCTGGCGGTGTATGGATCATCGATTTGGATGGAGTTGCCTACGATATACCGATCCGAGATTTAAGCAAATTGATTACCAGTACGATGAATGATTTGGGAGTCTGGGATCCTAAATGGATCAGAGCAATGATTGACGCCTATCATCAAGCCAATCCAATTGAGCCGGAAGTGTTTCAAATATTGTTAGTGGATCTTGCCTTTCCGAACACTTTCTATAAAGAACTAAAAGAGATGGTGTATGACCCCGCAGCATTCTTGAATCAGGAGACGAACGAAGTCATCAAACGGATTGTCAGAATTGACAACACCAAAAGATCAGCCCTAAAGGCCATTCGGAATTGGAGGGGAAAATGACATTGAAAGTCTTGATGATTTCAACAGAGAAATTGCCGGTTCCTCCAGTTCGAGGAGGTGCGATCCAAACCTATATTGACGGTGTTGCAGGGATGCTCAGCAGGATACACAAGCTGACCATTTTAGGGATAAGCGATCCAGGGTTGCCTGATCATGAACAGGTAAAAGGGATTGAGTACGTTCGTGTACCGGGACAACAAAATATCGACTTGTATCGGAAGCAAATCGTATCATACTTAAAGCAAAACTCGTTCGACATCATTCATTTATTTAACCGCCCATTATTAGTGAGAGCGGTACGGGAAGCGGCAACTCGTGCCAAAATCGTGTTGAGCATGCATAATGATATGTTCGGTCCTGAAAAAATTCATCCGGACGAAGGAGCATATGTGGTAGACCATGTGGATCGCATTGTGACAATCAGTTCCTATATCGGTCGAAATATTGTCAGTTTATTCCCGGCGGCTGAAAGGAAGGTTCGTCCGATCTACTCTGGTGTCGACCTAAGCCGTTTTGTCCCCTGCTACTCCAAAGAAGCTAAGAACATAAGGGACCATGTAAGAACGAAATATCAACTCACGGACAAAAAGATTATCCTGTACGTAGGCAGACTCTCTCCGAAGAAAGGGGCTCATGTATTGGTGTGGGCCATGCGGGAACTCGCCAAAAAACATAAAGACTGTGTACTGGTCCTTGTCGGGAGTAACTGGTACAGTCAAAATCTGGTCAGCGACTACATCGCTTATGTCCGCGCATTGGCCAATCGTTCCCCGCTCCCTGTCATTTCTACTGGCTTCGTGACACCCGATGAGGTCCACCAGTGGTTTATCGCTGCGGATATCTTTGTATGTACCTCGCAATGGCAGGAACCACTTGCACGGGTACACTACGAAGCCATGGCAGCCGGGCTGCCGATCATCACGACCCGCCGTGGAGGAAATGCGGAAGTCATCGATGGGAATGGTCTCATTATCGATAATGCGGAAGATTCAAGTGAATTCACCCAAAAGATTTCACAGCTCCTGGAAAATCCAAGGTTGATGGAGAATATGGGGCGAAAAGGCAGACAGTTGGCAGAGGAAAAATACAGCTGGAAGCGAGTAGCTGATGAAATACTCGATGTATGGGCAAGATTCTAGCACCTTCTCGTAAACCATCGCAAAGCTTCTAGTGCCCTTCTAATTCGTGGAAGGGTTTTTGTTTTGTTCGCCTAGTAAAGTATCCTATTTATGGTATTGACAATTTTTATGAGATGCTGTATAAAGTAATTAATAATTCATTAATTAGTAATTGCTAAGCAAGATTTAGAGAGGTGGGAAGCCATGGAGTCATCACCATATCCGCTTCCGTCCAAAAAGTATCGAACGCCGGATGGATACACAAGCGATATTGCCGTTTTTACCATTGTAGAAGAGAATAGACCAACCTTAAAACTAATGTTGATTAAACGAACAGAGCGGAACGCAGAAGGTGAGCCAAATGTGGAAGGGGGCAAATGGGCACTTCCGGGAGGATTCGTGCAGCCCCATGAAACTGCTTATCAAGCTGCCTTGCGCGAACTGAAGGAGGAAACAGGCGTCGATGGGTTTCACGTCAAGCATTTTGGCGTATACGACAAGCCTGGGCGAGACCCGCGAGGATGGATTATTTCCAACGCGCATTACGCGATCGTTCCCCATGATTATTTGCAAGCAAGACGAGCTGCCGATGATGCGCAGGAGGTAGAGTTGTTTTCCCTTGACGAGGTTGAGCGCCTCTCATTAGCCTTTGATCACCGTGACATTATTGAGGAAGCCATGGAATTGATCAAGCGCGACATGGTTCAGACGACGCTGGCACGAAGCTTTCTTCCGCCAGAATTCACAATTTCCGAGCTGCAAAGCGTTCTCTTGGCGGTGGTCCAGGATCCGCAAGTAGAAAGCAAGCCTGCTTTTTTTGCCAAAGCACAAAAGCTCCCCTTTATCGAGGTTGTTCTGGAGAAAAATGGTCAGGTGAAAACAACCCAACGCAATTCATCACGTCCAGCAAAGCTGTATCGCTATAATGACTATGAGTTGGTAAAGTCGATTTACCGGTAAGAAAAAAGGAGGATGTGTACAATGAAAGCGCTGATTAACATTGATTACACTTTTGATTTTGTAGCCGATACAGGTGCCCTGACCTGCGGAAAGCCAGGGCAGGCGATTGAAGAGGAAATTGTCCGTTTGACGACAGAGGCGATTCAACAAGGTGATTATGTCGTGTTTGCAGTAGACATCCATCATGAAAAAGATCCATTTCATCCGGAGACCAAGCTTTTCCCACCGCATAACATTGCCCATACAGCAGGAAGAGATTTGTATGGACACTTACAGCAGGTGTATGAACAGCATAAGGATAAAAGCAATGTGTACTACATGGATAAGACACGTTACAGTGCCTTTGCAGGGACGGATCTGGAAATAAGACTGCGTGAACGTGGCATCACCGAGGTACATTTAGTGGGAGTGTGCACCGATATTTGTGTGCTGCATACCGCAGTGGATGCATACAACAGAGGATTTTCGATCGTTATCCATGAGAAGGCAGTCGCGAGCTTCAATCAGGCAGGACATGAATGGGCGCTTGGACACTTTACCGGATGCTTGGGAGCAACTGTGCTATAATTTGGAAAAAGAGAGAGGCTGACCATGATGACTCGATATGAAGATGATAGCTTGGCATTGCATACGGATCTGTATCAGATCAATATGGCGCAAACCTATTGGGAAGATCAGATGCATAATCGCCGGGCTGTGTTTGAAGTGTTTTTCCGCAAACTTCCTTTTGGCAATGGCTATGCTCTTTTTGCCGGGTTGGAAAGGGTCGTCGACTATTTGCGAGATTTCTCATTCAGCGAGAGCGATATCGCTTACCTGCGAAATGAATTAGGCTATGACGACGCGTTTCTGGAGTACCTGAGCAGCATGCGCTTTACCGGCACAATCCGCTCGATGCGCGAAGGGGAAATGGTGTTTGCCAACGAGCCTATCTTACGGATCGAAGCACCGCTTGCGCAAGCGCAGCTGATTGAGACGGCGATCCTGAATATCATCAATTTTCAAACACTGATTGCCACCAAAGCTTCCCGCGTCAAACAGGTCGCAGGTGACGCTCCTGTAATGGAATTCGGCACGAGAAGAGCTCATGAGCTGGATGCGGCGCTCTGGGGAACACGCGCGGCCATCATTGGCGGATTTGAGTCCACCAGCAATGTGCGCGCCGGGAAAAAGTTCGGTCTGAAAGTATCTGGCACCCATGCCCATGCGCTGGTGCAGGCATACCGGGATGAATATCGGGCTTTTACCCAATATGCCCTGACACAGAAAAAGCACGGCAAGGCATGTGTCTTTCTCGTAGATACGTACGATACGCTACGCTCCGGCATCCCTAATGCCATTCGGGTCGTGAAGGAGCAGGGAATTGCCCATTTGTTTGCCGGAATCAGGCTGGATAGCGGCGATATGGCCTATCTGTCCAAAGAAGCAAGAAAGCTGTTGGATGAAGCGGGTTTTCAGCAGACCAAAATTTTTGCCTCCAATGACCTGGATGAGTACACGATTCTCAACCTGAAGGCACAAGGAGCCAAAATCGATGCCTGGGGAGTTGGCACGAAGGCCATTACCGCCTACGACCAGCCCGCATTGGGAGCGGTCTATAAGCTGGTTGCCATTGAAGACGATCAGGGAACGTTGGTAGACACCATCAAAATCTCCGCGAATCCGGAAAAGGTAACGACACCGGGGTTAAAACGAATTTATCGGATCATTAACCAGATGAATCATCACTCGGAAGGCGACTATATCGCGATGGAAGAGGAAAAACCGCAAGAAGAAGAGAAATTGAAAATGTTTCATCCGATCCATACGTTTATCAGCAAGTTTGTCACCGATTTTGAAGCGCGAGAGCTTCAGCATGATGTGATCGTGGACGGACGGATCGTCTATGATTTCCCGGATGTTTATGAAATTCAGGAGTTCGCCAAGCAGAATTTGAATCTGCTGTGGGAGGAATACAAGCGTACCATGAACCCGGAGGAATATCCGGTCGACCTCAGCCAGAAATGCTGGGATAATAAAATGAAAAATATGGAAGAAGTACGCAAGCAGGTGGCCAAGCGCAAATAGGCCGTTGCGAGGGGGCAGGGTATGAGGAAAATCGGGATATACGGTTCGTCATTTGATCCAATCACAAATGTGCATCTATGGACAGCCAGTACCATCGCACATCGCGCCAAGCTGGATATGGTCATTTTTCTGCCATGCTCGGATAAGCGAACAGATAAAGAGCTGCAGACAGGCAAAGAGCACCGCTGGAATATGCTTCAGCTGGCCATTCAAGATAATCCGAAGTTTTGCGCCGACCGCTATGAGATGGATAACGTGGATGGAACCTATTACACGGCAAATACGATGCGCTACTTCAAGCAAAAGTTTCCAGATGATGATCTGTATTTTATCATGGGTGCTGATCTGCTCTATGATATCGATCATCCGACAGATCCGTCACGACGATGGAAGTATCGTGAAGAGCTGATTGCCGAAAACAAATTTATCGTGATGGCCCGTAACGGCATCGATATGCTCAAGGCAATCTCGCAAAGCCCTTTATTGCGTAACTATGACGATGGCACACGCTTTCACCTGATTGACAAAGGCTTGGCGATGGAGATCAGCTCCACGTATATCCGGGAAGAGTTTGCACGTGGCGGCGAACCGCGTTATCTACTGCCGGATCCCTGCTATCATTACATTCGTGAGCATCGGTTATACCAATCTTAATTGGATAGGAGATAGAAAGATATGATTACTGATTTGCAACGTGAAGTCATTGAAGCGTTGAGAGTAAAGCCGGTGATTGATCCGCAAGAAGAAATTCGCCGTACGGTTGACTATCTGAAAGCGTATTTGCTGGCACATCCATTTTTGGAATCCATGGTGCTAGGCTTGTCCGGGGGACAGGATTCTACGCTCACAGGTAAGCTGGCTCAAATCGCCGTCAATGAGCTGAATGCAGAGACAGGATCGAATAAATACAAGTTTATCGCTGTACGACTGCCATACGGTGTGCAACGGGATGAAGCCGATTGTCAGGATGCGATCGCATTCATCCAGCCAAGTCAGGTCGTGACGATCAACATCAAAGCAGCTGTAGATGCCAGTGTAAAGACAATGGAAGAGGCAACAGGTCAACCCGTCTCTGACTATTTGAAGGGAAATGAAAAGGCACGCGAGCGGATGAAAGCGCAATATACGCTGGCCGGCATGCACAAAGGGGTAGTGCTGGGAACGGATCATGCAGCAGAGGCGATTACCGGATTCTTTACGAAATTTGGCGATGGCGCATGCGATATTGCACCGATCTATCGATTGAACAAGCGCCAAGGAAAACAGCTGCTGCAGCTTCTCGGTTGTCCTGAGCATCTTTATCGCAAAACCCCCACGGCTGATCTGGAGGAAAATAAACCGCAGCTGCCAGACGAGGTTGCGCTTGGCGTCACGTATGACGAGATCGATGATTATCTGGAAGGCAAAGAAGTGAACGATGAAAGCAGACAAAAAATTGAGAACTGGTATCTGAAGACAGAACATAAGCGTCGTCCGGTGCTGACCGTATTTGAAGACTGGTGGAAATCATAAAGAAAAGGGATGGAGCGTCAGCCAGAAGCTGATTCTCCGTCCCTTGTTATGCATGCTCCACAAACTCAAAAGCCACAATATGATCGATGGCCGGCTGTTTTTCCCTCCACATTTCCGGTAGATAAAAGAGTGCAGGGCCGCCTTCCCGAATCGGCTTTCCATCCTTGGCAAACTGTAAAAAAGCTCTTTTCGCGTCGGAGAGCGGCAAGGTGATCGACTCGCCATTTTCTCGCCAGATACGCATGCTTGTTACAGTTGGGGCAGGCTGGGCGTTTTCAATGAACGGGGCAAGCCGCATGCCATAGTCACCTTGCAGGGCTTTGCGCTGCTCGATCATGCTTTTTTTCTCGGATGGGGGTGTCGCGCCTTCTTTCAATTCCTTATCCCATTGGGAACCGGTACCTTCCAAGTAATCATTCACATCAAAGACATCCTGCAATTCTTCACCGTTATAGGTTTGCAGATCAAATTTTCGTTCATCGAAGATCCATACACTCGGATCTAGTGTTATTGCAAAGGAGACTGCTCCTTTAAACACAATGGTATCAGACACTGTTGATTCCTCCCTTTCCAAACGATGCCAGTCCTATTGTACTGTACCTGTGTGAACACAGCAAATGAATTTCAAGGCCCAACTGTATCAAAGACTAGATGATAAGGCGGACGAAGATGACTGGAATAGAGACCAAGCAAAGCATTCAACAGCGCTATCAAGAACAGCTGGAGCAAGCGGTAAACAAGGCACGCAAACATGTGCATGAAGGGGAAGTTGCCAGCTACATCCCCGAATTAGCGAAAAGCGATCCGAGCCAATTGGGGGCAAGCATTGTGCTGATGGATGGCAGCGTGATTTCAGCAGGCGATACACACAAACGATTTACCCTGCAAAGTATTGCCAAGCTCTTTTCACTTGCGATTGCTTTGATCGACCACGGTTGTGATGAAGTGTTTTCACGGGTAGGCATGGAGCCGACCGGAGATCCGTTTAACTCTATCATGAAGCTGGAGGCGATCAAGCCGCACAAGCCGTTGAATCCGATGATCAATGCTGGGGCCATCGCCGTATGCGACATGGTCAAAGGCAATGGCTGTGAAGAAAAAATAGATCGTATTCTTACACTTTTGCGCAAAATGACGGGAAATCCGGAGATTTGTGTAAATGATTCCGTCTATCTTTCAGAAAAAAAGTCAGCGAATCGCAACCGCGCACTCGCTTACTTCATGAAGGACAGCGGGGTTTTGACAGGCGATGTCGAGGAAACTCTTGATTTTTATTTTCGGCATTGCTCAATTGAGGTAACGACCCAAGACATGGCGTGGATGGCGAGTGTGCTGGCAGCAGATGGCGTGCATCCCGTAACGGGTGAAAGACTGATAGATGCAAGCATTGCGCGTATATGCAAGACCTTCATGGTAACATGCGGGATGTACAACGCTTCCGGGGAATTTGCCATTCAGGTAGGCATACCGGCCAAGAGTGGGGTGGCGGGAGGCATTATGGCATCGGTCCCGAAGCAGATGGGAATCGGCGTCTACAGCCCTGGACTTGATGAAAAAGGGAACTCATTGGCGGGTGTAAAATTGCTTCGAGAATTGTCCCAGATGTGGCAGCTGAGCATTTTTTAACGGTTCGTACACAGGGAATTGCAGCTAGGCGGGTCACTTCCTCTTTTCAAATAGGCGACAATCGCGTACTATGGAAGATAAGGAAGTGGCAAACGGAGGGATAGGTTTTGGCAGAATTAAGTATTCCCGACTTGGAAAATAAGGCACTAGCATTGTTGCGAGCCGATGCGGATAAGATATACAAGCTGATTGATGTACAGATGGAAAACCTCACAATGCCGCAATGCCCATTGTATGAAGAGGTGCTGGATACCCAGATGTTCGGCCTCTCCCGTGAAGTGGAATTTGCTGTACGATTAGGGTTAATCCAAGACGAGGTTGGTCGGGATATTCTCGATGAGCTTGAACGCAAGCTGGCTGAATTATATGAGAAACAAAAACAAGCAAGCGAGGGATGAAGCATCCCTCGCTTTTCTTTATGCAAAAAAGAATGCGGTACCCAAAATGATATAAACACCAAGAAGCAATACCCCTTCATACCAGTTGGTGGCGCCATCGCGGGAGATAGAGATGGTGATAAAGGTGGCCACTGCGATTGCCGCCAGCTCAAAGGTAGTGAACACGATGTTCATCGGATTGCCGAAAAGCAGGCTGATCAGTACGAGTGTCGGTGCTACGAACAAGGCGATCTGCAGACTGGAACCGATGGCGATCTCGACGGCGGCTCCAATGCGTCCTTTCATCGCGAGCAAAAGCGCTGCGCTGTGTTCGGCAGCGTTACCGATGATCGCGATCACGAAGGCTCCGACGAAAAGCTCGGACCAACCGAGTTCGTGCGAAACCACTTCGACACTATGTACCAGCCATTCCGAAACGAATGCCACGCTTATGGTAGACAATACCAGCATGATGATGGATACGCTTTTGGACCAAGTGGCTTCGGAATCATGCGGCTCGATATCGGAGAGAAACTCTTTATGCGTCATCATGGAGAAAATGAGCCACAGCACATAGGCGATGATCAAGATGACAGCAATGACGATGCTTAAGGTATTAATTTTCGGCAGCTCCAATCCCTGCATGAAGACAGCGGGGATAAACAGGGCAACCAATGCAAGCATCATCAGGGAGGAGTTGTGGCCAGCCAATCGCGCATTAAAGGTTTGCTCTTTAAATTTAAGACCACCAAGGAAGACACTTAAGCCCAGAACCAACAGCATGTTTCCAATGATGGCTCCTGTGATGGACGCCTTTACCATATCAAAGAGTCCTTCTTTCACCAAGAAAAACGCGATGATCAGCTCCGCGGCATTTCCAAATGTAGCGTTGAGAAATCCCCCGATCCTGTCTCCGGCATAATGTGCCACACTTTCCGTCGATTTGCCCAGCCAAGCTGCCAATACAACGATAGCGAAAGAAGCTGTACCAAACTTAACAAATTCGTTGTCCATAAAAAAATGGGCATATCCAGCCAAAATCAGGCTCGCACCCACAAGGGTAAAAAACAAACGCTGATTCAATGAGGTCACCTCAATTACCATTTATTAGCACTTTTGGCATGGTATTTAGTTTACAAAATCAAGGAGAAAATGTCACGTAATTTTCATGTAAACAAGCAGGAAGTCTCAAAGTCGGAATAGTTTAAGCGACATATGACACACTAAAAGGGTAAGAGACTTGTCGTGGAGGTGCACAACATTGACACAACCATATCTCTGCCCTACGTGTAAATCGAATCGCATGCGTTTTACGATCATTGAGCAGACACCGCATTATGTGCGACTTCATCCGCAGACAGGAGAAGTGGTTAATGAGCTGCCAGCGGAGCAATTGGATGCCTTTCACCAGCCTTACAAAGGGGATTCTTTTCTGGTACAATGCGGGATTTGCGGGACAACGGAAAGCGAAGAGCGTTTTGTAAAGATGGCGCAGCATATGCAAAATCAAAAATAAAGAACGAAGAAGACGGCACGCTCGGGTCATCCAGCGTGCCATTTTTTATTCTGCTTTTAGCGACAGAAGATATGCTTGCCGATTTTTTTGATCTGCGGACGACTCCAGATCCAAGCAGACGTGGCTGTATCCGGGTTGAAATAATAGATGGCTCCACCGGTTGGATCCCACCCCTTGATGGCATCCTGTACGGCTTTCTTCGATTGCTTGTTGGGCGTGAGCCATATTTGCCCGTCCGCCACAGCGGTGAAAGCTCTCGGTTCAAAGATCACGCCTGCCGGGGTATCAGGGAATGCGGGATTGTGTGTACGATTCAAAATCACAGCGGCTACCGCTACTTGCCCAACGTATGGTTCGCCGCGAGCTTCTCCATGGACGGCATTGGCCATTAAGCGAATGTCATTGGTCGAATAGCCACCCCTTGTGCTCACGGTTTTGGTGGTTGCGGTGGCCCCGGTTCCTCCTTTTCCCAAGTCAGCGGCAGTAGGTCGGTAGTTTCTCGTAGCATTGTACAGCTTCAATTTCGTCTTGCTTCCCAGTACACCATCTACCTTGAGGCCAAACTCATACTGGAAGTTGCGGAGCGCATTGTAGGTTCGGGTAGTAAAGCTCCCATTGACAGGTCCGGTGTAGAAGCCCAAATGTTTCAGTCGATATTGCATTTCCCGCACATCTGCGCCTGTTGCCCCTCTTTTGACAATGTTTTTGCTGAATGCATTGGTTTCAAGGGGAGCATTGATGACAAAAAAGGCAGAAACGAACAGCAAGATGGAAACAAATAGAACCATGCTTTTTCTTGCTCGCATGCTATTACCTCCTTCAACTGGTCTGATTGGAACTTATTGTGCCCAATTCAACCATCAAAAGCTGGTGTAAAATGTTGGCGATTTGAACAAAATGAACCTCAGATAGGATGAAGAAAGGGGGCAATAAAATGCAGACAAAAACAGTGGCTGCATATGTGACAGAACAGCTTCGGGAATGGGGAATCAGTCGAATCTACGGGGTGGCGGGTGATGCCATTTTGCCCTGGCTTGATACATTGGGAAAACAAATGGATATTCGCTATATCCAGTGCAGGCATGAAGCCGCTGCGGCCATGATGGCTTCTGCAGAGGCAAAGCTGACTGGAAGACCTGCTGTGTGCACCGCAACGAGCGGACCAGGCTTCGTCAATTTGTTGAACGGATTGGCGGATGCACACATTGACCACGTGCCGGTAATCGCCATTACTGGTCAAGTGGAGACGTATAAGCTTGGCGGAGGATATAAGCAATATATACAGCAGGAGAACATGCTGACGCCGATTTCGCATTACTCAACCGTAGTGGCGGATCCGCGGGCAATCGGAGATGTCTTGCATAAAGCATTCCTTACCGCTGCGCAGCAAAAAGGGGTTACTCATTTGGCTGTCTGTCAGGATATATGGACGCAAGAGACCGAGCAGCCTGTTCTCTCCTTACAGCCAGCGCTTCACTCGGCAGTGAGATTGGATCGGATATCTGCCAGTCAAGCGGCGGAGATTGCCCGAGATGCCCGTAAACCGGTGATTCTTTGCGGGGTTGGGGCAAGGCCGTATATTTCCTCCATCCAACGTTTGGCCGAGAAGCTTGGGGCTGGGATTCTTCTATCTCTAGGAGCGAAGGGGGCGATTGCCAGTTCACATCCACAAGTTTTAGGCGGCTTGGGAGAAGGAGGAAACAATGCAGGGCTTGAGGCGTTGGCCAAGGCTGATTTGTTGTTTATTTTTGGTGCCACCTGGTTTCCTCGCTCCTATCTGCCCGGTCATTTGTCCATCATTCAAGTAGATGAAAATCTGGAGTCCTTTCATGCGTCGGAAAAGCTGATCCCGGTTCGTGGAGATTTGGAGGAAGCCGTGCTGTACTTGGAAGATCGTCTGCAGACATATGAACCGGATGAAAACTGGCGCTACGTCATCCATTCGCTACATCAAGAAGGCATGAAAGAACTCAAGGAAAAAACGATGCAAACCAAAGAAGAGAGGGTCAAACCACAAACGGTGATGACGGTTCTTGACCAACTGGTAGAGACAGACGCCATCGTTACCCTCGATACGGGGGAACACACAATATGGTTCAATCGATCCTTCCGTGCTGAAGGACAGACCCCCTTGTTTTCAGGAAAATGGCGGACGATGGGTTTTGGACTGCCAGCTGCAATCGCTGCCAAGCTGACGTATCCAGAAAAGCAAGTCGTAGCCATCGTCGGGGATGGGGGATTGATGATGACTCTCGGTGAACTGATGACGGTGGTCGAATATGATTTGCCGATTACGGTCATTGTCCTGAATAATCATGCGTTGGGGTTGGAAGAGGTGAAGATGAAGCGAGCGGGTATGACTCCGTTTGCGACGTCTTTAATGAATCCGTCGTTTGCCAAACTGGCAGAAGCATGTGGCATGCAGTCCTATCGAATCAATGATGTCGGTCAATTGGAAGAGGGATTACAGACAGCTTTGCGAGCAACAAAACCTTCCTTGGTAGAAGTACAGACCACTGCTCCTACCCTTGATCTCTTGAACAAGCAGCTGTTGATTCACACCCAAGCCTGATTTGCTTATAATGGAAGCAGAGAGAAACATAGGCGGTGGAACATACTGCTGCGCAGTCCCGCGTGTAACGTTGCCTGACGGAGGAGGGCTTTGCATGGAGGAATGGAATCGAGGGGAAATCCGCGTAGCTGATGGCGTTGTTGCCGTGATTGCGAGTATCGCTGCACAGGATGTTGCTGGCATTATCTTGAAGACAAGCAGTCTGTATCAGGATATCGCGAAACGTATTACAGGCGCTCAGCAATCGGCGAAAAACATCTTGGTCAGGCTGGAAGATGGAGAGATCACCTTGGAGTTGCGTGTTGGTACGCGGTACGGTACCAAGATTGATCAGGCTTGTCGGGATTTACAGAAAAAAGTAAAGGCAGATGTCGAGCATTTGACAGGTATCCCTGTCGTTGCAGTCGATGTCCGGGTGGAATTTTTAGCATGAGGAATAAGAAAAGGAAAAAACGGTCAGAAACACCAGATGAGGTGGCTGACCGTTTTTTCGTGTGTGCGGGTTTGCGAGCATTCTTTACGTATTAGCGGCTACTTTTTGTTTGCTGACTTCACGCGAGACACTCAACAGGATCCCTGTGGAAACCAATGTGATTAACAGCGAAGAACCACCATAGCTGATAAATGGCAACGTAACACCTGTCAACGGCAACGCTCCTGTTACCCCGCCGATGTTAATTAATGCCTGCAAGCCGATCATCGAGACAATACCCACTCCTACCAGCGTGGCAAAGGTATCGTTGCAGCGCAAGCAAATCTGCAACCCGCGCAGGAGAAACAGGATGTACAGCAACAAGAAGAGAATGGTGCCGATAAACCCAAGCTCTTCGGCTATGATGGAAAAAATAAAGTCGGTATGAGCTTCTGGCAAGTACAAATATTTTTGTACGCTTTTTCCGAAGCCTACTCCAGAAACACCGCCATGCGCCAAGGCGAACAAGGACTGCTTTAATTGCCAACCGGCCCCCATCGGATCGCTCCAAGGATCGATAAAGGTGGTCAAACGCGACAAAGCGTGCGAGTAGAGGGTCACATAGCTGGCTAAAAACAAGCTGCCGATCGGGACCGTCAGCATAAACAGATGGGTGATCCTTGCTCCGCCACAAATCATGACTAGGGCGGCGGTTCCCAACAGGACTGCAGCTGACCCGAGATCAGGCTGGATGGCAATCAAAACAAAAAAGATACCGGTGACCACAAGCGGGGGAATCAGTCCCGACTTGAATTGCCGAAACCGATCTCCTTTTTTGTCAATGATCGCAGCCAGATAGAGGATGATGCCTAGTTTCGCTATCTCAGCAGGCTGTATGCTGGCACCGCCAAATTTAAACCACGATTGCGCACCTTTTCCTTCCGATCCGACGGCAAGGACGAGCAGCAGCAAGATCAAGCTGCCTACCACGATCCAGCGAAAATTTCGTTTATAAAAAGAAAACGGAATGTTCATCGCAATTAACATGGCTACAATCCCTAATACGGCCCAGGTGATCTGCTTTTTCACGAAGAAGAGCTCGTCCCCGTTGCAAATTCCACAGCCCCGAGAGGTGTAGATGCCCGTATACGCATAGATGGAACTGGCACTGAGCACCATCGTTACGCCGATCCCTAAGAGAAGTGCGGTTAGAATGAGCAGGACAAAATCGGGCACGCCGCGCGTTTTCATGGAGAAAGTTCCCTCCTATGGAAAACAGAGAGGGTGTTGCTCCTCTCTGTCTGGTAGTGAGTCCAGTATACGTCCATCCAAGAATGGCTTACGCGCTCAGATGGGAAAGTTTGTCAGCAAGGATTTGCAGCTTGCGTTTTGCGGCTTGCAAGATGTGATCCGGAACAGGCGTTTCATATTCCAGTCCGTGCGGGAATACGCCTTTGCCCATATAAGGCTCTTCCAGCTTCAGAAGCGTATGTGGATCTTCCAGCTTGCCTTTGATTGCATTTCCTTCTACACGCAGGTAGTAGGCATTTGCCTTATCCTCAAATTTGCAATCGTATGTAGCATGGTTATAATCCCAAGCCCAGCGGATGAATCCCAGTTCATTCATGACATGATCGAGATCGGAAAGGAATGCTTCTTTGCTGCCGATCCCTGTTTCCTTGATTACCATTTAGTCTTCCTCCTTGAAACTAGGTCGCTTTCGTATGTACGAAGAACTTTCACTTTCTTATGATAGTAGGTTTTCCGGTTTAGTGCAATGAATATGTGAGCAAGAAGCGGGCATTTCCCATGCATGAAAGCAGCCGGGAGCGGAAACAATACGAACGTTCATCAGTAAAGGAGGAGATTCCCCATGGCACAAGTGGAAAACCGCACATTGCGCGAAATCATGACAAAAGACCTGGCGACTGTGACGCTCAAGGATAATGTGTATGAAGTAGCCGTAAAAATGCGTGATTGGAACGTCGGGATTATTCCGGTTGTCGACGAGAAAAACGACGTCATCGGGGTAATTACGGACCGTGACATCGTCATCCGCGGTCTGGCAGAAAAACGCGAGGGCTCTGCGGCGATCAGCGAAGTGATGACCCGCGACATCATTCTGGGTAAACCAGAGATGACGGTAAATGAGGCAGCACAAATCATGGCACAGCATCAAGTACGTCGCCTGCCAGTGGTTGAAAACGGCAAGCTGGTCGGCATTGTAGCGATCGGCGACATGGCAGTTCGTCAAGTACACCATGATGAGGCGAGCGAGGCCCTTTACGAAATCTCGGAGCCTGCTTCTCGTCACTAAAGGAGATCTGTAGAAACGATCTGGCGAAAACGTCAGGTCGTTTTTTTGTGCTTTTATTTGACATTCACGTAACGGAAAGGTTTAAGATAAGGAGCAAATGAGGGAATGACAAGGAGAAAGAAAAAGCCATGCATATTCAGGAAATGGCCAAGCGTCTGCAAATAACCCCCCGAGCGATTCGATTCTATGAAGAGAAAGGTCTCATCAAGCCCAAAAAGGAAGAAAGCTCCGGCTACCGCAGCTTCAGCGAGGAAGATGCATGGCGACTGCAAACAGTCATTTCCTTGCGCGAGGTAGGGATGTCGATTGAGGATATCAAAGAGTTGCTCGGAAGACTGGATCTAGAAGAAGAATCGTTGCTTGCTTATTTGGAGCTGCAGCGTTCGTATATGTATGACCGCTGGATCGAAATGAAAAATGTGATCAAGACGACAGAGACGATGATCTCCCGCCTCAAGCAGGACAGCCAATTGGATCCATCCCTCCTGTTTGCATTGGCGGAGGCGAACAGACGGCTGCGGCAAACCAGGAAAGATTGGGTGGACCGATGGAACTTCAACCAGATTGCCCCCCACTACGATGAGCTGGTGGGACAAGCACAGCAAGGTCTTCCGCATGAGAACTATGAGGAGGTGCTGGATCAGGTCGTTCAACGCATTGCTCCCGTCCAAGGCGAAAAGGGTCTAGATGCCGGTACAGGCACAGGGAATCTTGCAAAGCGATTTTGTGATCGCGGCATTGCGATGTGTGCCTTTGATCAGTCGCGGGAAATGCTCAAGGTTTGCAAGGCGAAAAATCCAGCAGTCGAAACGAAGCTGGGAAGCTTTTTTGCCATTCCTTATCTCGATCATACCTTTGATTTTGTCGTATCCAGCTATGCCCTTCATCATCTGACCGACGAGCAGAAACTGTTAGCCTTGGCAGAATTTCAGCGTGTACTGAAGCCTGGTGGCAGATTGGTGATTGCCGACTTTATGTTTGCGACGCCTTCAGCGCGTGAAGCGCATTTGGCAAGCTTGCGTGAAACGGGTATGGACGAAACCGTCCGGGAAATTGAGGATGAATATTATGCCGATCGTACCGTATTACTGCAAGAGCTGGCCAGACTTGGATTTACCACAGAAGCTGTGCAGTTAACGACATACGTCCATCTTCTGTGCGCACAGGGATAAAAATATACAGATCCTTCTTTTGCGAAATGGGCTCGTCTTTGCATGACATCTGTCAAGATGTGTGCATAGGCTGTAGCGAGACGGAAAGGAGGATCTCTCATGGGCTTTTTGGATTTTCGCGACAACGATGAGCTGATCTGGATCATTATTGTAGTGGTAGTTCTTCTTTTCTTGCTGAATGATCGAGACTGATGGTAGGATAGGGGTAAGCGAAAACGACCTTCATTATCGGGTCGTTTTACTTTTTTTCCGGCATTTAGCGGCAACCGTGAATGGTAAATGAAAGGGATGTCCAACGTGAACATACATAGCTGGAATCGATGCATTTATTTGGGATGGGGACTGATCATCGCGCTTTTCGTCCTGACCGGATGCGGTACGAAGGAAGGACTTCGGGCCAATGGCAGCATGGAAACAACCGTCATCCGTGTGATTGATGGTGATACGTTTGAAATGGAAGGCGGGGAGCGTGTCCGGATGATTGGAGTCGATACGCCGGAAAGCGTGAAACCAAACACCCCTGTCCAACCGTACGCCAAAGAAGCGAGCGCGTATACGAAACAATTGATAGAGGGAAAAAAAGTGCGTTTGCAATTCGATGTACAGCTTCGTGACAAATATGATCGCTTGCTGGCTTATGTGTATCTAGCAGATGGCACCTTTGTCAACAGCAAGCTGATTATGGAAGGGTACGCGAAGACATTAACTATCCCGCCAAACGTAGCCTTTTCCGAACAATTCACAGATGCGATGAAGCAGGCTCGTGCCGACAAAAGAGGATTGTGGGCAGAGGATGGCACCGCCAAACAGGATGGCAACTCCTCCGAGAAACCGCCAGCTACAAAGGATTCTACCCAACAGGGTGTACCCGGTGAAAAACGCATCAAAGGGAACATTACGCGGGGTGGGGAAAAAATATACCACACGCCAGAATCTCCGAGCTATCAACAAACAAAAGCGGAAGTGTGGTTTTCTACCGAGGAAGAAGCGCGCGCAGCAGGATTTCGCGCACCGAAACGGTAGGGTAGAATAGAAAGACGGAATTAGGGAATGCTACAAAGTGGAAAGTATGATTCCAAAGGAGTTGTTCCCGATGATTCCAAAAAAGAAATGGCTGGGACTGTTGCCGTTGCTTGCCGTTCTAGTCGGTGTAGAGGTATATTTGTATGCAAAGCAAACGACTACTGTCACACAGGCACAACCAGTTGAGCAAGGCGCTGTCATAAGTGAAAAAGCCAAGCCCACCTTGAAAGTCAGTCATTCTCTGCACGGTGATGATTTGCATTTGCAATTGACCGTTACCCAATTTCGTTTTTCCTTGGAAAATATGGGGAAAGAAAATCGGGATGGAGAAGGGCATGTTCATCTCTATCTGGATGACAAAAAAGTGGCCAAGATATTTGACAACACCTATGTGTATCGCGATATTCCCCGAGGTAAGCACCAGGTTGAGATCGAATTGGCCCATAATAATCACGAATCGTATGGTGTGAAACAGTCTTTTGCGATTGAGGTTAAGTAGCTAGCGGGATCACATAGATGGACACCAAAAAAGCAGAGGTCCAAGCCTCTGCTTTTCGTCCGTCTTTATCTACTTAGAATTGAACAGATACGTTTGCATTCGCTTCAGGCAGGGCAATCACAACGGTTGGATAGGTTAACACTTGCGTTACCATATGACCTGGTGTTGGTTTTTTCTCAGCCGTCTGGATGAGCCAGGAACCATCAGCTTGCTTGCGTGCGTCTGTTACTGTTAATTGATAGCCTCCAGTTGGCCGTTGACCGGCACTAATGACAATATACGTTTTTCCGTTTTCCTGGATGGTTTTGAACCCGCCTTTTGAACGGATTTCATTCAATGCCTGCTTGATCGTATCCGAATAAGGGGCAGGCACGATAGTATAAGCTTGCGCTGGAGCCTCTTTCGCTGGCGGGGTTGGATTCTCTTCACCCATGCCTGATGCACCGCCAAACAAAGCTACTGTCATCGAAAGCAAAATAGAAAAAATGGAGTTCATAAGGAAGATCCCTCCGATTCAGTTTATGTTTTTTTAGGTGAGGTGAAAACAGATGCGTATACACAATGGGCTTTTCATGTTGTCGGAATCCACCAGAAATAAGATGTTGGCGGAACAGGATCAGCGACTGGGCTTTCGCAGTGAGCTGGATCTGCCAAATCGGTTGACAGATGCAGCCTATGTGGAGCAATTGTGGCAGGTCTGTTCAGACATGGAGCAGGATGTCATTCGTCTGTTTCTTTTGCAGGCTCCCCTTGGTTTTTTTACGAAAAAACAGTGGGACCGCTTTGCCGCCGATCATCAAGTGCGATACGGGATCGGACTGACACGTTTGCGCCGAATCGGCTTTATTCTGACTGTACGTAAATTGTGGAGCGAAGTAGGCTATATCATGCCTCAAGAAATCAGAGAAATCTTGATGATTTGTAATCGTAGTGAAACGTACAAAGAAAATACGCCTGTTTCTAGGTTGGAACCCCAAGCGCTCTCTTATTATATCGCATCAGGCAGGGGGATTCATCTGGATCTTTTTGGGCTTCTTCAATTTGTCAGGGAGCATGAGATTCCGCTGACACAAAAGAAATTGATTCATCGCCGAATGCTGCAAAAGCTGGAACAGCGCTTCTCCTTGCAGGACGCACATGTGGAAGAGTGGTTCTACCGCTATTTCTCCCCTACGATCCACGAAAGTTATCGACCGGAGACAGCCATCATACTGGATCTGGCATTGCGAATGGGACTGTTGCACATGGAAGATAACCGGTTAATGCTTGTTGCCGACGCGGTAGATGAATGGCTCAGTCTTCCGGCCACGATTCGCTGGAGCCGGGAATGGCAAGTGATCGTGGATACCTACCTGCCCGCGGAACCGTGGATGGAAGCTTTTGCATATCGCATGAAGAGTATCGAGGGAGAAGGCTGGCAAAGCGTAGAGGATGGACTTGCCCATCTTAGCCAGCTCGGGTATGCATTACCCGATGAAGCAGAACTATCCCTCAAAGAACTGTGGCTGCACCCTTTGCTCGGGCTTGGCTGGATCCAGCTTGGGGAGTGGGAAAATCGGCTTTACTGGAGATGGAATCTGCTTACACGCCGGGCGTCAGAGGATGGGTGGTATGTACAACCGACAGGAGAATTGATTGTACCTCCTCTGGTTTCCTTGCATAAACTATGGCAGCTAAGTCAGATTGCGAAGCTGTCTTTTGCGGGAGAGTGGATCCAAGCTGAGCTTGATCCAGAGCGTATTCGCACTTATCTTTCTTATGGCTCAAGCTGGGAGCAAGCATTCGCCTTTTTGCAAGAAGGCTCTGCCTATCCGATTCCGGAAGAAGTGGGCGAGCTGCTAAGGCGGTGGAGCGAAAAAGCGAAGCAAATCCATTTTGAGCGCGTCATCCGCGTTCGTGTAGCAGAACCGCACTTGCTCGAGGAAATGATGAAAATCCCTTTGCTCGTCCCCTATTTAGGAGAACAAATTTCCTCCACAGATGTGCTGATCCGACCAGATATCGAAAAAGAGATGGCTGCTGCTCTGCACAGATGCGGGTATGAGGTGATCTTGTCGGAAGGGCTTATCCGCCAAAAAGCTGCACAGCGTGAGGGGCCAATCGCAGAAAGAGAGGCTGTCGGTCTGTTTTCGGACCATCGGGAGACAGCCGGCTACCAGGTTGAAAATACGTTTCCTGATACGGAGGAAAGCCTAGGGGCTTTGCGTGCCTTGCCGAAAATGTGGACGAGTCATTTTCAGACCTACCATCCACAAACGCTACGAGATCTATGCAGACGTGCAATCGAATTGGGCTTGGAGCTGCGCTTTGAACAAAAAAACGGAGAAGAGTGGCAGGGGATTCCGCAGCGTCTTGAGGTGGAGATGGGCTATTGGGTGGTCACCGTAGATACCGGACGCAAAAGGAAAACATGTAGGCTGGAGGAGATTGGCCGTGCCCAAATTGTTCTTCCAGCTTATCTCTAATACGAAACTGCAACAAATTTGTCATTTTCGTGGTACAATAAGAAAAACTTCATTCGAAGCCACTCGAAGAAGTTCAATGTCGCCTGAAAGGGGGTCAAGCACATGATTGAAACGGTAGAAAGTGTTGATATGGTTGAATTGATCATGGAATCCCATGAATTATCGCAAATGATTAATCAATCGAATGAGGTGGAAGCGTACCTGACTGCCAAAAAGCGTATGGAAGAGGATACACAGGCGCAGGAGCTGCTCGCTCTTTTTGAAAAGAAGAAAGAAGCCTACGAAGACGTGCAACGTTTCGGGAAATACCATCCCGATTTCGATAAAATCTCTACAGAAGTCCGTC
Organism: Bathyarchaeia archaeon; assembly: GCA_035644815.1. GTDB lineage: Bacteria > Bacillota > Bacilli > Brevibacillales > Brevibacillaceae > Brevibacillus_F. The sequence goes on along the minus strand of DASQNU010000060.1, from coordinate 4,008 downwards.
AGCTGAAGCGATCATTGGAGATGCTTGACACCGTACAAGCATTTAAACGCGCAGAGGACGCTTTGGATAACTTGCTTTATCAAGTAAGCCGCACGATCGCTGATTCTGTCTCCCATACAATCAAGGTCCCAAGCAATAACCCGTTCCTGGAAACCAAAGCGGGCGGGTGTGGCACGGGAGGAAGCTGTGGCTGCAGCATCAAGAAAAAGAAATCATCCTGAAGCCAAAGGAATAGATGCATTTGTCAGTGGGAAGGGGATTGTAAGGTAGCATGAGGGATAAAAGATTAGGCGTAGCAGTATGGATCAAGCATGCACGCATGGCGAAAAATTTGCGTAAATTCGGCTCGATCCACTATATTTCCAAACGGCTGAACTACGTCTCCATGTATGTGGACGCGGCAGAGATCGATGAAGCTATTCGGGTCATGGAGCGGCTTCCATTCGTTACTCGCATTGAGCGTTCCCATCGTCATGAAATTCCGGTGGAGTACAATAACGCTAAGCCGGATAAGGCGAAGGAATATGACTACAAGCAAGAAAAAAATCAGCTGATTGCCTTAGCGGATAGCTTGATGGAAAGTGCGCGGGCAGGCAATGCGGAAGTAGGAAGTGTACGATAAGGGGAAAGCTGCCGGAATTGGCAGCTTTTTCTTTTTCTCAAGGGACCAACGTGATATGCTTAAAAGACAACTCAGAAAATGTATGCGCTTACAAAAAAGTTCGAAAGCAAAAGGCAGGGGAGTACAATGAGCAGATTGGATATCAATTGTGATTTGGGAGAAGCAACCGGTCGGTATCGCATGAACGAAGACATGGGTATTTTAAAATGGATTACCTCTGTGAATGTTGCCTGTGGCCTGCATGCTGGAGATCCCCATAGCATTCGTCGGATCGTAGAAGCATCGATCCAAAACGGTGTCATGATTGGTGCGCACCCAGGTTATCCGGATTCGCAAGGGTTTGGCCGTCGTTCAATGAATCTTAGCCTGAATGAGGTATATGATATCGTTTTGTATCAAGTATCTGCTCTGCATGGAATGACACGTGCCATGGGAGGAAGGCTCCATCATGTAAAATTGCATGGAGCACTCTATAATGAAGCGGCCGAGCGTCCGGAATTAGCAGAGGCCGTCGTACGTGCAATCGCGGATGTAGATGATGAATTGACCCTATATGCACTTTCAGGAAGTGCTATCGTACATGTAGGAATGGAACATGGCTTGGTCGTGGCGGAGGAGGTATTTGCGGATCGAGCTTACCTGCCCAATGGACGATTGGCCCCTCGCGAGCTCGAAGGCAGCGTCTTGATCAGCATGGAGGAGCGGATGGAGCAGACCAGCCGCTTGGTGCTGGAACAGACGGTGCGCACGGTCGATGGCAGTCTCCTTGAATTGGCAGCGGATACGCTGTGTGTCCATAGCGATCACGCGGATGTCATTCCATTTTTGATGGATCTGCACAAATGGGCAAGACGTCATGACGTGGAAATCTCCGCAGTCCCCTATGCGTGAATAAAATAACATGGCTGCCTATTTGTATCCGCAATCCGGACTAGGCAGCTTTTTTCATGTAGAAGATTCTTCATATTTCAACAATGGCTATGCGAAATTTGTTACAATGTGTAGAGAAAAGTCTGGCTAGCTAGGGAGTTCGCATGAATACAATCCAGAAAACAAGCATACTGATCTGCGTCACCTTGACGCTTCTGTTTGGAGGAGCGGGAATCGTGTTCAAATGGCCGCAGATCGAGCAATGGTTTGCCTCCTCTTTTCCGGCAGCAGCACCACCTCAACAATTGGGAGCGGATCCGTTTGCTCATGAGCCGCCGCTGCCTTCGTATGTGAAGGATTTGCACCCGGTCTATACAATCAATGCTTCTTTGCTGACGAATGAGGCAAAAATAAAAGGGAGCATGCAGCTCACCTTTGACAATCCGCACACAACGGATTTACGCCTTTTTTTATATGACTATCAGTGGAGTCCGACCACGATAACATCCATCAGACATCAAGATCAGGCGCTTTCTTTTCAGCGGAAAAACTCGGTGATCGTTTTTCCGAATCGCTTTACAAACGAAAAGCGGACAACCTTGACCATTGATTTTGAGACGAATGTGCCTCGGGGGGGAACACGCTTTGGTGTTCGGGATGACATTTGGACATTGACCAACTGGTACCCAATGCTGGGCGCATTGCATCAAAAAGGCTACTGGTACGAACCGCCTGAGCGCGGCAGTTTCGGCGACCCGTTCGTTTACCATTTTGGCGATTATGATGTGACGTTCTCCTCCCCGGAAGGATATCAATGGGTGACTTCCTGGGGAAGAGGAGAGGACCGCAAAGTTGCCAATGGACGGCAGGAGCTCCGATACAAGGCAAAGCATATCTTGAATTTTTCCTTGGTCGGCAGTCCCCTGTACCAAGTGGAGACGATCACCTTTGAGCCGAATCTGCGTGTAGACATTGCCTCGACGAGCAAAGAGCAGATCAATCGGATCAAAGCGATTGCCCAAGAAGTTTTCCCGGTTTATATTGACACCTTTGGTTCGTTGCCGTTTCCGAATGTAGCGATCGCGGAAACCAATACGTTTACTCATGCCATGGAATACTCCAACCTGGCCATTTTCCGCCGCAATTTATTTGCCGATCATTCGGTGGATCACTGGTTACCGCATGAGATCGCTCATATGTGGTGGTATAACAGCGTGGGTACCCTGGAAGCGTCCTCAGGTTGGGTAGATGAAGGATTGGTCGAGCTGAGCGTCTATTACTACAACCAAAAACGGTATGGACAAGCTTCCGCGGACAGTGTGTTGAAAAAATATCAAGCCAGTGCAAAGCAATTAGAACGACAGTATCCACAAGGGAAGCTGGCGAAGCAGCTGCATCAGTTTGCGACAAGTGATGAATTTACATGGACGTGGTACGCCAAAGGGGCAACCATGTACGATTATTTGCGCAGACAGATTGGCGATGAAAAATTTGTGGCATTCTTAAAACGGGTGCACCGTGATTATCAACGTAAGATCATCGGTCCGGAGCATCTGGATCAGGCATTGGGACAAACGCTGCGGGGAGAAGCCGCTTATTTTGTCCCGAATGTCCAGCGGCCTAACCAGACAGGGCTTGCCCCTGTTTCCGTCGTCTACTATGTCGATACAGTCATTAATGGCATGAGCTTTTACCCGACAGTTCCCGCACGTGTACATGGAGACACGGTCTATCTGCCACTGCGCGAGGTGATGGAAAAGCTCGGCTACCGCATTGAATGGTCCGCCGAAAAACAAGCAATCCGCTTGCGTGCTGGAGCCAATGATCTGTTGATTCAGGAAGGCAGCAACGTAATTCGTTTAGGCGATAAGTCGTACAAGCTAACCAAGCCGGTCACGGAAATCAAAGATCGGACGATGGTTCCGATGGAGCTTTTTCGGGATGTGCTTCGCTATCGGACGGATTACAATGCCGATACGAAAACGATCTCGATTATGGTCCAAAATGACAAAGGGTAAGCGTCTTGAAAATGGGAAACCTATTCTCGTGATACCGGTACGGGCAGGTCATTTCCACTGGGAAACAGGTGATGCTTCGTCCAGGATATCGGTTGCACGGATTGTGTGAATTTTGAATAGGTCATGGTTGAACAAGAGCTCTTCCGGAGAGACTAATGGGTGTATGATTCTCCTGGTGTCGGAGCACTAGGGAAGGAGAGAGCACCATGTCCTTTCAAGATTATCTGAAATACTTAACGAAGTGGTTTGTCGAGTATATGGAAACCCCCGTTGAGGAACGCAAAAAGCGGAAAGCACCGAAAGAAGGATGGACCTCGCGTTGGTTTGGCGCGATCCCGATGTCCATAAAACTATTCCTGCGTAAATAATGACCAACACAGGGAGGTAGCGTATGCCGAGAGTTGCTGTAGAAGGCTCATTGACAGCAGTGAGAAAAATGCTTCGCGACAACGGATACGATGTGGTTGACTTGGGAAACTGGCAACAGCTGGTGGATGC
>DASQNU010000059.1:0-12329 GCA_035644815.1 Bathyarchaeia archaeon | reverse complement strand
CATTGATATCGTGCGAACCAAGCGATTTGACCTGAAACCGATGGATGCGGAAGAGGCTGTCATGCAGATGGATATGCTTGGCCACAGTTTCTTCGTCTTCCAAAATTCCGACACCAGCGATGTCAATGTGGTTTACCGCCGCCATGATGGGCGATATGGTTTGATTGAACCGAAATAAATCCACACACAGCAGGGGAGTTGTGATGAGCAACTCCTCTTTACTTGTGCATGTGTGGATTCATTTGTTAAAATAGATCTTTAGAGAATAAGAATAGGTGCTCAAACGGTCTTCCCCGAGGAAGGAAGGAGTGTCCCCATGTTAGGGCTTGTTAAAAAGATATTTGGAGATAGTAACGAACGTGAAGTAAAGAAAATGTTCAAGCGCGTTGAAAAAATTAACGCACTGGAGCCTGAGATTGCGGCATTAACCGATGCCCAATTGAGAGAAAAAACAGAGAGCTTCAAAGCCAGACTCGCTCAAGGTGAAGTGCTGGATGATATTTTGAACGAGGCGTTTGCGGTTTGCCGTGAAGCGTCCAAGCGTGTGCTGGGCATGCGCCACTACGATGTGCAGCTGATCGGTGGTATGGTCCTCCAGGAAGGACGCATCGCCGAGATGAAAACAGGTGAGGGGAAAACGCTTGTAGCAACCCTGGCAACCTACCTGAATGCGTTGGAGGGCAAGGGCGTCCACGTTGTAACCGTGAACGAATACTTGGCTGAGCGCGACTCCCAGACAATGGGTGAGCTGTACAACTTTTTGGGTCTCAGTGTAGGGTTGAACAAACACGGCCTGACTCCTGAAGAAAAACGCGAGGCTTATCTTTGCGATATTACGTATGGTACGAATAACGAATTCGGTTTTGACTACCTGCGTGACAACATGGTGCTCTACAAGGAGCAAATGGTGCAAAGACCACTCTTCTATGCAATTGTGGACGAGGTGGATAGCATCCTGATCGACGAAGCGCGTACACCGCTGATCATCTCTGGTGCAGCCAATCGTTCGACGGAGCTGTATTACATCTGCGCACACTTTGTGAAACGACTGGAAGAGGAAAAAGATTATACGATCGATGAGAAGCTGAAGATCGTGAGTCTGACTGACGAGGGTGTCAGCAAAGTTGAAACAGCATTCAACATCGACAACCTGTACGACACTGCCCATATGACGCTGAACCACCACATCATGGCTGCACTCAAGGCACAGTCCATCTTCAGGCGCGATGTGGATTACGTCGTGCAAGACGGCGAGGTAGTGATTGTTGACGAATTTACCGGACGATTGATGGTTGGCCGCCGCTACAGCGAAGGTCTGCACCAGGCGATCGAAGCAAAAGAAGGCTTGAAGGTGCAAAGCGAGAGCATGACGCTCGCCACCATTACACTGCAAAACTACTTCCGCATGTATCAGAAGCTTGCCGGTATGACCGGTACGGCCAAAACGGAAGAAGAAGAGCTTAAGAAAATCTATGGCATGGACGTTGTGGTCATTCCGACGAATAAGCCAGTCATCCGCCAAGATCTCCCGGATTTGATCTACAAAACCGAAGCGGCCAAGTACCGTGCCGTGGTCGATGACATCGTGGAACGCCACAAAAAAGGACAACCAGTACTGGTGGGCACCATTTCCATCGAAAACTCGGAGCGTCTATCCCACATGCTCAAGCAAAAAGGCGTGCCGCATAACGTATTGAACGCGAAGCAGCATGCGCGTGAGGCTGAAATCGTAGCTCGTGCCGGACAATACGGTGCGGTAACGATCGCGACCAACATGGCCGGCCGCGGTACAGACATCAAGCTGGGTGAAGGCGTAGCAGAGATTGGCGGTCTTCATATCTTGGGTACCGAGCGCCACGAATCCCGTCGGATCGATAACCAGCTGCGCGGTCGTGCCGGACGTCAGGGAGACCCGGGTTCATCCCAGTTCTTCCTCTCTTTGCAGGATGAGTTGATGCGTCGTTTCGGGGCAGAAAACATCATGAACATGATGGATCGTCTCGGGATGGAGGAAGATGTGCCGATCGAGAGCAAACTGGTATCCCGTGCGGTTGAGCAAGCACAGAAACGCGTGGAAGGCTCCAACTTCGACGCGCGGAAAGTGGTCTTGCAATACGACGATGTGATGAACCAGCAGCGCGAAGTGATCTACAAGCAGCGCCGCGATATTTTGGAACGAGAAGACATGAGCGACATCGCGCTAGGCATGATCAACAGTGTGGTAGAGCGCAATGTGGCGGCTTACTGCCCGAAAGAAGAAGTACCGGAAGACTGGGATCTGCAAGGTCTGGTCGATGCCGCGACCAACACTTATCTGCCAGAGGACTCCATTACGGTCTCCCAGTTGAAAGGCAAAGAGGCAGAGGAAATTCTCGAATTTATCAAGGAACAAGTGGAAAACCATTACAGACAGCGTGAAGCCCAAATTGGCGAGATGATGCGCGAATTTGAAAAAGTCGTCGTCCTGCGCGCTGTAGACAGCAAGTGGATGGACCATATCGATGCGATGGAGCAACTGCGTCAAGGTATTCATTTGCGCGCCTATGGACAAAACGATCCGTTGCGTGAATATCAGTTTGAAGGCTACGAAATGTTCCAAAACATGGTCGCTGCTGTTGAGGAAGAAGTCGCGATGTACCTGATGAAGGCTGAGGTTAACCAAAACCTGGAGCGCCAAGAGGTCATCAAAGGACAAGGTGCAGATCCAACTGCCCTCCAGACATCCGGCCCTTCGGAGCGTCCGATCAGCGAGACTTCGGGCGATGCCGATCCGAAAAATCGGGCTCAGCGTCGTGCGGAGGAGCAAGAACGCAAGCGCGGCGGCAAGAAAAGCAAATAATAAATGACGAAAAGCATCCTTTCTTCGACAGAGAGGATGTTTTTTTTCTGTTTATGGACGTAAGCGAAGTCTAGGGCTGTCAGTTCATAGGGGAAAGAGACGAACGCTTTTTGTGGAAAAAGGAGTGAAAATTCTTTACATTTTTACCTAAGGACAAGCGTATTGATACGAAATGGGGGAATATCCATGAAAGCTACCTATAAAATGATTGCCATGAATTCCACGATTGTATTCTCGTTGATCGCTACAACCCTTGCGACTGTTCAAGCGCCCGTGGTCGAAGCGAAAGCGGATAAATATTATATGGTTGCCTTTAAAGGGGAAGAATTACCGGACGATTATGAAGATCGGATTGAAGAAGCGGGCGGAGAGGTCGAGCGGGCCATTGAAGAGATTGGCATCGTGTCCGTAAGTTCGGATGATGCAGATTTCCTCGATCAGATACGGGAAGACGGCGAGGTTCATGCTGCCGATGAAGAGCTGGAGGTATACATCGAGGAAGATCCGGAAGATGCGGATGGAAAGCCGATTACCGACATTCCGCAGCCGGATTGGGATGATCCGGACCAAAACTATCATGATCTGCAATGGGATATCAAGAAGATCACCAATGATTTTAAATCCCATGAGCTGAATTCGGGGGATCATGACACGGTAGTCGGCATTATTGACACCGGCTTGGATTTTGACCATCCGGATCTGAAGGAAAATGCGGATGAAGAGGGCAGTAAGACCTTCGTACCCGGCACTGACGATGCATGGGATGAAAATGGTCACGGTACACACGTGGCAGGTTCCATCGCAGCGAATGGCAAGGTGCTCGGGGTCGGTCCTAATTTGAAAGTGCGCGCGTATCGCGTGTTTGGAGCGACAGGCGGTGCCCAGCAATCCTGGATCACCGACGCCATCGTCGCAGCGGCGAATGATGAAGTGGCGGTCATCAATATGAGCTTGGGCGGTTGGCGCTGGATGGCGCACAATCTGGGCGAGAAAGGCGACTCCGCCTCGATGGTGGCCTACAAGCGGGCCGTTCAATATGCGGTGAATAAAGGGGTCACAGTTGTCGTTGCAGCGGGGAATGATTCGCGCAATCTGGGCAGCTTGCATGACATGCAGGACTACTGGAAGGATACGTATGGTCTGGATATCAAGGGACCTTCCCGTGTAGTCCCCGCCCAAATACCAGGAGTGATTACCGTATCGTCCTCCAATGAGTGGTCGGATGACTTGATCGCCTTCTATTCCAACTATGGAAACGATATCGATGTCGCAGCTCCGGGCGGAGATAATGGACCGGTGTACGACGAGCTGTATCGGGAGGATCCGGACGGCAACTATCTCGACAAGCGTGACTTCAAGTACCGTACGCTGTCTACCTATCCAACCTATCTCGATCCATACTTCACTTCGAATCTGAAAGGCTATGCGTTCATGCACGGAACGTCCATGGCTGCGCCAAAAGTAGCCGGCATCGCCGCGGTGATCAAAGCCGAGCACCCGAACTACAGCCCGTCCAAGATCCAGGCGCTGATTGAAAAAACAGCGGAAGATCTGGGCAAAAACGGCGAGGACAAATACTTTGGCGCTGGTGAAGCGAACATCTATAATGCTTTGAAGGACTAGCGCGGACATGCCCTGGGCTGATTTTGGCCCGGGGTCTTGCGTTTTTGGACAAGTGGAATGGTTGCACTCCCCACTCATTGCGATACAATAAGAACAGATCAACAGGAAAAGGAAGGTGGGCTTTCAATGGCCTTATTAGATGTAGTGGACGTCAAGCAAGAGATGTCCGCTTTGGGAAAACGCTTAGCGGAAATTAGGGGGTCTCTTTGACCTGCCTGTCAAAAAGGAACGCATAGGAGAGTTGGAGGATCGCATGCTGGCTCCCGACTTTTGGGATGACAATGATGCGGCCCAAAAAACGATCAGTGAACTGAACGCAATCAAATCCTTGGTCGACAAAATGGGAGAGCTGGATGCGGCCTATGAGGATCTCCAGGTCATGCTGGAACTTGTCGTGGAGGAAGGCGACGAGTCGATGGTCCCTGATCTGTATGACAGCACACAGACCTTGAAAAAGCAGTTTGAAAGCTTTGAGCTGCAGCTGCTCCTGAGCGACCAGTACGATAAAAATAATGCCATCCTTGAGCTTCATCCCGGAGCAGGCGGCACGGAGTCGCAGGACTGGGCCTCCATGCTGCTGCGGATGTATACGCGCTGGGCAGAAGCGAATGGATTCAAGGTGGAAACGCTGGATTATCTGCCCGGGGATGAAGCGGGTGTCAAAAGTGTCACCTTGCTGATCAAGGGACATAATGCGTACGGCTATCTCAAATCGGAAAAAGGAGTCCATCGTCTCGTGCGTATTTCGCCATTCGATGCTTCCGGACGCCGGCATACGTCATTTGTATCCTGCAATGTCCTGCCCGAGATTGAAAATGACGATGAGGTGGAAATCCGCTCCGAAGACCTCAAGATCGATACGTATCGTGCTAGCGGTGCGGGTGGTCAGCATATTAACACCACGGACTCCGCCGTACGGATCACGCACTTGCCTACAGGGATTGTCGTGACCTGCCAGACGGAGCGCTCGCAGATTAAAAACCGCGAACGCGCAATGAAAATGCTCAGTGCGCGTCTGTTTGAGCGGATGCGAGAGGAGCAAGAGAAAACCCTTGCCGCCATTCAAGGTGAGCAGAAAGACATCGCATGGGGGAGCCAGATTCGTTCTTATGTCTTCCATCCTTACAGTATGGTGAAGGATCACCGGACCAATATGGAAACTGGTAACGTCCAGGCGGTCATGGATGGAGAGATCGACATATTCATCGATGCGTATTTACGCTCCAGTCTTAACAAATCATAAGCTTGGTTACAAAACGGTGGGAAGCACAATGCTGACCACCGTTCCTTTTCCTACCTGACTTTCTATGGTTAACTGTCCGTGATGCTCTTTGATGATTTTTTGGCTGACCATCAGCCCGAGGCCAGTCCCCTTTTCTTTTGTGCTGTAAAAAGGTTCACCGAGACGCGGGATCAATTCCTCGGGAATGCCGCAGCCTTGGTCGATAAATTGAATCCGTACATGATTGCTATTCGGCAAGGAGATGGAAATGAAGAGGTCGCCGCCCTCTGGCATGGCTTCAATTCCATTCTTGATCAAGTTGATAAACACTTGCTTCATTTGTTTTTCTTCGCAGTAAATAAACGGAATGGGGGCATTCAGGGTTAGGCATATTCGGATATTATCCATATTGGTCTGCGGCTCGAGCAGCTTGATGACACTGTGCAGCAAGAAATAGAGATCGTGTCTTCTGAAATGATGGGCCTGTGGCTTTGCCAGCAAAAGCAGCTCGCTGGCAATGAAATTGATGCGGTCGATTTCTGCCATCATGACATCCAGGTAGCGTTTATTTTCGAAATTTTCGGTCTGTAATAGCTGGATAAACCCTCGCAGGGCAGTCAAAGGGTTGCGAATCTCATGGGCAATTCCGGCGGCCAGCTCACCCAGTACGGATAATTTATCGGAATGTCGCAGCAGCTCCTCCGTTTTCCGTCGCTCCGAGATATCACGACCAAAGATGATCACCTTTTCTACCTCTTTGTCAGCTCCCAACACAGGGATGCCTCTCACCTCAATAATATGTATATTCCCGTTCACATCTTGATAACGAAATTCGGAACACGGGGTAGGCTGCTTGGTCCGCAGCATTTCCCGAAATAAGCGCGTAGCAGCATCAAGATCTTCCGGATAAAGAAGAGTCGAGCATTTTTTTCCCACTAAAGTTTCCGGATCGTAGCCTAGGACAGTTGCGTGGGAAGGAGAAGCATAAAGAATGATGCCGTCTCTATCCACTGTGCGAATGAGATCCAGCACGTTATCGGCAATCAGGCGATAGCGTTCCTCGCTAAGCCGCAGTTCCTCCTCGACCCGTTTGCGATCCGTAATGTCTACACACGAGCCAATTACTTCTGTCACTACACCATTGCGATAGACAGGCTTCAATATCGCCAGATACGTAATTCCGGTCCCGCTAGTCCCTTCATAGGTGACGCTTTCTCCATTCCAAGCACGTTCATAATAAGCAATTTTGCGCTCGGCAACTTCAGGAGGGAGAAAATCGGACAACTCGCATCCGATGACAGTTTCAGGGTTCCGCCCTAGTTTATATGCGAGCTCGCCATTGCACAAAGTATGGATGAATCGTCCGTCCACCTTTTTATATTTGAAGATCATCCCTTGCTGCAAATCGATGGCTTCCCGAAATTCCTCCTCGGTCGACCGCAGTTCGTTTTCCAGCCGTCTTTTTTCTGCCATGTCCTTCGCAATGCAAAGATAAAAGGATTTCTCAGCGAAGGAAAAAGGTTTGATCTCCATACGGCGATGTGAACATTCCAAATGATTGTGATCCGACAGAAGCCTCGGGAAAAATGCCTCGATATTCGTACCTATCACATTTTCCATACGGCAGCCCAAATACTCTTCTGCAGATCGATTCAAAAATTGAATGGCTCCTGTTTCGTCGAGAATCATCACCTCAAAAGGCAAAAAAGCATGAAGGGTATGAACAAGCAAGGCATCCTGATTCATATCTCAACCCCGTTTTTATAAAGATCGTTTTGCAAAGCTTTTCGCCATTTATTGTCAAAATTCCTACTGACGAACCGTATGTTCTTTCTTACGGTGAGGAATACTTAGCGAGAAAGAACATCTAAGGGAGGAAGCGACATGAACCGTTTATGGGGGTTCGCAGCAGCAGGTGCTTTGACCATTGCGCTTAGCGCCTGTGGCGGCGGCGGGGATCAGGCGCAGCAACCAGCCGGTCAACCAGCTACCGAGACACCAGCGACAGAAACACCGGCGACAGAAACACCAGCGACAGAAACACCACCGGCAACCGGGGGAAATGCTACGTATGATGCAGCGGCTGCAGAAGCGACTTATAAAAACAAGTGCGCCTCTTGCCATGGTCAGAATCTGGAGGGGATGGTCGGACCCAATCTGACGGCTGTGGGCTCCAAATACAGCCGTGAGCAAATCATGGAGATTATTGAAAAAGGAAAAGGCGGTATGCCACCAGGGATGGCAACTGGTGCTGATGCGGAAGCCGTAGCAGCGTGGCTGGCTGATAAAAAATGATGATTGTGTAAAGGCGAGAACGTCCGTCAAAAAAAGTCGGACGTTTTTTGTTTGTGTTTCTTCTGTATTTTTATTATTATTGTTGTATAAAAATTCAGAAGGGTGTAGAAAACCATGATACGAGTCGGAATTGTCGGAGCAACTGGATACAGCGGTGTAGAGCTGATCCGTCTGCTTTCCCAGCATCCATTGGCAAAAGTGAATCGACTGTATACAAGCTCGGCAGAAGGGGAGTCCCTGGTCCCTGCTTTTCAGCATCTCACCGGGCAGGCATTGCCGCGATTGGAGGCAATTGATCCGGAGCGGATGGCCAGCGACAATGAACTGATCTTTCTGGCAACGCCGGCGGGTGTCAGCAGTGCGCTTTCTCCGCAGCTGATTGAAAAAGGGGTACGCGTGATTGATCTTTCCGGAGATTTTCGCTTGTCGTCACCTGAGCAATATCGCAGCTGGTATAAAAAAGAGCCAGCTGCACAGGATTGGCTGGACCGGGCTGTGTTTGGCCTGCCGGAGTGGAATCGGGAAAGAGTTGCTGATGCAACGCTCCTCGCCAATCCAGGCTGTTATCCAACGGCTACCTTGCTGGGATTGCTGCCGCTGGCAAAAAGCGGTTGGGTTGACCAGAAGAGCTGGATTGTAGATGCCAAATCCGGGGTTTCCGGTGCTGGCAGGGGCGTTTCCCTCGGGGTACATTTCAGTGAAGTCAATGAAAGCATTTCGGCCTATAAAGTGGGGCAGCATCAGCATACCCCGGAAATTGAACAGGAGCTGCACAGGCAGACGGGTGCGGAACCACTGATCCAGTTTACGCCGCATCTAGTACCCATGACGCGCGGAATCCTGGCTACGGCTTATGCCAAGCTGCAAACCACGGTCACTGCCGAGCAATTGCAACAGCTCTATGAGGCGGCATATGCAGACAAACCGTTTGTCCGGATACGGCCTTTTGGCAGCCATCCGCGGACAAAAGAAGTATATGGTTCCAACTATTGCGACATCGCCCTGCACCTCGATGAAAGAACGGGTCGCGTCATCGTGCTTTCCGTAATTGATAATGTCGTCAAGGGAGCAGCGGGTCAAGCGGTGCAAAATATGAACATCATGTTTGGGCTGGAGGAAACAATCGGGTTGCCGATCGTACCTGTATTTCCGTAGATAGGAGAGAGATCATGAAAGAATCGTTGATAGTGCTAAAATGCGGCGGCAGTACAATGGAGCAATTACCGGAATCGTTTTTTGCCGCCATTGCAGCTTTGCAACGGGACGGTCAGCAGCTGGTCATCGTCCATGGCGGCGGGCCGGCGATCAACGCCATGCTCTCCTCCCTGCAGATCGAACCGCAATTTGCAGATGGCCTGCGAGTTACTTGTGAGCAAACGATGCAAGTGGTGGAGATGGTACTCGCCGGACAAATCAATAAACAATTGGTTCGTCGGATTCAACAGGCTGGCGGAAAAGCATGGGGGGTGAGCGGAGAGGACGGAGGACTATTGACTGCTCGGAAAACCACGAAGCCACTCGGACAGGTGGGAGAGATTGAGCAAGTCGATGGAAGTGTGATTCAGACGATTCTCACAGCTGGCTACATTCCGGTTATCGCACCGGTAGGGATCTCGGCTGACGGGAAGAGCTGTTTCAACATTAATGCCGATACGGCAGCGGGAGCCATCGCTGCAGCGCTCCAAGCAAAAAAACTGCTGATGATTACAGATGTGCCGGGCATTTTGCAGACGGATGCACAGGGTGAAAAAAGACTGCTCACGCATACAAATGCAGCGCAAATTGAAAACATGATTGCATCAGGGGAAATCTACGGGGGCATGATCCCCAAAGTAAAAGCTGCGCTGGATGCCTTGCAAGAGGGCGTAAAGGAAGTAGTCATCTGCCTGGGAGAAGCCGATGATCTCAAGCAGGCAAGCGCAGGTAGAGAGATAGGAACAACAATCAAAGGAGTGGGAATATGAGTACGGCGACAACAGCAGCACATTTGATGAATACGTACCCGAAATGGCCAATTCGGCCAGTAAAGGGTCAAGGAAATCGTGTCTGGGACGACAAAGGACGCGAATACCTCGATGCTACATCGGGTATTGGGGTTAACGCACTGGGACACGTGCCGCCGACAGTCGCTAAACGACTGCATGAACAGGTGGATACGCTCTGGCATGCCAGCAATCTGGTGGAGCACCCTCTGCAAGAGCAGCTGGCAGAAAAGTTGGCGGCCATCTCCGGTCTGGATCGTGCCTTTTTTTGCAACAGCGGAGCGGAAGCCAATGAGGCGGCAATCAAGCTGGCCCGGCGCTATATGCAAAAAGTGAAGGGCGAAGAGCGCTACGAGATTATTACCTTTAAACAATCGTTTCACGGACGGACATTGGCTACTTTGACTGCAACCGGGCAGGACAAAGTGAAGGAAGGCTTCCTGCCGCTGCCGGAAGGGTTTGTTCATCTGCCGTATAACGATGTGCAAGCTGTCCAAGAAGCGATCAGCCCCAAGACATGCGCGGTCATGCTGGAACTGGTCCAAGGGGAAGGCGGCGTCAATACGGCTGAGGAAGCGTGGGTCAAGGAGCTTCGCAAGCTCTGCGACACACATGGAGCTCTGCTGATCATAGACGAGATCCAGACGGGAATGGGGCGCACAGGAGAGTGGTTTTCCTACCAGCATTACGGCATCAAGCCGGACATCATATCGGTTGCCAAAGCGCTGGGCAGCGGCTTCCCGGTAGGCGGGATCCTGGCAACGGAGGAAGTGGCCCAAGGTTTTACACCGGGCACGCATGGGACCACATTCGGGGGCAATCCATTGGCGATGGCGGCGGGCATTGCTACGGTAGAGACAATGATCGCAGAGCAAGCGCCCGCAAAGGTGAAAGCCTTGCATCAACAATTGATGGATCGTCTGCAAACCATACAGCAGGCGTATCCTGACAAGGTGAAGGCGATTCGCGGAAAGGGCTTGCTGCTTGGCCTTGAAACGGCTCAACCGGCAGCAGATTTGATCACCTACATTCGTGAACAGCACAGTATCCTGCTATTGGTAGCAGGCCCGCAGGTAGTACGGCTGCTTCCTTCGTATATTACGACCGAGGATGAGATCGAAAAAATTGCCGCAGCATTAGAGGACGCACTCCAAAACGTATAAAAATAACGAGCAACGAGTGTCTATTTTTAGAATACTCGTTGCATTTTTATTAATTATCATGTATATTAATTCATTATTATGCATATGTTTGCGTTAAACATACACGGATTCGACTGACAGAGAGAGGAGTGGGCATTTTGAAACAAGAGAACAAAGGACACAACACCGGATATCTTACCCTGGCGAATGGGCAGGTGTTTACAGGGACGCTTCATGGGGCCATGCAGGATGCATACGGTGAAGTGGTTTTTCATACAGGCATGACTGGATATCAGGAGGTTATGACCGATCCCTCCTTCGCCGGACAGATCGTGACTTTTACCTACCCGTTGATTGGCAACTACGGAATTAATGAATGGGACTATGAAGCACTGGCACCAGCGCTGAAAGGCATGGTGGTCAGTGAATTGTGCGAAGCGCCAAGTCATTACCGCAGCAGCTCCTCCCTTGGGCAAATTGCAGAGCACTTCGGCTTTCCGATTCTGGCCGGTGTGGATACGCGGAGCATCACCAAGCTGGTAAGAACACACGGCAACATCTATGGCATCATCGCGGATCGTCCGCTCTCGGTAGAGGAAGTGGCCGCTTACCAAGAGGGACATGAGCAAACTCGCAAAACGCTGGTGGCCAGTGTCTCTCCGCGAAAAATGGAAACCTACCCGGGGCAAGGTGAGCATGTCGTGCTGGTGGATCTGGGGGCAAAGCGTTCCATCCTGCAATCTTTGCTGGAGAGCGGCTGCAAGGTTACCGTTGTTCCATTCAATACCACCTACGCGCAAATCCAAGCGCTGTCCCCGGATGGCATCGTGTTTTCCAACGGTCCGGGAGACCCCGCAGATCTGCTCCCGTATTGTGCGGAATGGCGCAAAGCAGCAGAGAGCTATCCTACATTGGGAATCTGCTTGGGGCATCAGTTGGTCGCCCTCATGTTCCAGGCGAAAACGGAGAAATTGTCCTACGGTCATCGCGGCAGCAACCATCCGGTGAAGGATCTGATCACCGGGAAAGTATACATGACATCGCAAAATCACGGCTACGTAGTCAAAGAAGAGTCGATCGACAAACGGGTGCTGGCCGTCACCTATCGCAATGTAAACGACAAATCGGTAGAAGGACTGCGCCATTTGCAGCTGCCGATCATGAGTGTGCAATTTCATCCGGAGGCACATCCGGGTCCAGACGATACATCCCATATCTTCCATCAA
>DASQNU010000058.1:0-28610 GCA_035644815.1 Bathyarchaeia archaeon | reverse complement strand
CAAGACTTTCCCTTCCACTTCTTCAATCGCATGCAAGGCCCAATAAGGATCACGCAGCATTCCGCGGCCGATGGCGACGAGATCAGCGTCTTCATTGGCAAGGGTCGCTTCCGCTACTTCCGGATCATCGAGATTGCCGACTGCGATGACTGGCACCTCAAGCGCTTGTTTGACAGCACGGGCAAACGGTACTTGATAGCCTGCATGACTTCCCGGTTTTCTCGATCCGATCGGTCCGTCACCGCCGCTTGAAATGTGGAACAGATCCACCCCCGCATCACGATAACGTCGACCGATTTCAATGATATGATCAAGCCCATACCCTCCATCCATATACTCCACCGCGGAAAGACGCATGATGAGCGGCATATCGTCCGGTATGACGCTTTTAATCGCTTTGATCACCTCTGTGCCAAAAAGAGCCAGGTCTTGGCCGTATACGTCATCGCGATGATTGAGAGACGGCGAGTGAAACTGATGGATCAGGTAGCCGTGTGCTCCATGAATTTCGATTGTGTCAAATCCAGCGGCTACAGCACGTCTTGCAGCCTCCTTGAAATGAAGGACCAGCTCCTTCACTTCTTCCGTGCTCAACGCTCGAGGGGTTTTGTATCTCTCGCTGTACGCAATGGCGGATGGCGCAACCGGAACTTCAGCATCCTCTGCTTTCCGCCCGGCATGGCCTAATTGTATACCGATTGCAGCGCCATATTTTTTCACTTCTGATACAATCCTCGCGTATGCCGGAATCTGTTCATCTGACCACAACCCGAGATCCTGATTCACAATACGTCCGTCCGGTTCTACATCGGTCATTTCCATGATGATCAGCCCGGTTCCTCCAATTGCTCGCGACACGTAGTGGACATAGTGCCATTCATTGGGCGTTCCATCCTCAGCCCATACGGACAGCTGGCACATGGGCGGCATGACAATCCGGTTTTTCAAATGCAACCCTTTTAATTTGTACGGGGAAGACAGAGTAGTCATATGTGATTTCTCCTTTGTAAAAATAAGATACTTGGAATTATAGGAGAAATATTTGTCAATCTACATAATATAATCATGTTATATTTAGAATAATCATTTGATTTTCAAGTTATTTTATCTCTTTTACTTTTAAAGAAAAGGTGATTGCTATGGATCATGTTGATTCGCGTATTTTAGAGCTGCTGCAGGAAAACTCACGCATCACGATGTCAGAGCTGGGACGTGTGATCGGCATGACGCAGCCTGCTGTTACCGAGCGTGTTCGTAAGCTTGAGGACAGAGGTGTCATCAAGAAGTACAGGGCGGTTCTTGAACCTGAAAAATTAGGAAAACCAATCATGGCTTTCATCTTAATGCAAACCAACTCTTGCACGGAGTTTGACAATTTTGCCAAAGAGTCTCCTGAAGTGATCGATTTGCATCGAATAAGCGGGCAGCACAACTTTTTGTTGAAGGTACAGACAAAATCGATGGAGGCGTTGGAGGAGTTTACGAACAAGCTGGGGGCCTTTGGTCATTCTACGACGTTAATCGCCTTATCCACACGTTTCGAGCAAAAGCCGATTCTTCCAGAGGTGGAAGGATAGGAACATCCCATAAACATTCCGACACAGCCAGCATTTGGAGCACTCCCATGCTACAGGGAGTCACGATTGTGGACCATCATAACGCAAGCCAACTGTTCAAGTGCTTTGAGGAAAGGGAGGAAAAAAGCGGACGTGAAGTTACGGGCAACTGGTCATGGTTAATCCCGCCGATGTCCCCAGCTGCCACGCATCTCTTTCACAGCCATTACGAAGATAAACTGGTGCTGACCAACTTCTTTTACCAAGAAAAACTCACGTCGCTTACATAGGGTAGCGGCTTTTTGCTATCGATAGGAAAGAGCTTGATGACCGAGTGCTTTCCAGGATTGAATAAACGTATCTCTGTCGGTCATTTGCGCTTTTTTTCCGGTTAACGGGTCATTCAGATAGACATGCTCCTTGTCATAACCGACGAGAACGACCGCATGCAGATCAAGCGGGGTAGTGATCTTTTCATTTCCATGCTTCCATGATTCCCAGCGGTCAGGTAGTTTGTAGTCACCGGTTGTCCAAACGATCACCGGTTTTCCTTCTCGAATTTGTCCTAATAGGATGGCAAATGGCTGTTTGGTCAAATTAACGGTTCGTTCTGGCAAATAACGGCGCATCAATCCTTCCAAGGGTTTGGCATAGATGGCATATCCAGGACGCTGCCCAGTAATATCGCCGACAAAGCCGTGATTCGGATTTCCCCAGCGAGTAATGTCCCCTGATGCGTTTTTTTGCACAGGATCCTTATCTTTGGGCATTTCTCTGGCTAGTTTCATTTTGTTGGCTTTAATTCCCGCATGCTGTAAAACCATAGCCAAGCTTGTGACTTCACAGCCATATTTCAATTCCGGATTTTGCTTGATGATCGGAATATCCAGGATGATCTTCCCTGCCTCCGTATGTTGAGAAGGTGCGGACGGGCCAGGATGAGCTGTACGGTACACTGTGGTTTTCGGATGAGCAGTGCTGGAGGGGGACTCGGTTTCTTCAGTATCCATGTCAGGCTGCTTCTCTTTTTCTGGCTGCTGCTGCTGGACATTCCCCTCTGGCAACGCCTGCTGATTGGTGCAGCCTATGACTGCCAAGCAGGCAAGTATAGTGAAAACGGAAGAAAAAACGTTCATGTACTCGCTCCTTAATCAGGTTGAAAAGGGACTGACGGATGCTTTTTTCTTTAGTTTGCTTCCATCCCAAACGGTTATGTATCGTACATGCCAGCCTACAATGGCCATGCAAGAAGTGCGGAGTTGTAGTACAATAACGACAAACCCATAAAAATCTGAAGCCATTGTAAAGGCAGCCAGCAGGTGCTGTTGCCGGATGCGATGATTTCAGGAGAGGTTCTAGAAAAACCCTCTATAAAAAACTAAGGAACGATATCTCCTTAGGTATCGTTTTTTTCTGTGGTCATCGACAAAGAGTGTTGTTCTATGAACCTCTCTACTACCTATGTGCAGACAACTGCCGGGAGATCAGAGAGGAGATCATGTGATGAAAAACAAGAAAGCTATCGTCGTCTTCAGCGGCGGACAGGACAGTACAACGTGTCTGTTTTGGGCTATGAAGCGGTTTGACCAGGTGGAGGCAGTGACCTTCAATTATGGACAGCGTCACAGCCTTGAACTGGAATGTGCCGCCCAGATCGCCAAGGAACAACAGATCAAGCATCATGTGCTGGATATGTCGCTCTTGAGCCAGCTTGCTCCCAACGCGTTAACGAGACAGGAGATTGCCATCGAGGAGAAGGAAGGACAGCTGCCGACGACCTTTGTGGATGGACGCAATTTATTGTTTCTCTCTTTTGCGGCCGTATTGGCCAAACAGATAGGCGCCCAGCATATCGTGACGGGTGTATGTGAAACGGATTTCAGCGGTTATCCAGATTGCCGTGATGTCTTTATCAAGTCGCTCAATGTGACGCTGAATCTGGCGATGGATTATCCATTTGTCATTGACACACCGCTGATGTGGCTCAACAAAGCAGAGACGTGGGCGCTGGCCGACGAACTGGGTGCGTTTGATTATGTACGGGAGAAGACGCTCACTTGTTATAACGGTGTGATCGCAGACGGATGTGGGGAATGCCCTTCTTGCCGACTGCGAGCAAATGGGCTGCAGGAGTATCTGTCCGTCAAAAACGGGGGAGTACGTGCATGATTCAGCAAATCTACCCATCCGTCGCCCATCCGTACCGTTATGAATTGAATAAAGATTTTCAATTTGCGGCGGCCCACTACATTCCCAGTGAACATGCCGGGAAATGCAGCAAGGTGCATGGCCACACGTATTTTGCCAATATAACAATCGCAGGCAATGAGCTGGACGAGACAGGATTTTTGGTCAATTTTTCGATGATCAAAAAGCTAATCCACGACCGTTTTGACCATTCCCTCTTGAATGAACATACAGACTCCTTTTCAGATACGGATGCAGACCGTTTTCCCACGACGGAGATCGTAGCCCGGACCATCTATGAAATCATTCAGGCCTATTTGGACCAGTCGGAAAACAAACCGACCTGTGTGCAAGTCTTTTTGCGGGAGACACCGACGAGCTATGTCGTATATCGACCGCTGGCAGGAGGTACGTATGGCGGCTAACCGACTACCTGTCATGGAGATTTTTGGCCCTACCATCCAAGGAGAAGGCATGGTGATTGGGCAAAAGACGATGTTTGTACGTACCGCTGGCTGTGACTATTCATGCGCATGGTGTGACTCAGCTTTTACCTGGGATGGCTCCGGCAAGGAGGAGATCCGCATGATGACAGCCGAGGAGATTGTAACCGAGCTATTTCACACAGGTGGGGAGACATTTTCCCATGTGACGGTTTCAGGAGGCAATCCCGCCTTGCTCGCTCACCTTGATGAACTGATTGCCTTGCTGCACGAGCGGGGGATGACCGTAGCGCTGGAGACGCAGGGCAGCCGCTGGCAGGAATGGTTTTTGCAGATCGATGATTTGACCTTGTCTCCCAAACCGCCTAGCTCCACGATGGAGACCAATTGGGCCATGCTGGATGACATCGTGGAGAGACTGTCCCAGCATAAGCGGAATTTCAGCCTCAAAGTGGTGGTCTTTGATGAACGGGATCTGGAATACGCGATGGAGGTGCATCGCCGATATCCAAAAGCGGCTTTCTACTTGCAGGCGGGCAATGATGATCTGACAGAAGCTGATCCCCGTACGTTATTGGATCGGTTGATGAAGCGCTATATGTGGCTGGTGGATACTGTGATGGCGTCCACAGAGCTGAAGGACGTTAGGGTGCTTCCACAGCTGCATGCTTGGCTTTGGGGCAATAAGCGCGGGGTATAGGGCTGGTCTGTCCTCTGCCATCCTTTCAAATCGTGAGCTTTTATCTTAAAATGAAAGGAAACGCTGTGTAGACGAGAGAGGAGACGGCTGTGCAACATAAGAACAAGACAGTAGTGAGATCCATGGACATACTCAATCTGTTCATCACTCGACCGGCTCTGTCTATTAATGATATGGTGGAACTCTCCAAAATCCCGAAAACGTCTGTACATCGCATGGTCAAGACGCTGGAGGAAATGGGCTTTTTGCAAAAGGATGCACAGGGGCGTTACTCGCTCGGTCTGTTGTTTTTGCAATTCGGCCAATTGGTCGCAGATCGGCTGGATATTCGGCATCTGGCCTTGCCTTTCATGAACCAGCTGCGTGACGAGGTTGGCGAAGCGGTCAATTTGATCGTGAAGGATGGGCCGGATGCCATCTATATTGAAAAAGTCGATACGCAGCACCCGGTACGGATGTATACGAAGATCGGGCGTCGGGCTCCTCTGTACGCAGGCGCGTGTGCCCGTGTGATTCTGGCTTTTCTTCCAGATGAGGAAAGAGAGCAATACCTGGGGGAGATCGAGCTCAAACCGATCGGCAAAGGCACCATTGTCGAGCATCGTACATTGTGTGACGTTGTGGAGCAATCCCGACACCTCGGGTATACGATCAGTTATTCTGAATTGGAGAATGAAACGGCTGCGGTGGCTGCCCCGATTTTCGACTATACGGGGCAACTTTGCGCAGGATTGAGCATTGCAGGTCCGGAGAGTCGGTTTCAACCGGATCGCTTGCCGCATTTGATTGAAAAAGTAAAAGAGACGGCAGCCAATATTTCGCGACAACTCGGCTGGACCGGCCATTATTAAGTGAGGTTTCCTGACATGAAAGTGTGTCAGGATTTTTTTTGCTTGTCAAATCTATAGTCTGAAAAGTATCATTATTCTATCGACCATTAATCGGAATTCAAGTTCCGAAATTCGGAATTTTAGGAGGGGGCAAATGTACAGAACAGACCTGAATTGTGACATGGGGGAAAGCTTTGGCGCCTACCAGCTGGGACGTGACGCGGAAATATTGGCACTTGTCAGCTCAGCCAATATCGCATGCGGTTTTCACGCTGGTGATCCAGCCACTATGCGCAAGACCGTACAGCTGGCTTTGCAACATGGCACTGCCATCGGGGCACATCCCGGACTGCCCGACCTCGTTGGCTTTGGCCGCAGAAATATGGACATATCGGCACAGGAAGCGTACGACATGGTGGTCTATCAGATCGGTGCACTCCAAGCCTTTGTCCACGCAGAAGGGGGCAAGCTGCAGCATGTAAAGCCGCATGGTGCGTTATACAACATGGCTGCCAAACAACCCGAGCTAGCCAGAGGGATTGCGGAAGCCGTCTATCGAGTGAATCCGGAGCTGATCTTATTCGGACTGTCAGGCTCCGAGCTGGTGAAGGCAGGACAGGCCATTGGCTTGCGCACTGCCAGCGAAGTATTTGCGGATCGCACGTATCAGCAGGATGGCTCATTGACTCCGCGACGTGACGCACATGCATTGATTACAGATCCCGTAAAAGCGGCTGATCAGGTTATTGCAATGGTGAAGGACGGAAAAGTAAAAAGTTTGCAAGGAGTAGATGTTCCACTGGTTGCTGACACGATTTGCATCCACGGCGACGGGGCCCATGCAGTGGAATTTGCCCGGCAAATCAGCGAAAGGCTGAAGGAAGCCGGCGTAGCGATTGTTGCTGTTGGTCAATAAAAGGAAGAGGGGGAAAGAAAAATGCTTACCTTGATCGGCGTATTGATAGTCATTGTAGGTTTCGCATTGCGGTTTAATCCTTTAATTGTAGTGACGGTAGCTGGAATTGCAACCGGTTTCGCTGGTCAGCTTTCCATTGAGAAAATCCTGACAACGTTTGGGGAGTCTTTTGTCAACAATCGGTACTTATCGCTTTTCATTCTTACACTTCCTATTATCGGGCTTCTGGAACGTTACGGTCTGAAAAAACAGGCACAGGCATTGATCAGCAAAGTGGCAGTCGCAACCACTGGACGTTTGCTGATGGTTTACCTCTTCATCCGGGAAGCCGCCGCTGCAGTTGGTCTGACAGCAATTGGCGGACATGCCCAAATGGTACGTCCGCTAGTGTCTCCCATGGCCGAAGCGGCAGCAGAAAATAAATACGGCAGTTTGACGGAAAAGGTGCGCAATCGGATTAAATCAATGTCGGCTGCTACCGATAACGTCGGTTTGTTTTTCGGGGAAGACATCTTCATTGCGTTTGGGGCGATCCTGCTGATGAAAGGCGTGTATGAGGAAAACGGAATCGTCGTCGAACCGATCCATATGGCTTTGTGGGGCATCCCAACGGCTATCGCCGCCTTTATCATCCATGGGGTAAGGCTCTATTTACTGGATAAAAAGCTGCAGAAGGAAGCCGCGGCTAACGATAACTCCAATCAAAACAAAAGTGCCTAGGAGAGGGAGTGACACAAGATGATCATCAATTTGGAATATGTCTACTATATCGCTGGGCTTTTCATGGGCTTTATCGCCTTTCTCTCGTTTCGTGACACAACTAATCCAAAGCGGTTTTTAACGGGTACCTTTTGGGGGCTGTTCGCGATCTCCTTTTTATTCGGAAAACTGATTCCGCCGATGATCATGGGCGTGCTGGTCATTGTCATGGCGTTGATTGCCGGGATTGGCGGGGTGCGCATGGGCAAGCATGAGCAAGCATCCGAGGAGCAGCAAGAGGCAAGCGCGCGCAAGATGGGTAACAAGCTGTTCATTCCAGCACTTTTGATTCCGGTGGTAACGATCGTGTGCAGCCTCGGTTTGAAAAATGTGCAGATCGGCGGCCTGTACCTGTTGGATAATAAAAATGTAACGCTGGTCAGCCTTGGCGTCGCGTGCGTAGTCGCACTGATCGTAGCGCTCTCGATCACCAAATCAAAGCCAGTACAGTCGGTGAAAGAATCCCGTCGTCTGATCGACGCAATCGGGTGGGCATCGGTACTTCCGCAAATGCTGGCTACGCTTGGCGGATTGTTTGCCGCAGCGGGAGTTGGAAAGGTCATTTCCGAGCTGGTCAGTTCCGCGATTCCGGTGGACAACAAGTTTTTGGTCGTCGTTGCCTATGTCGTGGGGATGGCGTTGTTCACGATGGTGATGGGGAACGCGTTTGCGGCCTTCCCCGTGATGACAGCAGGGATCGGGATTCCGCTTATTCTCCAAATGCATGGTGGTGATGCGGCGGTCATGGCGGCGATCGCGATGTATTCCGGCTATTGCGGCACACTCCTGACTCCAATGGCGGCCAACTTCAATATCGTACCGGCGGCGCTGTTAGATTTGCCGAAATATGATGTCATCAAGGCACAGGTCCCGACAGCGCTCATCCTGCTGACTGTTAACGTCTTTCTGATGTATTTCTTGGTGTTCTAGTACGTGCGAGGGAGGGATATGAATGGCAAAAGTACTGCTCACGGGTTTTGATCCCTTTGGCGGGAGCGATGTCAATCCTGCCTGGGAAGCGGTGAAAAGCTTCGAAAGCAAAGCGGTTGCCGGTGTGGATCTCGTTATTCAAATGATACCGACTGTCTTTCATAAATCGATTCAAACATTGGAAGCAACCATTGAGCGAGTAAAGCCGGACATCGTGATCTGCGTCGGTCAGGCAGGCGGTCGAACCGACATCACGGTGGAGCGGGTCGCGATTAATGTGGATGATGCTCGCATTCCTGACAATGAAGGAAATCAGCCAATCGATGTGCCGATTTATGCGGAAGGCCCGGCCGCCTACTGGTCCACGCTGCCGATCAAGGCGATTGTCAACGAACTGAGAAAAGCGGGCATTCCCGCATCGGTCTCGCAAACGGCAGGAACCTTTGTCTGCAATCATTTGTTCTACGGACTGGCGCACTTGATCGCTACCAAGTATCCGCGAGTAAGGGGGGGCTTCATCCATATCCCTTATTTGCCGCAGCAGGCCGCCCTATTGCCAAATGCGCCCAGCATGGGTGTGGAGCAGGTGATTCAGGCATTGGAAGTAGCCGTGACAACAACCATCTCCTGCGAGCAAGACATCGTGATGGCAGATGGTCAACTCAACTAAGACATATCGGGTATGGGCAAAGCATCCTTGCAGATCAGAGGAAGGCTGGTGACAAGCGTGACAAACAACGAGTATAGAGGGCATCCGAATGTGACCTGCCATCCTCTGGGGGATGCTGCTGCTACTGTAGAATTTGCAAGTCGGATTGATCCAGGTGCCCACGAGCAGGTAAGGGCACTTGTCCGTCATTTGGAAAGCTGCCAATTTCCTGGAATGATCGAATACGTGCCCTCTTTTTCGAGCGTGACGGTATTCTACGATCCGAGGGAGGTGAAGCGGCGAATGCAACCGGATGAAAAAACGGGTTCACTCACCGCTTTTCAACTCGTGTCTGAATGGCTGTTGAAAGCTGTTGCCGCACCCGTGGAAGCAAAGCGACAAGCCCCCCGCATTGTGGAAGTACCCGTATGCTATGGCGGGGAGTATGGGCCGGATTTGGGCTACGTCGCCGAATACCATAGCTTGACGGAAAAGGAAGTCATCGAGATTCATAGCGGAGCAGACTATACGGTTTACATGATTGGCTTTGCGCCAGGCTTTCCGTATTTGGGCGGCATGTCAGAGAGGATCGCCACACCCCGACGCTCTACCCCGCGTCTGACTATTCCGGCAGGCTCCGTCGGCATTGGCGGACAGCAGACCGGGATTTATCCCATCGAAACGCCGGGTGGTTGGCAAGTGATTGGAAGGACGCCGGTTCGCCTGTTCCAGCCGGAAAAACACCCGCCTAGCTTATTGATGGCAGGGGATGTCATCCGGTTTATCCCCATCACTCCTGAGGAGTATCAGGCTTACGAGGAGGAGGGTCAATGACTTTGAAAATCATACGTCCCGGCCTTCTCACCAGCTTGCAGGACTTGGGGCGATTCGGCTATCAAAAGTATGGGGTAATCGCCAGCGGCGGGATGGACCCATTCGCGCTTCGCCTGGCCAATTTATTGGTCGGAAATGAGGAAAACGAGGCTGTGTTGGAAATCACGCTGATGGGTCCGACGCTGCTGGTAGAACAAGATGTACTGCTCGCGCTGACAGGAGGAGATACGCCCGCGAGGATAGGCGATGCTTGGCTT
This sequence comes from Bathyarchaeia archaeon, assembly GCA_035644815.1. Lineage (GTDB taxonomy): Bacteria > Bacillota > Bacilli > Brevibacillales > Brevibacillaceae > Brevibacillus_F. The sequence goes on along the minus strand of DASQNU010000058.1, from coordinate 18,549 downwards.
CCTCTGTGGCGGCCCGTTTTTGTGAAAAAGGGCAGTGTGATCACCTTTGGCGGTAGCCGCAGCGGCTGCCGGACGTATATGGCGGTGGCGGGAGGGTATGCCGTTCCCCGTGTGTTGGGCAGCAAAAGCACGTATCTGCGTGCCAAGATCGGCGGGTATCAGGGACGGTCATTGGCTGCGGACGATGTGCTGGCAATCGGTGAACCCGCTGATGCATGCAAGTCTCTCGTGAAACAGCTCAAGGAGCGAGCCAAGGATTCCACGCATGCGGCGACGCAATGGGGGGTTGGAGCAGAGCTGTTGCGGTTTTATGGAGAGCGTTCCATAAGAGTCGTGCAGGGGCGTCATTTTTCCTTGTTTACGGAAGAAAGTCAGCGTGATTTTTTTGAGCAATCCTTTGTCATTACCCCGCAATCGGACCGCATGGGCTATCGGTTGACAGGACCAGTGCTTCGGCTTACCGAGCAAGAGGAGGTTCTTTCCGAAGCCATATCGCCCGGCACGATCCAGGTTCCTTCCGAGGGAAATCCGATCCTGCTGATGGCGGACCGACAAACAACCGGTGGCTATCCGCGGATTGCCCAGGTAGCAAGCGTCGACATCCCGGTGGTCGCCCAGTGCAAGCCGGGGGATCGCATTCGGTTTCAGGAGATATCACTTGCCGAAGCGGAGGAGCAGTATTTAGCGAGGGAACAGGAGATTCAAGACCTAAAAGCTGGCATCGAATTAAAATTGCGGTCTTCCTTATAGTGTGGGTTTGGATCATTTCGCATAACGGCTGAGAAAGCGACCATTCATTTGGCCGCTTTTTTTAGCAGATAGGATGGTTTGAATTTAAGCAAAGGTCACATGAGGAAGGAGAGAGGGACGGGCGGAGTCTTTGTCACACCTACTTAGGGCTTGCTGAACAAATTGTTTTTAAGCCCATTGAGGCTGACGATACAAGCTCTGTAGCAATCTGAAAAACGGCAAAAAAAGAACGCGCAGCTTGCGTTCGAGATTCACCACAAGTAGTTGCAGAGCGATCACTGTTTCGCTCGTGTCACGAAGGCGCGCTCGAATACGCCCCAGTCCATAGGAGCGTTTGCCCTCACCGAATTTTCCTTCAATTGCGTTGCGTGCCGAGGCGTCCAGTCGTGCCTGGTTTCGAACAGCGAAGGAAAGCTAGCAGTGATGGGCTTTCTCATCAAAGAAGGAAAAGAAAACAAGATGCTGGCAGAGCTCTGGTCAAAGCTGCCAAAAGAGGAAAGCAAGGAAGCGTTAAAGCTGGCTCATCCGCTTGACCTGGTGAACTTATTGCCGCAAGAAAAGAAAACCTATCGATACAATGGTTCTTTGACGACACCGCCTTGTTCGGAAGGAGTAAAGTGGCTCGTATTGGCTCAGCCCATTGAAATGTCAAAAGAACAGATCAACGCATTCGCTGCTATTAACGAAATAGTTCCACCAATAAACGGATCGAGGGCTCCAAAAATATGGAGCCCTCATCGCTTCATTAGACAATGTCTTCTTTTCTTAAAGAGATGGGAGAAAACTCCCATGCTTCAATATTGTGAAGGTCTGTAATGCTGTCTTTATAAAAAACAGGATCTTTACGAGCATTTTTTTGTTTCACATAATCACGTAAAGCAGCAAAAGCTACTCTCGATAATAAGAAAATAGCGATTAAGTTTACCACTACCATAAAGCCCATGAACAAATCTGCTAAATCCCATACAAGCTGAACCTTTGCCACAGATCCGAACAAGACCATGCCTAACACGCTAAGTCTGTAAAGCATTAGCCATGTTTTGTTTGTTTGTAAGAATTCGATATTCGTTTCTCCATAATAATAGTTGCCGATTAACGTACTGAAAGCGAATAAGAAAACCATAATGGAAAGAAATGCTGATGCCCAAGAACCGATATGCGTGCTAAGTGCCGCTTGAGAAAGCTCAATCCCACTTAGACCTGGTTGTTTGTAAGCATCAGATAACAAAATAATAAATGCTGTGCTGGTACAAATGATTAGGGTATCTGTTAACACACCAAACGCTTGAATAAGACCTTGCTTAACAGGATGGCTTGTTGTCGCAGTCGCTGCGGCATTTGGTGCGCTCCCCATTCCTGCTTCATTCGAAAATAAACCTCGTTTGATTCCATTCATGAGAGCGGCGCCAAGTGTGCCACCTGCCATTTGATCGAAGCCAAACGCATTTTTAAAAATAAGAGTAATCACTTCCGGCATTTTTGCTAGATTGGTAAGCACGATAAATAATGCCATGCCGATATATAGTACTGCCAAAACGATAACGATGTACTCGGACATTTTTGCGATACGTTTAACACCACCATAGATAATGGCAGCAAAAGCAATTGTCATGATAATACCCACAAGCAATCGATCCATGCCAAAAGAATTCTGAAACGCTACCGTTACCGTATTCGACTGAACCGCATTAAAAACAAGACCAAAAGACAAGGTAATCAAGATCGCAAAAAGAGAGCCCATCCAACGCTTGTTTAACCCTTTTTCCATATAGTACGCTGGACCACCACGGAAACCATTTTTATCCTTCACTTTATAGATTTGCGCTAATGTACTTTCAACAAAGCTAGATGCTGAACTAATGATTGCAATGATCCACATCCAGAACACTGCTCCAGGTCCACCCAGTGCAATGGCAATCGCAATACCTGTGATATTGCCTGTGCCAACACGCGCGGCCATACTGATACAAAACGCTTGAAATGGGGAAATACCGTCTGTTGCCCCCCCTCTACCTTCTTGTAGGACACGTATCATTTCTCTTATCATGGTAAATTGCAAAAATCCGCCTCTAAACGTAAAAATTAACCCCAATGAGACAAGCATGGTAATGATTACATAAGACCACAGATAATCGTTTAGTGAACCTATAACATCTTGTAGTATTTGTTGCATGATTTCACCTCTTACTAAGGAATTTATGCTTAAAAAATACCTAACTCCCACTCTTCTGCTATGCGCTGTAATAGCATGACGCCGGCATAACTATTCCCATAGTCATCGATAGCCGGCCCAAATATGCCAATTCCACCCCCATTCTGAAAAGGGGACTCTCTTCTACCGTTTGGGGGAACCAGTGTCATAATCCCCCCAGCCACACCGCTTTTGGCTGGTAGTCCAACAAAAGCGGCAAATTTTCCTGAAGCATTGTACATTCCACATGTAAGCATAATGGCTTTAGCTAGTCTGGCTACTTGCTTAGGCAGAATTTGTTCGTTACGAATAGGATGAAAACCGTCGTGAGCAAGGACCAAGCCGATCATGGCAATGTCTTCTGTATTTACCTGTACAGAACATTGCCTCAGATACACTTCCAAAGCTACCTCTACCTCTGACTCCAAAAAGCCGGTCTCTTTTAAATAATGGGCTAATGCTCTGTTTCTATGAGAAGTTATCCATTCTGAAAGGAATACTTCCTCGTTAACGATCGGATGACGCCCTGTAATTTGGTGAAATAATCTGTAAATACATGCTAGTTTTTGTTGCGGTGTTACGCCAGGAAGAAGCGAAGAGATTGTAATTGCCCCTGCATTAATCATAGGATTAAACGGCTTCCCTGGATGATGTATTTCCAGTCGAATAATTGAGTCGAAGGAATCTCCCGTTGGTTCTACATCCACTCGCTCTAAAACATAGGAAATACCGTGATGTACACATGCAGCTATAAAGGTAATCACTTTTGAAATACTTTGCATTGTAAAGAAGACATCCCAATCACCTGACCTCAGCATTCTTCCAGTAGGCTCTATTATGCAGATGCCCAATTGCATTGGGTCTACCTTTTTTAATGCGGGAATATAGCTTGCACATTTTCCTTCAGAAGTCATACACCGATACTCTGCCACCCATTTGTCTAAATCCGCTATCTTTTGGAGTTCATCCTTTTTCAATACGTCTATCGCCACACTCCATTCCCTCTTTCCTGTGCTATACGCATGATGATGCTATGCGAAAACGCTTCCATTTTCTTCTGCGCCTATTCTAAAGTCCAACCTACAAAATCAAACGGAAACCCACAAATTATTCAAAAATTTGATTTAATATTTTTTTATGATTGCCCTTCAGATGGTTTAAACGTAAAAATAGTATAGGTGTTTATGTATACCGAATCTTTCTGGAAAAGGGGAAGTGGAATCGTTGAGCATCAGCCCCATAGTAAGAAAAGATCTCTACATTCTTGTTCTAATGATGGTTACAGTTCCATTAGCAGGTGAACTGAAATTTTATCCTGTAAATGAGACCTTTCGAATTAGTTTTGGTGCGCCGACATTTTTCTTCTTCCTGCTATTGTTTCAAAAAATCCCGCCTGTTTTTCCTGGTTTTTTGACGGGACTGTTAGTTGTAGGATTTCGCATTCTAATAGATTGGAGTGTAAAGGGAAATTTTGACTGGACCTCCTCTTTTCATGATCACTATCCCAGTTTTTTCTATTATTTTACCTATTCTTTTCTTTTTCACTTCCTAAAAGTAACCCGCTTTCACAACCGCCCTTTGATCATCGGATGTATGGGGATGATCATCGAAGTATTGTCTGACCTGATAGAGTTAATCATGCAATATCTGGTATTTCAAACAATCATCACGTGGGGAGCCCTCCAGGAAATCGTTGTGATTGCTATCTCTCACAGTTTTATCGTGCTCAGCTTTTTAAACATGATAAAGCTCTATGAAGCACAATCGAGAGAAGAGCATACGAGAAAACAGAATGAACATATGTTGATGTTAATCTCCAATCTATATGAGGAATCCATACAATTAAAAAAAACATTGCAAAATGCTGAAAACATCACAATCAAATCCTATGATCTATACCAAGGCTTAAAGGGTTTCAAGAACGTTCAAGCCCCTTTTTCAGTGGATGCCTTTGTAAAGCAGGCGCTGATCATCGCAGGGGAAGTCCATGAGATCAAAAAAGATAACCAGCGGATTTTTGCAGGACTGGTAAAGCTGATTTCCGATGAAAACGTTCCAGATTATATGGATGTCCATCAAATCGTTCGAATCATCGTGCAAACTAACAAAAAATATGCCCGCTTATTAGGAAAAGATATTGAATTTGATTCCACGATTACTGGTGAACATTCTCATTACTATGTGTATGTGATTCTATCACTCGTAAATAATCTCGTTTCAAACGCAGTAGAAGCGATCGATGCCGAAGGAAGAATCTCCATATGCATAAAAAGGCATGGGGATTTCGTAGAACTCAATATCAGCGATAACGGCCCAGGTATTTCTCCTGGACGGAAAAACCTCATTTTCCGCCCCGGGTTCACAACCAAATATGATCATCGCGGCAATCCGTCAACAGGTATCGGCTTATCCTATGTGAACGAAATGGTAGGAGAGCTGAACGGCGACATTAACGTCCTGGATGGACCATCAGGTCAGGGAACGACTTTCGTAATTCATTTGCCGGTTGATACTTTAATCAAGAAAGAGTGATTCGATGCTTTTTTTTATCACAGATGATGATGTAGCGGTTCGCTTCATGCTGACTGAAATCATCGAGGACGAGGAGTTTGGCGAAGTGGCGGGGGAAGCCGAAGACGGCTCATTGATAGATGGGGAAATGTTAACCCTCAGAAACATAGACATATTATTGATCGATTTGTTAATGCCGATTCGGGACGGTATCGAAACAATTCGCTCGATTCAATCGACATTCAAGGGAAAAATCATCATGATTTCCCAAGTGGAGTCGAAGGAGCTGATTAGTCAAGCGTATGCCCTTGGCAGTGAATACTATATCGTAAAGCCTATCAATCGGATAGAAGTGGTAACCATCATCCAGAAAGTCATCGAGCGGATTCGTTTGGAAAAATCCATTCAGGCCATTCATAAATCGCTTAATACCGTGCTCCAACTTGATCAGTCGCAAGCCCGTCAGCAACGTTCATCCCACGTCAAACAAATTACGCAGGCTGGCTATTCGCTTCTATCCGAATTGGGAATATCCGGGGATATCGGAAGCAATGATTTACTGGATATACTGGATTATTTGTATCATTATGAGCAAGCCCACACATTTAAAAATGGATTCCCTGCACTCAAGGAGATTTTCATAGAGATAGCGCGGAAAAGACTGGGCACATCAGATGATGATCAGCAAGTAAAAAAAGGAGTCAAAGCTTCCGAACAGCGCGTCCGCCGAGCCATTTATCAGTCGCTGGATCATTTAGCCTCGCTTGGTCTTACTGATTTAACGAATTGGAAATTTGAAAATTACGCCTCCAGATTTTTCGAGTTTACATCCGTGCGAAAAAAGATGACTGAGTTGAAGAATACCTCCACATCTTCACCTTCGGATATCCGTATCAATATGAAAAAATTTATCCTCGCCCTCTATTTCGAAGCGAAGCGGATTCAATCGGAATCTTACTAAGAGCGATATCATACATCTGAAAAAACGTGACTACCACTGACTTCTCAGTGATTATCACGTTCGTGCTTTCCTCTTCACTTCAATCCTATTTTTACCAATTTCGATATGAGATACCAACCAAAATCAGGATGATCCCTATGTATTGAGCGACTCCTACAGATTCTTGTCATACCACCGCAGACATGAATGATACAAATGGTTCCCACCAAACGATTGGTATTCATAAAAAAGGGAACAGCATAGCAATCAGCCGATTGCAGGCAGCTGAAATAATGATCCTCACCGATGATCTGTATCGGCTGCATCAACTTCAAGCTAAGGACGAAGCATTCGTACCTGACCTTCCATCGGAAAGAACCGCCCCTGTGGAGAATCCAATCCTATTCACAATCGTTTTGCGAAGTTAAGATTGGTGGGATAACGTAATGGGCAGAACAGGATAGCAACCGTATCGCTGGACGTAAGCGTCAACCGCTGCTTTCAATGTCATGCTCTCGTTGAAGTTATCCCAAGATAGCTTTTCCATCCGTGCGTAACCATCCACCAGACTAATCGCTATTGTTGCCCCGAACTCAACGGGAGCATTCACTTTGCCCCGTACAATCGGGCGTACATGTGGCTGGGAAAGACTGACGATGCGATCTTCCACCGAGTGGGAGCGCTTGTGGTGTTTGACGATAGGTTCTCGGCTTCTTCTCCTTCCCGGCGAAAGCTCGTGAAGAACATCGATGATCGCTTCCAGTTTCTCTCGTGCTTCGTTCAACAATTTCAGATCGGTCGGATACGAGATATCCGCCGGTGCACAGGTCGCGTCGAGCAGCAAGTTACCTTTATGGCTCGGGTTCTCTTCGCTTTTGTCATCCTGATTGACGGATGACTCATCATCAGAACGATGCCGCTCGGAGGATCTTGGGAATCATCTTGTCTTGTTGCTTCTGACGTTCCGCTTCCTCTTCTCACATCCATTCGTTGATTTGATGGATGACATCTGCACCGAGACGCTTGCGGAAATGCGTCTTTATGCCCACGCATAGATTTTCGGAATGCCTTGGCATATTTTTCCTCTTCACGCCACCACGGAATCATCGAAGCAAGTTGAACCCAGCGGTTATCTTTATTCAATTTGCGGCCAAACGGCAGGAAAAAATCTTCAAACAATTGTAATTGGCTCTCGGGTCGATGGTACATAGCTATTCTCTCCACGTGCACGATTTTTTGCGAGATAATTGCATTTTCCATGCATCTAATTTTGACTCGAGAGCACATAAACCCTTGCAAATTCTATAGAAATTGATTGTTCAGCAAGCCCTGCTTAGGTGTTTGCACAACACAAATGAGAAAACTCTCATTTTCAAGCAATTGCCAATTCCTGCACAGCATGAAACAATGATCGTATACGCAGAGGAGAGATCATGATGACCCATGCGAACATTTTAATTATCGAGGATGAAAGAAAAATCGCCCGGTTTCTGAAACTCGAATTGGAATATGAAGGCTATGAAGTGGAGATCGCAGAGGATGGCGTGGCCGGCTTGGAGGCTTATACAGGCGGCAGCTGGGATATTGTCCTTTTAGATGTGATGCTTCCGAGATTGAATGGGATGGAAGTGCTTCGCCGCATTCGTTTATCCGGCAGTGCAGTGCCTGTCATCCTGTTAACGGCCAGGGATTCGCTTCCGGACAAGGTAAGCGGGCTTGATACAGGAGCCAACGACTATATTACAAAACCTTTTGCCATCGAGGAGCTACTCGCGAGAATTCGTGCCTGTCTGCGAATGACTCAGTTGTTGAAAACGGAAAATGAGCTTTTGACGATTGCCGACCTTTCCGTTAACGAAAAAACAAGGTTGGTCAAGCGGGGGGCAACTGAAATCGAATTGACGCCCAGAGAATTTGATTTGCTTGTGTACCTCATGAAGCACGTCAACCAGGTGCTTCATCGTGAGCAGCTGCTGTCACAGGTCTGGGGTTTTGACTATTTTGGCGATACCAATGTGGTCGATGTGTATATCCGCTATTTGCGCAAGAAGCTGGATTATCCGTTCGATACCCCGCTCATCCACACGGTGCGGGGTATCGGTTATGTACTGAAGGAGTAGCGTGCCATGAATATTCGCAACAAGATCCATCTGTTTACGACGGTCTGGCTGGTCATGATCGTCTTGGTTATCAACGCCTCCATCTACTGGCTGTTTTATAAGCAGACGACGGAACAGGAGCTGGATCGGGTGCAATTGCTGGCGGAAAGCATCGCGGAAAAGCTGCATCCAGAGGGCAGCCCGATCAACCCAGCGGATATGCTGCGCGCATTTTTGCCTCCCAACGGAATGATTCGCGTAATCGATGAAAAGTCACGCTCGATCATGACCGCCACCAAGGAAGCGGACTTCGCTGACTTGCCGCCGCTGTATCGGGATGGGCAAGTGGTCCGGCTGGATGAAAGGAATGGGTCCCTTTATGCCATCGCACAAGTCCCTTTGATCTGGCAGGATGGGAGTGTCGTATCGCTGGAGGTGACGGCCAGCTTGCTTGCGGTGCAAGATACGCTGAATATGCTGCAGGTCGTGCTGCTCCTCGCGTCGTTGGTCGTCCTCATCCCGTCTTTTCTGGCAGGGAGAATGCTGGGCAATGTCATGCTTCGTCCGATCAATGCCATGATTCAGACGATGGAGGAGATTCAGAATCGGGGTACGTTTAAAAAGCTCGCGTTGCAGGACCAGTCCAAGGATGAGCTGTACCATTTGGGAAACACGTTTAACCGAATGATCGACAGGTTGCAGGATAGCTTTGACATGCAGCAGCAATTTGTCTCAGATGCCTCTCATGAACTGAAAACACCGCTTACGGTCATTGAAGGGTATGCCACCATGCTGAAACGTTGGGGCATGAAGAAGCCCGAGGTTCTCGAGGAGTCCATAGAGGCCATATACGCGGAAGCCGTTCGCATGAAAAACATGACCAGACAATTGCTGCTGCTGGCCAATCCGGATGCGCAGTCAAGCTTGACCCTTTCGCAGATTGATCTCGTCTCACTGTGTGAGGATACGAGTAAATGGATGAGGCAGACGTATGAGCGGACGATCGAGACAGAGACTGAAAAACCGGAGATCATGCTAGAGGCAGACGAGCACAAGCTGAAGCAACTGCTGGTTATTTTGCTAGATAACGCCCTCAAGTACAGCAACGCACCTGTCGCGATTCAGATCTCGGAATCATCCCGCGAAGTCAGCTTTTCCGTCCTTGATCAAGGGATCGGTGTCCCACAGGAAGACTTGCCGCATATTTTCGATCGATTTTACCGGGTAGACAAGGCGCGGGCCAGGGAGACGGGCGGGAGTGGCTTGGGTCTGTCGATTGCCAAGCGGATCGTCGATGCCCACGGAGGCCAGATAGCCGTTTTCAGCGAGGAAGGAAAAGGCTCGCGTTTTACCGTGACATTGCCGAAATGAGTAGAAGCAGACTAGGAGGTGGATTGTCATCAAAAGAAAATACATGCTGTTCAGTCTGTTCATTCTGCTGGTTGTATTAATGATAGGCCTCCAAACCATGGTGCTGGGCAAGGAAGAAAAGGCGATTGAGATGGAGAAAATCCAGAAGATGCTAGAGAATCGCTATGCGGGCGAGGTAACGGCCATTGTCTTGGAACAGGAAATGGGACAAGTCGTGTATACAGGCCAGCTGAAGGCAAAAACGGGGACCTATCGAATCACGGTCGATGCGTATCAGGGACGAGTCCAACGTATTGTACCCATAGAGTTGATGCCGCCGGAGCCGACAGTGGCTGTGGAGGAAGAAGCTGAGCCAGATGAACAAAAAGATCATGCCGGAACAAGCCAAGAGACGCTCACAGGCATCAGTTTGGATCGTGCAAGGGAGATTGCCATGGCGGAGGTAGCGGGCCGGTTCGACGGAATTGAAATCGAGCAGGTGAACGGCGCGATGGTGTTTGAAGTGGAAATTGACACCGCTGCCGACCAAGAAGTGAAGGTTCAGGTGGATGCATACACAGGAGCGATCGTGTCGGTTATGTGGGAAGACTGATGTTTCTCATCAATTTCTCATTTGTTTCTTTTTTTCCTTTCATGTTTCTTCTCTATCCTAGAAGAAACCGATCAAGAGGAGGAATGGAATATGAAAGCAATTACCACAGCGGTAATGGGAGTCTTGCTTGCGGGAAGTATTGGTGCGAGCGCCTATGCCGATCACGATGACAGCCGTCTCCAACATAACGCTCAGTGGCCTGTCTATCTGGAGGTTGATGATGACGTACCTGCTGATGCGATGAAAAAAGTGATCATCACTGCGGAAAAAGCGAAACAACTTGCGCTGGGCGTACGGCAAGGGCTCATCACCGAGCTGAAGCTGGATATCGAAGGCGGTGCGCTCGTCTATCAAGTGGAGATCGTCCACAATGGCTACGACCAAGATGTGTATGTGGATGCGCAAAACGGCCAAGTCTGGCGGGAAAACGATCCATTGCGAAAACAACAATTGGTGAAGATCAGTGAGGAGGAGGCGAAGAAAATAGCCTTGTCCAAGCTAGGCGGAACCATCGTGGATTTTGAGTTGGATGAAGATGACGGACGCTATGTGTACAGCATGGAAATTCGCACAAACAACCGACAGGAAGCCGAAATTGAAATATCCGCAACCACTGGGGAAGTCCTGGATATGGAGTGGGACGATTAAACCGAAAAAAACTCCCTTGCTTTCATTAGCAAGGGAGTTTTCAGTGGGAAACACTATTCCACGATCAGTTTACCAGTCATGGTATCATGACCAGCACCGCACATTACGGAACAGATGAATTGGAACTCGCCAGTTTTGTCAGCGGTGAATTCTGCGCTGCCATCCCCTTTGATATCCACGTTGAAATCAGGCAGTGAAACGCCGTGCATTCCTTCTGTATTAGCAAGGGTAAGCTTTACTTTGTCGCCCTTTTTCACGCGAATTTCCTTTTGATCAAATTCGAAGTTTTTCGCGGAAAGCTTGATTTCTACAACTCCATCTGCGGATTGAGTTGCAGCAGGCGCGGAGCTGCTTGCGCTATCGGTGGAAGCCGCTTGATTGCTTCCGCAGCCCGCCAAAGCAAGAGCGACAACAGAAGCTAACAAAAATGCACTGACTGATTTTTTCATGACAAATTCCCTCCATAGACCATTCTATCTCTATTTGTGAACTGCCTTAGAAGCAGGAATCACCATTACTTTTTCTCAGAAGCTGAATCGTTTTCTCCCTTTACATCGGAAGTGATCTCATCCACTACACCTTTGGTGGAAGAGCGGAATTCGCGAAGGGTATCCCCAAAAGCACGGCCCAATTGAGGCAGCTTGGATGGACCGAAAATCACAAGAGCAATGATCAGGATAATAATCAATCCGGAGACGCCGATATTGTTAAACATTGAGTGTTCCTCCTTCGTTTATGGACTCGGTTGGTGACGATTGAACAGTTCTGCCCAAATACCAACCCGAGAGAATAATGCTAATTTCAAATAATAGGATCAGAGGAATCAAAACCGATAAGTGCGAAACGAAATCAGGCGGCGAAATCATGGACCCGACGATGGCTAATCCGAGATACACGTATTTACGGACTTTCTTCAACTGCGCAGGATTGAGGACGCCGATCTTTGTCAAAAAGAGAACAACAGCCGGCATTTCAAACGCTATCGTCAAAGGAAAGATCACATTAAACATAAACGAAAAGTACCGGTCAATCCCGTAGGTTTCCACAGCACCAATACTCTGGTTCACCGATGACAGAAAAGACACCATCATCGGAAAGGCAACAAAATAGCTGAAGGCTACGCCGCATAGAAACAGGAAGAAGGATAAGGGTACAAACCAGATCGTGCTTCTTGCTTCCTCATCCGACAAGCCTGGTCTGACAAACGCCCAGATTTGATAGAGAGCGAATGGCAGGGACAAGATGAGCGCGACCAGAAAGCCACACTTCATATAAATGAACATACCATCTGTCAGCGAGAACACGTTCCATACGATATCTGCTGCAGCAGGCTGAGATTTGATGAACAAAAGAATATCCGGGGACATGTACAAGCCTAAGCAAAGTGACAAGATGAAAAAGACAATCGCCCAAATTAATCTTTTTCGCAGCTCCGTCAAATGGGAAACAACTTCTTGATTCTGCATATACACCCCTCGTATAAAAAGTATATAGAAAAGCGGAAACCCGCTTTTCCATATACACTAGAGCATCTGAAGATTATACCAATTGGCCGCCTTGTTTCATGTATTTCAAAATACCTTCCGCTGCGCGGTATGCCAGGGCGCCAACGGTTGCAGTCGGGTTGAAACCACTGTTGTGACCAAATGCAGAAGCACCAACGACGAACACGTTATCCGCATCCCACATTTGCAGGTAGTTGTTCACTACAGAATTGGATGGATCGGAACCCATGATCGCTCCACCAGTGTTGTGCGTAGACTGGTATGGAGTGATGTTGTAGGATTTCAGTTCTTTGTTCGCGTCAACGATCGTCGCGCCCATTTCTTTCATGATTTCTTCGGATTTGCCTACCAAGAACTTGGTCAGCTCACGGTCTTGATCTTCCCAGTCAAAGGTGATGCGGAGCAATGGAGAACCGTATGCATCTTTGTAAGTTGGGTCGAGGTCAAGGTAGTGATGCTTCCATGGCATGCTTGCCCCTTGTGTTGCGAGGGTAATGGTAGAGTTCGCATATTTGATGGAAGCTTGTTTGAATTCTTTCCCCCAGGATGGAGTACCTTTAGGCACGTTGTTGCTTCCAATTGGACGAGCGCCATATTGGAACACGCGCAGACCAGCACCGTGGATGAAGTTCAGATTGCTATGGTCAAAGTTGTCCCCGTTGAAATCACTGATTTCCGCCCCGAGGGAACCGGCACCCGCATACAGGTTGAACTGTTTATCGTCAAAGAACCCTGTCACTTTACCGCTTTGCGTTTGGTACGCGTAGTTTTTACCGACAACGCCAGTACCGGAAGCTGGGTCGTAAGGTTTGCCCAGTTTGGAGGTGAGCAGCAGACGTACGTTGTTTAATACGTAGCTGGTCAGGATCACCATATCTGCAGGCTGTTCGAACTCTTCGCCGGTCAGTGTGTTCACATATACAACGCCGGTAGCTTTTTTGCCATCGTGCAATACGCGAGTGACGTTGGAGTGAGTGCGCAGATCCAGTTTGCCTGTTTTTTGGGCAACCGGGATAACCGTTACGACAGGGTCTGCTTTCGCACCGTACTCGCAGCCGAAACGCTCGCAGTATGCACAGTATTGACAGGCTGCACGCTCGATGCCGTCCGGGTTTTTATACATTTCAGACAGGTTCGCGGAAGCAACCACATATGGGTGATAGCCCAATTTTTTGCTCGCGTCCATGAACGTTTTCATGGTTGGAGTAACCTTCATCGGTGGTGTTGGATATGGCTTGGACTTTTTACCGAGCATCGGGTTATCTTCTTGCTCACCGGAGATACCAGCCATTTGCTCGTATTTCACGAAGTAAGGCTCCAGCTCATCGTACTTGATACCCCAGTCTTGGATTGTCATGCCGGCTGGAATTTTATTTGCACCATAACGCTCAGTGGTTTTGGACTTAATTTCAAAGTCATAAGGCAGGAAGCGGCCATATTGACCATTCCAGTGAGAACCGGAACCGCCGACACCATCGCCAAGCAAGAAAGAACCGTACGTACGCATTGGCAGTGCGCGCATTTTCTCGTTGTTGCGGAATGTGATGGTTTCTTTGGACAGGTCTTGCATCATTTCATAACGTTGTGCATAACGCAGCTCGTCATGCGCCATGAAGTAATCGCTAGTATCTCTTCCTTTACCGCGTTCAAGTCCGACTACTTGGATTCCGGCTTTTGTCAGCTCAGCGGCGATGATTCCGCCAGTCCAACCCATACCGACCAGAACAACCGGAACTTTAGGCAATTTTGTACTCATCTATGTCATCCCTTCCTGATGAATTAGTGGCCCATATGGTCATGCAGACTTTTTGGTTCCATTTTCACGAATTCGTCTTTTTCGATAATGTTGGCGTAGCTCATTTGCGTACCAGGGTAGTTACGCATCTTCCAACCTTGCATGTCCTTGTTGCCGCCATACATAGGGTCCGCATACGCACCTTCAAGAGTCATGCTGCGCAGGAGGGTAAAGAATTCCTTCGTAGTGGTACCGGAAAGTTTGTATTCTTTGCCTTCTTCAAACACTTTCAACACTTCATCTTGTTCGGTTTCGGAAAGCTCAACGAATTTCTTGTTGTATTTGCTCTTGCTGTAGTCAGTCAAGCCTTGCAAGCCCAAAGTAAAGATTTCAACACGTTTCATCGAGGATTGCATCCCTTGTGTTGGTTCACCTTTATAGAAAGGGCCAGTCATATAATCTTTTGCATTGATTCCCCAAGGGCTTGCGAGCTGGTGGTCAATATAGAAAGCGACACCCAGTTCCTTCGCGCCAGGACCCAGTTCATCTTTGGGGAAGATGCGCTCGGTGGCTGCTTCGGTGATCTGGTATTGCTCCTGATTGAAGTACATCAGAGCTTGGTTGTAGTTAACCGGTTTTTCGACTACTTTCTCTACTTCTACTTTTTGTTTGCCAATGAGGGCGCCTCCAAGTACGCCACCCACTACAAGCCCACCGAGGGTAAGTCCGGAGTTTTTCAGGAATTCGCGCCGGGATGTGCTCTTTGGCTGTTTGGAATTGTTATCTGCCACAGCTTGTTCCTCCTTTTTTCTGCACATGGATGGAAGATGATCATGAAAGTTACCTAGATAATTATTTATGAAACATTAAAAATACTAATCCTATTAAATTTGTATGTCAATTGTTTAGAAATGGCATAAAGTTATCGAATAATTCAAACATGGAACATTCTAAGGTCCCTACAGGAATGATGACTTTGGAAGGTTTCAGTTTTTTTTGGTATGATTTCAATGGAATTATGGCGTGCACGTAATATTATTGGAGGCGCTTACTAATGCATACTTATGGTCATAGAATCAATCAGACTGCGAGAATCTTTACCAAAAAGTTCAATGAAAAGTTGTTCGATTTGGGTATTTTCAGTTCACAGTTGGCCATCATTTCTTTTTTGTATCGCAATGGTAGTTCGTCGCAGGTGGAAATAAGCAATTACCTAAATGTAGAAGCTCCGACCATTACCAGGACATTAGCCAGACTGGAGGAGTTAGGGTGGGTCGTGCGTACCGAGGGGAAAAATAAGCGGGAGCGAAAAGTATCATTGACACCGGAAGCCCAAGAATTATTCCCGACCTGGCAGAAGGCAGCGTTCGAAGTGGATGCTGTCGCAATTGACAATATTTCAGAGGAAGATCTTGCTGTTTTTGATAGAGTGTTGAAGCAGATTTTTGATAACTTGGATAGAGAACCTGGTGAAAGTGAAAATGCGAAAAATGAAGCAAAAAATGATGGTTGACAAAAATAATTATTTGTGATATAATAATTATTTTTCTAATTTACACTATTCCTCCTGTGTGGTACATAGTAATTAGACATACGACAAGAAATGGCAACAGCACTGTCAGTCGGGAAAGGAAAGGGAGGATTTCGTGAAAATTGCAAATGGTGTTGAGATGATTCAGGTGGAAGTAGAGGGCGCAGGGCGGCGTGATGTATTGAATCCTGTTCTCATATGGGATGAAGCCTCGGCTGTTTTGGTGGATACAGGCATGCCGGGAACGTGGCCGCAAATCCGTCAGGCAATAACGGAGCTGGGCGTTGCGTTGAGCCAATTGAACGCAGTGATTGTGACCCATCAGGATTTCGACCACATTGGCAGCCTGCCCGAAATACTCAGTGACATGTCTGGGCGTGTGGAAGTGTATGCCCATGAGCTCGATAAGCCCTATATAGAGGGGAAATTGCCCCTTATGAAAACCAATCTCGAGCAAATGAGCAAAATGCTATCGTTTCTGCCAGAAGAAGAGCGGCAAAAAGCGCTGCAGATCTTCGCGCATCCTCCGAAAGCAAATGTGGATCGGGTCGTCACCGATGGCGAAGTGCTTCCGATTGCTGGAGGGGTACGTGTGATTCATACACCTGGACATACGCCCGGTCACATCAGTCTGTATGTGCAGCAAAGCAAAACACTCATTGCGGGTGATGCGATGATATGCGTGGATGGACGACTGCGTGGCCCAGTGAGGCAAACAACGCCGGATATGGAAACGGCGATCCGCTCGTTGCGAGGATTCTTGGAACTTGAAGTGGATGCGGTCATTTGCTATCACGGGGGAGTTTGCAAGGATAAGCATGTGAAACAACAAATCCGGGAAATTGCAGAGAGTTCCTTGAAGTGAGAGAGACGACGACTTCCGTATAGCCCGAGGCTTCAGCCTTGGGTTTTCTTACTGTATCAGAAAGTATAAACTTCACGACTAATCATCCTGATACAGCATGAAAAACTTCCGATAAAGAAGGACTCGACAACTTCTTCGAGAGGACTTCTATTGAAGTTTTTCTTATTTTCGGATAAAAAAAGCAGGCACATGTAAATGCGCCTGCTTCATACTTGCTGGCAGAATGCAACTTGCCTAATCACAACTAGCGCATAACTGATGTGCACTCTCAGTCAGGCGAGCAATGATCATCCCAGGTTGCACGCGATCTCCCTGTTTGAAAGAAAAATCTTTCAGGTAACCACTGAAGGAAGCGGGAACCTCTATCATTTTTCCGCTGCTGCTTTTGACAAGACAGAGAGGCTCATGCTCGCAAATATAGGCTCCTTCTGTTTGAAGCAAACGATCGACTACACCATGGCAGGTGCTCACGATTTCAATGGTAATTTCCACTTTCTCCGCTCCTTTCTTTGCTCATTTCTCTCAGGCTGTCGTCATCTAGTCCAGATCATCATGCTTGAATATGGATGAGAGAGATTTTTTCAAAAAGGCGGAGACGACCTCCACGTCCTCCGCCCGGACATCCAGCTTGCCAATCCAGTTGGGATCAAGCATGATCTCGTCAGAAGAAATCAGGACGGCACGCATGTTTTGCAGGGAAAGAACAAAGCTTTTTCCATCAAAGTGTTGGGAGTAGAAGAATCCCAGGTCATACCGATTGTGCTCCGTCGTAAACGTTACAAAGCGCGACAGCAGCGTTTCTGATTGATCGTACAGATAGTCAAATGCCATGATAGTCTCCTTTCAAACTAAAATTCCATGTGATTACAAAGCGTCCTCAAAATCGATGACAGGCGGTTTTTTCCGAAAGAATCTGGTGTTAACCAAGAGATAGGCTATGCCAGCAATCGTCCAGATGAGGCCGAGTGTCAGCGCTTGGCTGTCCAGATTAAACCACAGAAAAGCGACGAAGCTGGCTCCGATCAACGGAGAAATCAGATATTGAAACGTATCCCGCAAAGAGCGCTTTTTATGGCGGATATAGTAATGGCTGATGACGGATGCATTGACAGCCGTAAAAGCAGTCAAGGCGCCAAAGTTGATAAAGGCAAGTGCTGTTTCCAGATCCAGGAACAGCGCAGCCAGTGAACATGCGCCGACAAAAAACACATTGCCAACCGGGATTCCTCTGCTCGCATGCAATCGGCCGAAAAGCTTTTGCGGGAGGACGTTTTCCCGCCCCATTGCGTACAGCAGGCGGGAAGCGCTCGCATGAGAGGCAATTCCCGATGCGAGAGCGGCAGTGATACTGCCAGCCACGAAGATGGAGTAAAACAGATCGCTGCCAAGAATCATCGACATTTCCGGCGAAGGCGAATCCGGATTGTTAAATTGTGTCAGGTCAGGAAAGGCCAACTGGGTGAAATAGGATGAAGTGATAAAGATAATTCCGCCGATCAAAGCCACCAAAAATATGCCGCGCGGGATGGTTTTCATCGGGTTGACCGCTTCTTCCGTATAAGTGGTCACGGCATCAAAGCCGAGAAAGGAAAAACAAAGGATCGCGGCTCCCGTCAGCAGAGTGGGAAACGAGAGTGCTTCCCCAAAAAACGGCCTGATCGTAAATGAACTGCCGTCACCCGAGGCGTTGGTGATGTGGGAAATGGACAAACAGACAAAAACGGTAACGACAACAACCTGGAAAACGACCAGCAGCGAGTTAAAGTTCGCTGTTGACTGAATTCCGCGAAAATTGATGGCGGTGGTGACTA
>DASQNU010000057.1:0-5733 GCA_035644815.1 Bathyarchaeia archaeon | reverse complement strand
CGTCGGTTTCGAACTGAAAGGGAAAATCACCCACACCAACGGCGTTATCCAGCTGGCTTTTCTCGGATTTGGCAACTCGGATGAAACCGAATTGGAAATCATTCATGGGTATAACGACAACCTGCCTTCCGAGGGCAAGGTGCATCATTTTGCCGTGCATGTAGACAACCTCGAGGAAGAATATGAGCGTGTCAGCAAGCTCGGCGCCCAGTTTGTGGACAAAGAGATCGTGACGCTGCCAAATGGGTACCGCTACTTCTTTATTTTTGGTCCAGACGGCGAATGGGTGGAATTCTTTCAACGGTAAATTAGAACAAGCCACTTCCTCGTGACAGTGGCTTGTTTCTTTTATTTTTTCGTCATCAAACGGATAACCTCTGCTTTGGATGGCAAAGAGCTCATCGCTCCTTTGCCAGTCGTGGTTAACGCTCCGCAGGCGTTTGCAAACGAAAGAATTTGTTCATGCTCACGATCAAGTATCTCTTCAAACGTTTGTTGCTCCGCCTGTCTCTCGAGCAACTGATAGAGCACGGCCCCGATAAACGCATCTCCCGCCCCCGTCGTATCCTGCACGTCTACCTGATATCCTGTTGATGAATAGTTCTTCTCTTTTACAAAAAGATCGGCCCCTGCCCCTCCCTTTGTATAGAGCACCGCTTTTACATCTCCTGTAAACAAGGAATGAATCGCTTCCTCTACATCGGTTACACCCGTGAGAAAAGGCAGTTCTTCATCCGATACCTTGACCAGATGAGCCATCGGAAGAAAAGCTTGTATCGCCTGTTTGCAGTCGAGAGGCCGATCCCATAGCGGCAAGCGCACATTGGGGTCGAAGCTGATGATAGCACCGCTGGCTTTTGCCAATTGGATAGCCTTCAGATGCGCATATTTCATCGGACTTTCCACCAAATCGACGGAGCAAAAATGGAGAATGTCGCCCTGGGTAAACCAATGAGCCTTAATCTCTTCCTCCGACAGTAATAAATCGGCAGAGGGCTGACGGTAAAAGGAGAAGTCCCTCTCCCCTTCTTCCCGCAATGATACAAAGGCGAGCCCTGTTTTTGCTTCCGTGGTTCTTTTAATCTGATCCGTCTTGACCCCAGCTTGCTGCAGCTGTTCCAACAGAAAATCTCCGAAGGCGTCTTGGCCGAGTTTCGTAATCATCGAGGACTGCCCGCCAAGCTTGGCGACTGCCGCCGCTACATTGGCAGGGGCGCCCCCTGGAGCCCGTTCAAACGAGAGCACATCTTTCAGCGCCACTCCTTTTTGCAACGGAATAAAATCGATCAATACTTCTCCAATGGCATACAAGGTTCCCATGCTTCCCCCTCCTCCCTTCGATCATTTCGCATCTGCGGTGGAGTGTCAATTGCTCTTTTCTTATTTTTGCGGAGGAATCGGCACTTCCCAGCCGAGGTTGTTATATTCTTTCCAAACCGTTTGCAAATCGAGCTTCAGAGGTCCTTGAACATCCGTTAGGCCCTTGATGATGAGGATCTGTATTAACTTCTGGTTCTCCCCTTTTTTCCCTCTCAATCCCGAACGTACATAGTCCATCTTTACCTCATGGCGCTTCCCGTTTGCATCATACAAGCTCCAACGTTGGGGGAAATCATCGTCCTTTTCCAATGCTGTGCCTTCCAATTCCAGCTCCCAAGCCGGCTCGTTGCTTTCCGGATCGATGACTTGTTTCATCCCTTTGAGCGTGTAATTTCTGCCCAATTCGGGATATGGCTTGGAAATGGGTCCTTTCTGAAGCTGATTTTGGTCAAACTCCATAAAAAAGTTTGCTCTTTCTCTTACCTTTACCGAATCAAGAATAAAGGTAAGTTTTTCTGACTCGGGCCCTGGTACGTAGGACGCTAGATACAAACCCTCTCCCTTTTCCGGATGTTTGACTGGATTAAAGTAGATCAAGCGATTTTGATCAACAGGCCCCATGTCAGAATCCGCGATGACCCGATCTTTTTGATCCACGATTCGGAAAGAGAATTGCATCTCCTCCAAATATCCGATGTTTTTCTTTTCTTCTTTTAATAGCTCCGCCAAGGCTTGGATTCTTTCGTCCTCTTTCTTCGTTCGTGTGGTCGTGATATCCAAACGAGTAGCACTGGGTGAATACGTTACTTTCTTCAAGGCAAAATCAATGCCCGCCGGAGATTCAAAGGCAGCGTTGATCGTTCCTGTTTTGCTTGCCGCTAGGCTTTTGGACAGATTGATTGGGACTTCCAGCTTCCAACTGACCGGGATCGGCTCCTGGGATCCATAGCTCTTAATATTTATTTCTACGATGACGTCATCGGGCGGGTTGTTCAAGGCAAACATGAAGTCCGCATAGTCATCCCCTTGATTGAAATCCACGCCATCATCAATGATGTTCCCACTCTTGTCCTTGATGTGTAACTCATTTTCTCCCCAATAAGGAATAAACAGGTCAGGAAGGAGCTTTCCGTTTGCATCCTCGAGTACATAGGAAACTACCAAGCGGTTGGCATCTGCGATGATATCCTTTATGCGGAATGTTCCCCCATTCGAAGTGACAGCTTTATTAATTGGTGTCGAGTACCCTTGTTCCGCTGCTTTTTTCAGACCTTCCTCCCCGCCAAAACGTGTAATGAAAGAGGAAATATAGGCGGCAAATGTGGGAGACAGGTACATCCCCAGTACCATGGAGAAGCAAATTCCGAGAACGAGCGAAAGTGCGACAGTCCGTAAACGCAGCCTGCTTTTATTCTCTCTACGTCTGGTTTGTGGGACAGCTCGCGAAGCAAGCGTCACCTCGCTCTGGACTGCTGGTTGATGAGATGTGGCCTGATAGGGAGTAAGCTGCTTCACCAATTGGTCGGCGAAATCGTCATCCAGAGCAGGGGTATTCAATACTTTCTTCAGCGTCTCTGTTTCCTCCTGAAGTAGCTCTAACACTTCCGCACAGCGAACACAAGACAACAAATGCGTTTCCAGCTCCATCTTTTGTGCAGGTGTGATCTCGCCATCCAGATACGCCAGCAGCTGTTTTTGACATTCGTGGCATCTCATCGGACCGCCCCCCTTTCCATGGTTGCCTGATAGCATTCTCGCAGCTTGACCCTTGCACGATACAGACGAACCTGCACCGTATTCGCCGGTAAATTCAGCATGTCGCCAATTTCCTGACAGGTGAGGTCATGCACATATCTCAGCAACAAGACCATGCGATACGGGTCTGGCAACTCATCGATCAAATGGTGCAGTTCCCTTTCACTTTCTCTGCGTAAATAGATTGTTTCCGGACTCCGTTCCTCAAAGCGTACCCCCTCATCCATCGAATCTTTGAGATTTTCAGTCATTCGCTTTTGTTTTCGCTGTGCGTCTATGCACAAATTGATCGCAATCCGGCAAAGCCAGGTGGAAAAGGCGTGTGCCGGACTGTAGCTGTGCAAATAGTTATACGCTTTGATAAAACATTCTTGTGTCAGATCCTTGGCATCCTCAGGCCGATTCACCATTCGCAAGAGCAGGGCATATACTTTGTTCTTGTATTTGTTGATGATGTTTGTGTAAGCCTGCGTATCCCCTTTCAACACACGGCTGATCCACTCCTGATCTTCTTCCATGCTTGTTCCTCCCTCTCTCCATTTTTTTCATTCACTTCTTATACCTTGGTTTGAGAGATTCCATTACAGATGAACCAAATTTATTTCCTTCTGTAACATTTTACCTGTAAAGTAAGTGAATGAATTTTCAGGAGTAGGGCGGTTGCAACCTGTCATATCCGTTCAATAGAAGAAAAAGCCGCCAACGATCTCCCATCGCCGGCGGCTTTCACCCTTTACTTTTTATCTACGCTATATCTTTTTTCAACAGTTTAATCATCAGAGCCGTCACTACCGTACCAATAAGAATTGACACAATGTACATGCCAACATTTCCTACAACCGGTAACACGAACAATCCCCCGTGCGGTGCTGGCAAGGTAGCTCCGAAGAACATGGACAAGCCGCCTGCCACTCCAGAACCGATCATAATGGAAGGGATCACTCGAGTCGGGTCGGCCGCTGCAAACGGAATGGCACCCTCCGTAATAAACGAAGCTCCCAGCACATAGGCCGTTTTCCCTGCCTGACGTTCTTCCACCGTAAATTTCTTTTTAAACAAAGTTGTCGCAAGTGCCAAGCCCAATGGAGGGGTCATCCCTGCCGCCATAATCGCCGCATGTGGGCCGTAATTTCCGTCGGCAATCATCGCGATACCAAACGTAAACGCTGCTTTATTCACGGGTCCACCCATGTCAAACGCCATCATCGCACCCAAAATCACTCCGAGAATAATCGCATTGCCCTGCCCCATATTTTTCAGCCAATCACCAAGCGCTGCATTCGCCGCTGCTACCGGGTCGGATACGACATAAATCATGATAAAGCCGGTAAACAATATCCCGAACAGCGGGTAGAGCAACATCGGTTTGATTCCTTCCAATGTCTCAGGCAACCATGCAAACAGCTTTTTCAGGCCCTCAACAATATAACCAGCCAAGAATCCGGCAATAATTCCACCTAAGAACCCTGCACCCGAGCTGGCCGCCAGCATACCGCCCACCATTCCCGCCGCAAATCCAGGTCGATCTGCGATGCTCTTGGCAATGAAACCAGCAAGCACCGGTACCATGAGTGCGAATGCATTTCCGCCGCCAATATCCATCAATGCTTTCGCCAACGGATGGAAGGATGGATCTTTCGGGTCAAATGCTTTGATGCCAAACATAAAGCTCAGCGCAATAATGATCCCGCCACCAACGACAAACGGCAGCATGTTGGAAACCCCGTTCATCAAGTGCTTATAGATCGGATTTTGCTTACCTTTATTCTCTGCTTTTGCTGTTTGAATTTTGTCCTGGTAGCTTTGGCCGCCTGCAGCATATACGCTGCCCTCTTTCTTCGCTGCACGTTCAAGCAGTGATTGCGCGTTTCGAATGCCTTGCGCAACTGGCACTTCGATGACCACTTTGCCCGCAAATCGCTCCATCTCTACCTGCTTGTCTGCAGCTACAATCACCGCCGTAGCCTCAGCAATGTCCTCAGCAGTCAGCTTGTTTTTTACGCCGCCGGAGCCATTGGTCTCAACCTTGATTGTGATGCCAAGCTCCTCTGCTTTCTTTTTCAACGCATCCGCTGCCATATACGTATGGGCAATCCCTGTTGGGCATGCGGTAACCGCTACCACTTTTACGGCTGAAGCTGCAGGTGCGCTTGAAGCGCTTTCATTTCCGCCATGAAGCTCCAGCTCTTTGCGTTGAACGATTTCTAACACCTGCTCTTTAGTCTCGGCCTTCAGCAATTCTTGGCGAAATGACTCATCCATCAGCATTTGCGACAGCTGGGCGAGTGTTTCCAAGTGGGCTTGGTCTGCATCCTCCGTCGCAGCAATCATGAAGAAAAGATGTGCTTTTTGCTCATCCAAAGAGTTGAAGTCTACCCCTTCGTGCGATAAGCCAAAGGCAATGCTCGGGACTTTCACGGCAGCTGTCTTCGCGTGCGGGATAGCAATCCCTTCGCCAATTCCTGTAGACCCTTGATTTTCCCTTGCCCAGATCGCCTTTTTCATTTCCTCTTTATTGTGCAAACGACCTGCTTCATCCAATTTGTCAATCAATCGATCCAACGCTTCTTCCTTTGTCCCAGCGGATAAAGGAAGAAGGATCGTATCAAGCTTGAGCAAATCGACAATCCGAATCTGATTTCCCATGAAAATAACCCC
>DASQNU010000056.1:0-8763 GCA_035644815.1 Bathyarchaeia archaeon | reverse complement strand
GCGATGCTTCACAAACGGCTGCAGCTCGACAAAGCTGTCCCGATCCAGCAAAATATCGAGACGTTCTCTCGCTGTCAGCTTGCCGCGCTTATGCTGGGCTGCGATCCGTTCATCACCGCCGCCCAGTTCGACTTTTCGTTTGCGTTCATAGAGCTCATCGATTTTTTCATACATGCTGTCACTCATTGGTTATGATTCTCTCCCTTCGACTCGGGATACTGGCACAGCTCATACAGTACGCCATAGGCGGCCTTCGGATGCAAAAATGCGATTTGCGCTTGATGCGCCCCGATTTTCGGTGTGTCATTCAAGACAGCCACACCATTCGCTTTTAATTGCACGAGTCTTTCTTCGATATCATTCACATCCAGCGCGATATGATGAATGCCTTCTCCCCGTTTTTCAATGAATTTTGCAATGGGACTGGTTGGCTCAAGCGGCTCTAATAATTCGATCCGTGTCTCCCCGATCGCAAGAAACGCGATCTGTACCTGCTCGCTCTCTACCGTCTCTCTGCCGAGCAAGGACAACCCAAGCTGCTCAGTGTAAAAGGGCAAAGCCGCATCAATGCTGGATACCGCTATGCCAATATGTGCGATCTTGTTAGGGGGTTGGACAAAACTCGTTTTCTTCCGCTTCACATGTGCACGGATATAATCGGCCGTGACCGTGGTAGGTGTACCTGGTGTAAAGACTTCCGCAATACCCTGCGTTTTGAGATAGGGGATGTCTTCTTGTGGAATGACCCCTCCGCCAATCACCAAGATGTCATCGGCTCCCTGCTCCCGCAATAAGCGAACGACTTCAGGAAAGAGCTCATTATGGGCCCCCGACAGACAGGAAAGCCCAATGCAATCCACATCCTCCTGAATTGCCGCATTCGCGATCTGCGCTGGCGTCTGACGCAGTCCCGTATACACGACTTCCATACCTTCATCGCGCAGCGCCTGCGCAACCACCAGCGCTCCGCGGTCATGTCCGTCCAAGCCAGGCTTCGCCACAAGCACACGTATCTTTTGACTCATCTTACGCTCCTCCTTGCCTCGTATTCAGCATATTCGTTTCCAATCATTCATTTATCAGTCTAGATCGCACGGTATTCGCCAAATACGCTGCGCATGACACCGCAAATCTCCCCAATCGTCGCATAATGGCGCACACAGTCGAGGATCAGCGGCATCAAATTTTCCGAGCCTTCCGCACCCGCCTTCAAACGACTGAGCGTTTGTTCAACTGCATGGTTATCCCGGCGAGCACGAAGTTCTTGCAGCTTCTCCTTCTGTTTGCGACCCAAGGCAGGATCGACGCGCAATAATTCCGGTTGCGGCTCATTCTCCAGCTTAAAGCTGTTCATACCGACCACAATCTCTTCACCGCTCTCGATTTTGCGCTGAGTTGCATAGGCCTGTTTGTGGATCTCACGTTGCATGTAGCCAGCTTCTACGGCCGCTACCGCACCGCCCATCTTTTCGATTTTCTCCATATATTCAAGCGCCTTTAATTCAATTTGATCCGTCAAATATTCCACGTAGTAGGAACCTGCCAGCGGATCTACCGTATCGGTTACACCGCTTTCATAGGCAATAATTTGTTGGGTTCTCAATGCGATGCGGGCCGACTCCTCGGTTGGCAGCGCGAGCGCTTCATCCCGCGAATTGGTGTGCAAGCTCTGTGTCCCGCCCAATACAGCAGCCAATGCCTGCAAGGTCACCCGGACGATATTGTTGTCAGGCTGTTGCGCCGTTAACGTAGACCCGCCAGTCTGTGTATGCACACGGAATTGCCATGATTTTGGATTTTTCGCGCTATAGCGTTCACGCATCATACGTGCCCAAATCCTTCTGGCCGCTCGGAACTTGGCGATTTCCTCAAAGAAATGGTTATGACCATTAAAAAAGAAGGAAAGCTGTGGTGCAAAACGATCGATATCGAGCCCCGCTTGGATCGCGGCTTCAACATAGGCGATCCCATCGGCTAGCGTAAAGGCCACCTCTTGCACAGCCGTTGAGCCCGCTTCCCGGATATGATAGCCGCTGATACTGATCGTATTCCATTTCGGAACATGCTCTGCACAATAGGCGAAAATATCCGTAATGAGCCGCATCGAGGGCTTTGGTGGATAAATATAAGTACCTCTTGCAATATATTCCTTTAAAATGTCGTTTTGTACCGTTCCCGATAATTTGTCCGAAGGCACCCCTTGCTTCTCCCCCACCGCGATGTACATCGCAAGCAAAACTGAGGCAGGTGCATTGATCGTCATCGATGTACTGACTTTATCCAGCGGAATGCCGGCTAGCAGTGTCTCCATATCTTCCAGAGAATCAATTGCGACTCCCACTTTGCCTACTTCACCTGTTGCCATCGGGTCATCGGAGTCATAGCCAATCTGTGTAGGCAGGTCAAAAGCCACACTAAGCCCTGTTTGCCCTTGGTCCAAGAGGTAACGAAAACGTTGATTGGTCTCCTCTGCCGAACCAAAACCCGCATACTGTCTCATCGTCCATAAACGCCCACGGTACATGTTGGGCTGCACTCCGCGGGTATAGGGGTATTCACCCGGCAATCCAACCTTTTCCATGTAAGCGCCATCAATTTGTTCGGGAACATAGACCGTTTCCACTTCGATTTCAGAAGAAGTGGCAAACTGACTTTTTCGTTCCGGAGATTTTTCCAATCTATCCTTCAACTGTTGTTGCCACTTCTGATAGTGTTCGGTAAAATTTTGAGTAGACAAGGGTGACACGCTCCTTCTCCATACACGTGGGTTGTAAAAGATCCCTCTTTTCATATTAGCACAGCCACTCAACTTTTCCACGCATTATTCGCTCCAGTTGAAGCTCGATTGTACAAGGAGGTACTTACATGAAAATGCAATCTGTTGTTGCGAAAGTCTTGATTGGACTGCTTGTCCTCTCGTTGATCATCCCGACGATCACTTATTTCCAACCATAAGTTCTTCCATGCAAAAAGGAAAGCCCCTCGCAACTGCAAGGGGCTTTCGACTTTCTTTTTATTTGAATACGCCAACACTTGAGGTTTTTGCATCCCACAGGACTTTGTAACCGAGTTGATCGGCAACAAATTTCAGCGGAATCATTGGCATGCCGTTTTGCAAGGTAACTGCTGCTGGCATAACCACACTTTGCGTACCAACGCGGGCAATGTTGGAACCCACTGTGAAGCGCATTGCTGTCGTTCCACTCACGATAGACACGGTGTTGTTGTTCCAGATCGTGCTCATTGCCAGCGCTTCTTTGAAGAACTGTGCTGGCACAGCCGTTGTCGTGCCATTCGCCAGGAATGGAGCAGCTTTCAACGGATAGGTATTGCCACGAAGCGTAAAGTTCGCAACACCTACTTTGATGCGAGCTGCGTTGACTGGGAATGTCACGGTTGGGGTTGGGGCTGGTGTCACTGCTGGCACCACCGCACCGCCAATGCCTACCAAACGGGAGAACAATGGACCTTTGTGCGCAGATGTCGCCACGCTTACCGAGTACACGTTTTTCACCGCTGGGTTTGTGATCTTCGCCGCTTCCGTAATAATGATGGTCGCTGGCGCGTTTTGCGCGATGTTTTGTTTTGGATAGATCAAGATGTTTTGACCGCTTACTACCACTTTACTTGGGTATACACCATTTACAGATGCATTGGTGATTGGAATCGCGGTAGGTACCTTAAAGCCAACTGGCAAGGTTACTTGCAGATAATCTTTGCCTGCAACCAATTGCTCGCCGACTTGTTTTACCTGGATATTGAAGCCAGTCACTTGGTTGAGCCCGGCTTTTGTCTTAGTTACAACAGCCAGACTGTTATTTGCGGTTACTGCAGGTGTTACTGGTACGATCGGAGGCGTCACCACTGGTGGTTGTGTCACGATTGGCGTACCGGTAATCGAGAATTTCTTGGACGTGATGGTTTTTCCGCTCACGCTCATCGAAATATCATAGCTGCCCGCTGTTTTCGGGTTGGTGATCCAGGAATAGTAGCCAAAGGATACTTTTACTTTTCCTGATTTGGACACGCTGTCTGGAGCTGTTACGTATACTTTGTTGCCGCTAATGTAAACGGATTTCGATTCTTTGCCATTTACAAATACGCTGCCCTTGTCAATGCTTGGAGGAAGCATTTCGGAAGTTGGGAATGTTACGATAACATCCTTACCTGGTTCGAGCTTGTATTTGCTGCCAAAGTCGGCTTCGAAGGTATAGCTGCTGCGGGAACCCGCGTTGGCATCAGACAGGGTAACAGCGAAATCAGAGTCAGATCCGGAATTAGATGTGCTGTTTCCGTCTTCATCTACGATTTCAAATTCTTCGGATTCATACTCTTCGTCATCATACTCAACTGTTATGGTATAATCATCTGCTGCCATTGGATTACGAATGCCGAAGTCTTCGTCGAATTCGATCTCGAGCTCTTCCTCGTCATCCAGGCCATCTGGTATGGTCAGGGTGATTTCGTTTCCATCGATTTCGATACCGTCTTCTTCCACGTCTTCCCCGTTAATGGTGATATCGCCTTCTTCATAGTCATCTTCATCAGGCAGCATGTCTTCATCCGGGAAAGTGACAATAACTTCGTCTCCTTCTTCGAGTGCTAGATCATCATCACCGATGTCAATGGAGCCTAAAT
Organism: Bathyarchaeia archaeon; assembly: GCA_035644815.1. Classification (GTDB taxonomy): domain Bacteria; phylum Bacillota; class Bacilli; order Brevibacillales; family Brevibacillaceae; genus Brevibacillus_F. The sequence continues at coordinate 4,125 of DASQNU010000056.1, read as the reverse complement.
CGTAGCCGGATTTTTTATCTTCTTCATCATCGGTCAGATCCACTTCGAAGTCGCCGTCATCATCATCGTCGTCGTTATCATTATCCGCACCATCGCCGATTTCAATAGTTTCGGTCTTAGAGCTTTCGTTGTCAGTTTCTACAGAAATGTCGTATTCATCATCTTCTTCCGGATTCCGTACATTGTCAATGATGATTTCCACTTCATCACCGTCGGAATAATCGTCAGATACAGTAATGGTAATCGTATCGTCACCAACATCGATATCTGTTTCATCATTACCGTCTATCTCTACACTGACATCGTTATCTTGATCAATATCGCTCAGATCAAATTCACTGTCGAATTCGATGGTAATCTCGTCATCTTCATCCAGATCTTCTTCGAGAGTGAAGCTAACCGTGTACTTTGTGTCCACATCAGTATCGTAGTCGTCTGCCTCAATTTCCAAATCATCAATCGCATACGCCTTTGGCGCATTTGCAAACGGCGTTGCCGCCAGGGCAGTCACTGCCAATACCACTGGAAGTAATTTTTTGCTCTTCTCCATATGAACCTCCCATTACTATCTTTTTGACCCGTATTCAACTGAATCAACGCTCACAGTTTACCATAAAATAGATATACTAGGGAATCTTTTCACAAGATTTTATCAAGATACGTAAATAGAAATTCCCCCAAAATGATAGACCGAAAGCCCTACATATTCTTTAACGGATGAAAAGCAAAAGCGTTACACAATTTAACAAACTTTTTAGCAAGATAACGTAAAAGACCCAGGAAATTTGTCGTTTTCCCGGGTCTGTTCTTAATTAATAGATCTTTGTCTCCGGTCCAATCGCTTCCAGCTTTTGCTTCACGCTTTGCAGGAAACGTCCGCAGACCAATCCGTCCAAGACACGGTGATCCAGCGACAAGCACAGATTCACCATGGAGCGAATCGCAATCATGTCATTGACCACCACAGGACGTTTTACGATCGACTCTACGCTGAGAATAGCTGCTTGCGGCGCGTTGATGATCGGCGTCGACAGTACCGAGCCAAAGGAACCGGTGTTGTTCACCGTGAACGTGCCTCCACTCATATCGTCCATCGTCAATTTGCCAGTACGGGTGCGGTGTGCCAGATCCTCGATGGATTTCGCAATACCGTAGACCGATTTCTGATCGGCCGCTTTGATCACCGGTACATAGAGCGCATCCTCTGTCGCGACTGCGATAGAAATATTGATGTCCTTCTTAACGATGATCTTGTCTCCGCCCCAAGTCGAATTCAGGATCGGATACTCCTTCAGCGCTTCCACTACGGCCTTGATGAAAAACGGTAGGAAGGTCAAATTTACGCCTTCTTTTCGTTTGAATTCATCCTTCACCTGATTGCGGAAGTTGACGAGATTGGTCACATCGACTTCCACCATGGTCCAGGCATGTGGCGCTTCATGCTTGCTCTGCACCATCCGGCTGGCAATCGTTTTGCGCACCGGTGTCAGCGGAATGATCTGATCCCCAGTTGCGACTGGAATATCATAAGTCACAGGAGTTTCTTTTGCTGGCGCGCTGACAGCTGGCGCTGCTTCTGGAGCAGGTGTTGCCGCCGCTACTGTTTGTACTGACGGTGCAGTGACTGTCTCCATGCCACCCTGCTCAATGAAAAGCTGTACGTCTTTGCGGGTAATGCGCCCTTCCGCTCCGGTGCCTTTTACGAGTGCCAGATCAATGCCATTCTCTTGAGCCAGACGCATAACTGCTGGTGAGTAACGCTGCTTTTGTCCCGCATTCCCTGCGGCCGCACCCACCGTTTGGGGAGTAGAGGCGGCAGGAGCTGCTGCTGTCGGTTGTGGGGTTACCGCTGCTGCGGCAGGCTGATTAGGAGCGGCTGCAGCTTCCGGTGCCGCACCCGCTTCTCCACTTTCTTCAATCGAGAGGATGTGCGTACCTACAGAAACCGTATCCCCCTCCGCTATCACGATTTCCGCAATCCGTCCGGAAACAGTGGAAGGGACCTCTGCATTCACCTTATCCGTTGACACTTCGGCCAACGGATCATATTTATTGACCACATCGCCTGGTTTAACCAGCCATCTGGTGATCGTTCCTTCGGTAACACTTTCCCCCAGCTGCGGCATTAGTACTTTGGTTGCCATGGGTCTCCTCCTTGGTAAATCTGAAAGATTTCATTTCCGATTTACATCATTGCAACTTTGGCTTTGCCAAATACATGGCGCAGCCAAGTTTTACGAAAACGTTAGAAGTATGCCAGCTCTCGCATCGCTTCATAGACTTTGTCGGGATTGAGCATAAACGCTTTTTCAAGCGGCGGGCTGTATGGCATCGCCGGTACGTCCGGTCCGCAAAGCCTTTTGATCGGCGCATCCAGTTCAAACAAGCAGTGTTCGGCAATAATCGCAGCTACCTCACCGCCAATGCCGCCTTCCTTGTTATCCTCATGAACAATCAGCACTTTGCCCGTCTTGGAGGCTGCTTCGATAATCGCTTCCTTATCTAACGGATAGAGTGTGCGCAGATCAAGAATGTGTGCGCTAATGCCTTCTTGTGCAAGTTTCTCCGCTGCCTGCAGCGCAAAATGCAGTGTGAGTCCGTATGAAATCACCGTAATGTCAGTGCCTTCACGCTTCACATCCGCTTTGCCGATTGGCAATACATAGTCTGTATCTGGTACCTCGCCCTTGATCAGACGATAGCAGCGCTTATGTTCAAAGAAAAGCACGGGATCATTATCGCGAATGGCTGCCTTCAGCAAGCCTTTTGCATCATAAGGAGTCGAAGGAGCTACGATTTTCAGCCCTGGTGTGCTGTTAAACATCGCCTCTACGGATTGGGAATGATACAGCGCTCCATGAACCCCTCCGCCAAATGGTGCGCGAATGGTAATCGGGCAGTTCCAGTCGTTGTTGGAGCGGTAACGCATTTTCGCCGCCTCGCTCACGATCTGGTTGACTGCCGGCATGATAAAGTCAGCAAATTGCATCTCTGCAATCGGACGCATGCCATAAGCAGCAGCACCAATCGCCACGCCCGCGATCGCGGATTCTGCAAGCGGTGCATCGATTACACGTTCTTCTCCGAATTCTTCGATCAAGCCTGCTGTTGCCCGGAACACGCCTCCGCGCACCCCAACATCCTCTCCCAGTACAAACACATTGGGATCGCGACGCATTTCTTCTCGCATCGCCATGGTTACTGCATCGATGAAGGAAATGACTGCCATGCTCGTGTTCCCCCTTATTCGCCGTAAACATGCAGCATGTAAGAATCAGCATCTGGATATGGTGCATTTTCTGCATATTCCGTCGCTTCATCCACTTCTTTGCTGACACGTTGTACAATCTCTTGTTCTTTTGCTTCGTCCATCACGCCTGCCTCTCGCAAGTAGGCAGCAAACGTGAGAATCGGATCTTTCTTCTTCGCTTCTTCCACTTCTTCACGCGAACGGTATACGCGGTCATCATCGTCACTGGAATGCGGCACAAGTCGATACATCACCGCTTCAATCAGTGTCGGTCCTTCTCCGCGCAGACCGCGTTCGCGCGCTTCCTTCACCGCGAGATACGTCTCGATCGGATCATTTCCGTCAATGCTGACACCTTTAAAACCGTAACCAATCGCACGATCTGCAACGCTTTCGCAAGCCAATTGCTTTTTCAACGGCACAGAGATGGCATATTTATTGTTTTCACAGAAGAAGATGACCGGGAGCTTATGCACACCCGCAAAGTTGGCTCCCTCATGGAAGTCCCCTTGGTTGCTTGAACCTTCGCCAAACGAAGTGTATACAGCCAATTCTTTTTTCTGCATTTTTGCCGCCAATGCGATTCCGACAGCGTGCGGCACTTGCGTGGTTACCGGACTGGAGCCTGTCAGGATGTTCCATTTTTTACCGCCGAAGTGACCTGGCATTTGTCTGCCGCCACTGTTCGGGTCCTCTTTTTTCGCAAAAGCGGACAGCATCGCATCTTTTGCCGTTTGACCAAAGACGAGCACTACCCCCAGATCCCGGTAGTAAGGGCAGAGATAATCGGTATCCTTTTTCATGGCAAAAGCAGCTCCGATTTGCGCCGCCTCTTGACCTTGGCAGGAAATAACAAACGGTACCTTCCCTGCACG
>DASQNU010000055.1:0-3263 GCA_035644815.1 Bathyarchaeia archaeon | reverse complement strand
TTGAAGGAAGGAATGATCTTCTATGTGCGGAATTACTGGTTGGTTCGAGTGGGGAAAAGATCTCTCTTCCGAACGCAATATCATTGAAAGCATGACAAAATCTTTAACCTACCGCGGACCGGATGCGGAAGGGTATTGGCTCGATCAGCATATCGCGCTGGGACACCGTCGTCTCTGCGTGGTCGATCCGGCAGGCGGCCAGCAACCGATGCAAAAGCGGTTGGGCGACGTCACTTACACACTCGTATACAACGGTGAGCTATACAACACCGAGGATATTCGGCGAGACTTGCTGGCGCGCGGCCATCAGTTTCGGTCTCATTCGGACACTGAGGTCCTGCTTACTGCATATATGGAATGGGGCAGCGATTGCCTGGAACGATTGAATGGGATTTTTGCTTTTGCGATCTGGGACGACCGCAGAGAGACACTTTTTCTCGCCCGCGACCGCATGGGGGTTAAGCCGCTATTTTATTCACAAAAAGACAACCGGTTCTATTTTGGCTCGGAGCTGAAGGCCCTGCTTGCTCACCCTGAAATTGAACCTGTTCTCGATCGCGAGGGGCTAGCCGAGGTATTTGCCATCGGTCCTGCCCGCACGCCTGGTCATGGCGTATTTGTCGGCATTCATGAGCTGCGTCCCGGCTATTATGCCATCGTAACCAAGGATGGTGTGCGTACAAAGCCATACTGGAAGCTGCAAAGCAAGCCGCATACCGATGATCTGGAAACGACAGCAGCTACCGTACGCGCCCTACTATTGGATTCGATCGAACGTCAGCTGGTCTCCGATGTGCCGATTGCCACCCTCTTGTCTGGCGGGCTGGATTCCAGCATCATTACAACGGTTGCCGCACGAGCGTTTGCCAAGGAAGGACGCGGTCCGGTGCGCACCTATTCAATCGACTATAAGGACAACGATCTTTATTTCGAAGCCAGTGACTTTCAGCCCAATTCTGATGCGCCTTGGATTCAACGGGTCTCCTCCTTTTTGGGAACAGACCATGTGACTTATAAGTTCGATACACCTGAGCTGGTTGATGCTTTGCGCACAGCTGTATTGGCACGCGATCTCCCTGGTATGACCGATGTAGACGCATCATTGTTTTTATTTTGCCGAGAAATCAAGAAGGAACATACTGTAGTTCTTTCCGGGGAATGTGCGGATGAAGTATTCGGCGGCTATCCGTGGTTTTATCGGGAGGATGCGTTGAATGCCGGGACGTTCCCCTGGGCCAGAATGACCGACCAACGGGCAAGCTGGCTTTCGGCAGAAGTGCGGGATGCGATTTCTCCAGAAAGCTATGTAGCCCAGCGCTATGAGGAGACACTGGCAGAGGTTCCCCGCCTGGAAGGAGAATCTCCCGAGGAAGCTCGCCGCAGAGAAATGTTTTACCTGAACATCACCTGGTTCATGAATACCCTGTTGGATCGCAAAGACCGGATGAGCATGGCCGCAAGTCTGGAAGCGCGCGTCCCCTTTTGCGATCACCGGCTGGTCGAATACGTCTGGAATATCCCATGGCTCATGAAAACCTATTTAGGAAGGGAAAAAGGCATCCTGCGCAAAGCTATGGAAGGCTTGCTGCCAGACGATGTGCTGTATCGCAAAAAAAGCCCTTACCCGAAAACTCATAATCCTGCATATGCGAATGCGACTCGAACTTGGCTGCTGGAGGTGTTGGCAGACGATTCTTCTCCACTCTTGCCACTGATCGATCGGGAAACCGTCCTTGCCATTACCAAATCGGATGCGGCGGCTTCAGGTATCCCGTGGTTCGGCCAACTGATGAGTACACCTCAGCTTTTCGCATACCTGGCTTCCATTGATTTTTGGTTGAGAACCTATAAGGTTTCCATTCGTTAATCGATTCATCCGAACGGCAACTCCCCTGCTCCGTCCTACATCGAACGGATCCAGGGGAGTTTTTGCTATTAGCCGGATTTAGCTGTACAGCTGATTTCCATTTTTCCGGAATTCCTCTGCCTTTTCTACCAGACCTTGCTCCACTTCTTTTAGGCTATCCGCATGCTTTGATTGCTCCACGCGTTCGCGAATATCGTGGGTAATCCGCATGCTGCAAAATTTCGGACCGCACATGGAGCAGAAATGGGCCGTCTTGGCACCTTCCGCAGGCAGCGTCTCATCATGGTACTCCATCGCTCTTTCTGGATCGAGCGAAAGCTGAAATTGATCCCTCCAGCGAAACTCAAAGCGGGCTTTCGAGAGGGCATCGTCTCGTCTTTGCGCTCCCGGGTGTCCTTTCGCCAGATCTGCGGCATGTGCGGCAATCTTGTAGGCAATCACACCTTCCCGGACATCCTCCTTATTAGGCAAACCAAGATGTTCTTTCGGAGTGACATAGCAAAGCATCGCCGTGCCAAACCAACCGATCATGGCTGCGCCAATCGCCGAGGTAATGTGGTCGTACCCCGGGGCAATATCGGTCGTTAACGGTCCAAGGGTGTAAAACGGCGCTTCGTGGCAAATCTCTTGCTGCAGGTCCACGTTTTCCTTGATTTTATGCATCGGCACATGCCCCGGACCTTCGATCATCACTTGGACATCGTGCTTCCAAGCGATCTTGGTCAATTCTCCAAGTGTCTGCAATTCGGCAAATTGGGCTTCGTCATTGGCATCTGCAATGGAGCCGGGCCGCAAGCCGTCGCCTAACGAGATCGAGACATCGTACGTTTTGCAGATTTCACAAATTTCTTCAAAGTGGGTATACAGAAAATTTTCCTGATGATGAGCGAGACACCATGCCGCCATAATGGACCCGCCCCGCGACACAATGCCAGTGACTCTGTTGGCTGTCAGCGGGATATAACGCAGCAAGACACCCGCATGGATGGTAAAGTAATCGACCCCTTGCTCCGCCTGTTCGATGAGCGTATCGCGATAGACCTCCCAGCTTAGCTCCTCAGCACGCCCCGCTACTTTTTCCAGCGCCTGGTAGATGGGGACGGTCCCAATCGGAACGGGAGCATTCCGGATAATCCACTCGCGCGTGGTGTGGATGTTCCTGCCGGTGGAAAGGTCCATTACGGTGTCCGCCCCCCAGGATACTGCCCAGGTCATCTTCTCCACTTCCTCTTCGATGGAGGAGGTCACCGCCGAGTTGCCGATATTCGCATTGATTTTCACATGGAATTGCTTGCCGATAATCATTGGCTCGCTTTCCGGATGGTTGATATTTGCCGGAATAATCGCTCTTCCCTTGGCTACTTCTTCCCTGACCAGCTCGGGTGATACACCCTCA
>DASQNU010000054.1:0-15792 GCA_035644815.1 Bathyarchaeia archaeon | reverse complement strand
TAGCCTTAGGGAAAAGGCTTGCCACTTTTTTTGTGCTTTTACATAATAAAGGGGACGAGCGAAACTCGTTATAGAAAGAATGGAGAGGAATACCATGCTTGACCGTTTGCTGGATGTGAAAACGTTTTTCCTGAGTTTACTCCTGGAAGCTATTCCGTTTGTGTTAATGGGCGTATTTTTCTCCGCACTGCTCCAAACCTTCGTCACCCCCGAGCAAGTCAAACGCTGGACTCCCAAATCTCCGCTGATCGCCATCCCGTTTGCCGGCGTTCTCGGATTTCTTTTTCCAGTATGTGAATGCGGGATTGTCCCTGTCGTGCGCAGGCTGATTCAAAAAGGAATGCCGGTACCAGTCGGGATTGTATTCCTGTTGGCGGGGCCAGTCGTGAACCCGGTCGTCTTGGCTTCCACGTATGTCGCTTTTCCGCGAATACCAGAGATGGCGGTGAATCGGGCGGTGCTCGCCTTTTTGGTCGCCGTTACAGTAGGAATCATCCTTTGGCTGACCATGCGCAAGCCTCCATTGAAGCATGGAGTTGATCGAGAGTTACGCCATGAAGAGGAGCATGCACAGCAAGCACACGGGAAATTATCAGCTACCTTTGCACATGCGGTGGATGAATTTTTTGATATGGGCAAATATTTGCTGTTTGGCGCGTTCATCAGCTCGCTTATCCAAGTTTTCGTTGCCCGTGATGCATTGCTCGAAATTGGACAAACTCCGATTTCGTCCCATTTGGTCATGATGGGCATGGCATACGTATTTTCCTTATGCTCGGAAGCAGATGCGTTTATTGCCGCTTCGTTTGCCGGCACGTTTACCGCCAGTTCCCTGCTTGCGTTTCTAGTGTATGGGCCCATGGTTGATCTGAAGAGCACTTTGATGCTGATGAGCACATTTCGCTTTGCATTTGTGTGCAGGTTGATTGCACTCGTCACAGTTATGGTGCTTATTTATACGATTTTGTTGCCCTTGTAAAAGGAGGATGAACGATGAATGCTGTAAGCTTGAAACGACATTATTATATCCGAAGCTATTTGCTGCTGGGCTTCAGCTTTCTTTTGGCTGACCTGACCGCCACGGGGAAGCTGGGATACTATTTAGCGCCACGCATGCATGCCTTGGCTTATGTCACGTTGGCTATCTTGGTTGTGTTGACCGGGGCGAGCTTCCGCCAAGCGATCATGGGACCGACACAATATGATTGTGAATGTGCCGATTCACATGGAGTGCCGAAAGGTTTCTGGAAGTCGGCGGTCATCTATTCGTTGTTTCTGCTTCCGCTGGCTATGAGCTTTTTTCTGCCAGACAAAATTCTTGGCAGTGCTGTAGCGGAAAAACGAGGGCTGACGCTGGCTGCCGGAGAGGTGAAAAGAGAGATCGCGCTCACGCAAGCGCAAGCCGAAAATAACAGTTCTTCCGCAATACAGCAACAGCCGGAGGAAAAACTGCCTGTAACAACCGAAACGGCGCCACAAAGCAACGCTCCCAAGCAACAAGCTTCGCAAATGCCAAAGACCGAGGAAGAAATTCGGCAGCTGTTTGCTGACCAGCAGTTTGGCGACTTTTATACCACGTTGGCAGTCAACTTTTACAAGCAACCGGTGATTGATCTAAATGACAAAGTCTTTCTGGATGGCTTGACGACGTTGGAGCTTTATCCGAAGCAATTTTCCGGTAAAAAACTGACGACCCTTGGCTTCGTTTATCGGGAGCAGGGAATGAGACAAAATCAGTTTGTCGCTGCACGATTTTCTGTCTCCTGCTGCACGGCTGACGCATCTGTATACGGACTATTAATCGAAAGTGATCAAGGAAGCAAGATTGCCAAAGACAGCTGGGTGCGGGTGACCGGTACGTTGGAAAGCAGAAACACGGATGGCTATGAAAGCCTCGTGTTGAAGGCCGAGGAGATCAAACCCATAAAAGCGCCGAAAGATCCATATGTGTACTACTCTTTCGATACTCCGCAGTAGGAGAATCACAAGGTCCTCAAATTTCAACCCCCGTACAGCATTACGCTTGATCGCGTACCTGTACGGGGGTTTTTTAGTTTGGTGTTGATTCTTGTGAGGTTGTAATAGGGAGGAGGGCAGTAACCCGAGTGCCTGACACATCCATCCGATCAATGGAGCATTGGCCGCCCAATTCAGCCGCCCGCTCTCGTATGGAAACCAGACCAATCCCGCCTTTTTTAGACGGAGTTGGCACCGATAAAATTCCTTTGCCGTTGTCGGTTACCGCAATTAACAGCAGCTTGGAAGCGGTCAATTCCACATTGACCAGACAATAGGTCGCATTAGCATGCCTGACCACATTGACTAATGATTCCGTTATGATTCGATAAGCAGCTACTTCCACCGCTGCAGGCAACGCCGGCAATTGTTTGGGGGCAACGAGCTCTATGCGCAATGGCTCAGACTCCGAAGCAGCGACGGCTTTCGTGAGTTCGCTGATCCGTTCTCTTACTGCGCCTACCAGCCCCAATTCATCCAATGTAGGCGGTCGCAAATCGTGGACGAGGGTCCGGATTTCATTGACGGTCGAACGGATCGTCTTGCGAAAGTCTGCGAGTATCCCTATAGCAAGATCCGGATCCTGCCGAACATATTTTTCTGCAGCCGCAGCGTTGAGTGCTAGTGCGGCCAAGCGAGGTGCGAGATCATCGTGCAGATTGTGGCGTATTTGGCGCCGCTCTTCTTCACGGGCTAGCACCATTTTTTCTCGTGATTCCTGAAGATCATCGGCAAGCAATCTCATCCCGAATGTCATATGGACATTTTGCACAATGGGCCCTGCCTGCTGCAGGAGGATGGATAAGAGCTTCACGTCTTCCGCAGAAAAGGGTTCTCCGGGAGAACGAGGACCGACTAACAGGGTGCCAAGTGTTTCACCTTGATGAATGATCGGAAAGGAAAGGGTTTCATCGGGCTGTTCTCCAGAAGAGGATGCCAGCTTGTCATAGCCATTCACATCAATGGAGATGCTGGCATAAGGCAGGCGTAAAGCATCTCGAATCGTTTGCACAACTACGTACAGCATAGCGTCGGGCTTGATTGGTTTGACCAGCTGGCTACCCAAATCAGAAAGCACTGCGTACGGGTCGTCGTGTCTTCCTTTCATCATTCGATTGACTAGGCGCTGCAGCCATTCTTTTAAAGGGGAGAACATGACAGCCACCAAGGCGGTTGCCACAAGCGAGATGATCAAGTTGTCTTCTGACTGAAACAGCCGTCCAAGATATAGCACGGTCAATGTATAAACAGCGATAACGGCACCGGAAAGGGCAATATAGACCAGCGTACGATTGACGATCGGATCGATATCCCATAGACGATGCCGTAGGATGGCCATGCTCAAGGTCAATGGGATCATGATCATAAACAGATGCAAGATGCTATTAATCGCAATGTACCATATTGGACCGTGCGAGAAGGAAGGGTTATAGATCGAACTGATCCCGATTAACCCTGCGAGGGCAATCGTCATTCCATAGACGACCCATTTGGTCTGCTGCTTTTCTTCCCGAGTCGAAACGTTTTTATAGCGATAAATCTGTATGATCATCAAAAGGGAGGTCGGAATCAAGAGCAAAAGCATTTGCAGGTAAAACGGCCAATCATGGTAATCAATGCCCGTAGGAATGACATGGAAAGCGACATAAAGCAGGCAAAGCAGATAAACAAGCTTGGCTGGTTTTAGTCGGATTAATCGACCATTGGGGAAAATGAAGAAGAACAGAAAAAAGGTGCTCAAACCAACCGCGTTCTCTATTTCCAGCCACGCCTCCAAAAAATGATTCCCCTCAGAACCGGCTATGGGGAGGGTAGGGAAGTTTGTCCCGAATGAGACGAGCATGAGCACCGCCAAAAGTCCCAACGGTTCCCGAAAGCACTTGACCAAAATAATGAATGCAGCAACATAATAGGAAAAGATTAGCGTGCAGTCGATAATCACAAACAACGTTGCGTAGGACTGCGGAGTGAGATGATATAAGGCCAGCTCGGTAGGTGAAAAAGGGGGAGATGGTCCAATTAGACAAGGCTCGGTCAAGCATTTTTCCGAAATCGCTTGAAAATACAATGGAATACAACCGAAGAGAATCAACACCGTCAATACGCAAAACAGGATGACAACCCCTTGAATGAAGATAAGATTACGATAAATGAATGAAGCGAACAGGGAAGAAGTACGCCCTTGTTCCGAACTTGCCATACGATAGACCGCCTCTCTAGCTGCTTTGAGGAATGCGTTACTCATTATATATCAATAATGTAAAATTTTGAATATTGTTTGTCGAAACATTCTATTGCTGCGTAGCGGGCAAGGTCGTATGAATAAAAAAGCGACAGTCTCGGACTTAATCAACAAGTCACAGACCGCCGCTATCGAGCATTTATAGCAAAATATTTTCAGACCTCCCTGCGATCAATCAAACCGCAGTTTGCGCCGTGCCACAGCCTTCGCAACCATACCATAGCGCGGTGAAAAAACAAAGCTGAGCAGGAAAAGAAGGCCGGCCACTGCCGACATGGCCCCTGCGATGGAGCTGTCAAGCCAAGTGGCTAACAAATACCCTCCGCAGGCACTGAGGATACCGACTCCCATGCTGAGGAAAAGCATCACTGGTAATCGGTCCGTCAGCAAGTAGGCTGTCGCTGCGGGTACCACCAGCATGGCTACGACAAGGATGGCCCCCACGCTTTCAAAGGAAGCTACTGTCGTCAAGGATACTAGCCCCATCAGTAAATAATGAAAGAACAAGACGGGAATGCCTACTGCGGCGGCCATTGCCGGATCAAAGCTGCAGAGCTTGATTTCCTTATAGAACAATCCAACGATCAGGAGACTAAGCAGAAACACTCCGCCAATCAGCCAAACGGCCCGTGGCCCCATGTCCATGGTTCCCCATTGCCACGTATCCCATGGCACATAGGCAATCTCTCCATATAAGACACAATCGAGATCCAGATCGACTTGCTGCGTATATAACGACACGAGCACAACACCGACGGAGAAGAGGGCGGTAAAGGTAACACCGATCGCGGCATCCGTTTTTACACCGCTTTGGTGAAGGCTTTGAATCAAAAAGACCGTCAAGAGCCCGGCAACCATGGCTCCGATCAGCATTGGCAGCGGGTCACGGCTCCCGCTCATCAAAAAAGCAATCACAATGCCTGGCAGCACCGCATGGCTGATGGCATCCCCCAACATCGCCATTCGTCGCAGGATAAGAAAGCATCCAAGGAAGCCGCAAGAAGCAGCCACCAGTGAGCCAGTCAGGATAATCCACAGGGTGTTCATACGGATACTCCTTTCCGTTTTTGATCGATCCTCGCAATGGGGGGATGGGGGATGGCAGATAGCTTTGGAGTCAGTCCATAAGCATCTAAGTCTTCAAGAATAGAAGTCAATTGCTCGGGCGCGAGCTGCACTGTAAATTCACCTTTGTTGGGATCTAGTTGCAGGGATTGATATTGCTGTTCATTCATCCAATACAGATCCCAAAGTCGCTGATTCAAGATGAGCTGGTGAGCGTATCGCAGACCCGTTGCGGTAAAGGTCCACCCACCCTGTTCGTCGACGGTTTTGCGATACTCCACCATCCCTTTGCGCTGCAAGGACAGGAGAGCGTGATGCAGCGTACGGTGAGGCTTCCCGCTCTTTTCCATCAAGCTTTCCTGCGAGCATCCTTTCAAGAATTGGGCTGGAACAAGCTCAAGGCGTTCATATAAGGCACATAGCACATCTTCCTGCAAGATGGTTTTCCGCAGGCGCAAAAAACGCAGTAGACGGAAGAGAAGTCCACGCCGCGGTGAGAACAATAACGAAAAGAGAAAGAAGCAGGACGCTGCCAAGACTATCATAGGGCCGGTCGGGAGATTTTCCACTTGGGTGCTGAACAAGGTCCCGAGCATGCCGCTGAGGGCTCCAAACACTCCGGCCAAGATGACCATCGTGGAGAGTCGGTCGGTCCAGTAGCGGGCAGTCACTGCGGGAGCGATCAACATGGCGGCCATCAGCACGACACCCACTGCTTGCAAACCAATAACGACTGTTGTCAGCAGCATCAGCATGAGTAATCCATCAAGCACGCCCATAGGAATGCCCAAGCCCCGTCCGTAACCGGGGTCAAAGGTGAGCAGCGTAAACTCTTTGAATAACAAAGTCGTGATTGACAGCAAAATGATGGAGACGACGATCATCTGGGTCACATCGCTGGAGACGAGGGAAGCCGCCTGCCCAAAGAGGAATTTATCCAGCCCACTCTGATTACCGGAGGCGCTGTGCTGAATGAAAGTGAGCAGAACGATGCCGATCCCAAAAAAGACGGACAAAATGATAGCAAGCGCCGTGTCTTCCTTGATGCGCGTGTGACGGGTAATGGCGGTAATGCAGGTGGTCGCCACGAGTCCAGCGATTGCTGCCCCAATTAGAAACAGCCCTACCGATTTGGAGCCAGTCAGCAAATAAATCAGACATACGCCAGGCAGTGCCGCATGAGCAAGTGCATCACCCATCAAGGAACGACCGCGCAGAAACGCAAAGCTTCCTAAAACCCCTCCGGAAAGACCCAGCAGCATGCATCCAAACAGTACCCATTGCGTATTGGGATCTTGCAAGGACATCCACACATTCATGGCAGTTCCTCCTCCAGCTGAACGGCATCAGGGGAGGAGGGGAGCATAGCACCGAGATGCTGCAATCGTCCGCCATAGGTTTTCTGCAAGTTCTCTGCCGTAAACACTTCCTGGGTCGGTCCAGCGGCAATGATGCGACGATTCAACATGATCACCCAATCAAAATACTCCTCGACGGTTTGGAGATCGTGATGGACGACCAGCACGGTTTTTTGCTGTTCCTTGAGCTCTGTCAGCAGTTGGATGATGGCTCTCTCAGTTGCAGCATCGACACCCGCAAACGGCTCATCCATGAAATAAAGCTGCGCTTCCTGGGCCAGCGCACGTGCCAAGAACACTCGTTGTTGCTGGCCGCCCGAGAGTTGACTGATCTGGCGGTTCGCATAATCGGACATCCCTACCTTTTGCAAGCATTGCAGGGACAGCTGATGATCCTGTTTGCCGGGACGGCGGAACCACCCCAGCTTGCCATAGCGACCCATCAAGACGACATCAAGCGCATTGGTAGGGAAGTCCCAGTCTACGGTTTCGCGCTGGGGAACGTAGCCAACCAGTTTTCTTTGCTGCTGGTAAGGTTTCCCGTATATCTGTGCCTGCCCGGAAGCAACCGGGACAAGCCCTTGTATGGCTTTGATCAGCGTCGACTTGCCGGCTCCATTTGGCCCGATGATGCCAATCAATTTCCCCTCCGGTATGGTAAGGGAGACATTGCGCAGTACGGGCTTCTTTTGGTAGGCAACGGTCAAATCGTGAACGGTGAGGGGAGCAGCATTTGAGATACCTTTCATCGTAGATCCTCCTTGTGCAACGACTTATTTCAACGCTTTCACAATGGTGTCGACGTTATGTTTGACCATCCGGATGTAGGTGCCCTCCGGCGTGCCAGGTGTACCCATCGCATCGGAAAACAATTCTCCACCAATCACGACGGTATGGTTTTTGGCAGCCGAGCCCTGGACGACAGCTTCAATCGATTGCTTGGGGACGGAAGACTCGATAAAGACGGCTTTGATCTTGCGGGAAACGAGCGAGTCTACCAGGGTCTGCACGTCTTTCAGACCGTACTCGGAGGCTGTGCTGATCCCCTGCAAGCCCATGACCTCCACACCATATGCCCGCCCAAAATAACCAAAGGCATCATGAGCTGTCACCAGAACACGCTGTTCTTGCGGGATCGAGGCCAACTGAGTGGTGGCGTACTGATGCAACTCTTCCAGCTCTGCGAGGTATTTGCTGGCGTTTGCTTCATAAACGGCTTGATTCGCGGGGTCAAAAGCGATCAGGTCGGCGCGTACCTGCTCAACCGCCTTCATCCACAGCGATACATCAAACCATACATGCGGATCAAAGGCTTGTGGGGCAGCCGGATCGGCAAGCAATAAATTTTCCGGGATGCCCGCGGTCACCGCTTTGACTGGTTTTTTCTTCCCGATTTTCTCCAGGATTTCGCCCATCTTTCCTTCGAGATGAAGTCCTGAGTAAAAAATGAGGTCTGCCTCTTCAATCCGTTTGATATCGCCCTGTGAAGCTTTATATAAATGCGGATCGACACCAGGACCCATCAAATGCGTGACACTGACCTTGTCTCCGCCTACATTGGCTACAATATCTGCGACCATTCCGGTGGTTGTAGTGATGCGCCATTTTCCATCCGTCTGTGCAGAGGTTTGATCCGAAGGGGAGCAACCCGTAATGACGAAGGAAATAGCGAGCAGCCATACTATTCCGAAAACTAAGAATCGACGCGCATACTTGCTTCTCTCAAACATATTTGTCCCTCCTCAATATTGTTTTCTCTATACATAAAAGTTTCCTTAGTGCAACTTTAGCACAAAAAAATGACCTGTGGCAACACTATTTTCCTCACGAAAGAATGTTTCCTTTGTGCAAAAGTAGTGTTCCTACAGGCAGCTTTGAACGGTTGATGATGAATAGCATATGCGGCTAACACAAAATGGTCACTCGACTATTGTTTACTTGTTCATGCCATGACGCACAGCGTAGGCGGCCAGTTGAACCCGGTTCGAAAGATGCAGTTTTTCCAGAATGTTTTTGATATGATTTTTCACAGTATTTTCTGCAATGAATAGCCCCTCGCTGATTTCACGATTGGTTTTTCCGGCAGCGATGCAGATGAGGATTTCCTTTTCTCTCGGGGTAAGCACACTGGGGTCGGGCTCATTCTCCACTTGCTCTTTGCGAAAGCGATGCAGCAATCGACTTGCCAAGTCGCGTGGAATATCCGCATCTTCATCGAGCAACGCATGTAAGTAGCTGAGCCAATCGTCCGGCTCCAGATTTTTGAGCAAATACCCTTGCGCTCCGTATTGAATCGCCGTAATCAGATCACCGACATCATCTGAGACGCTTAAAATCACGACCTTTATTTGGGGGAACGCTTTTTTCACTTCTTTCGTCGCTTTCAAGCCATCCCATTTGGGCATATTGATATCCATTAATACCAGATCTGGGGAAAGCTCGCTGCACAGACGAAATGCTTCTTGTCCATCGGCTGCTTCGCCGATCAGTTCAAACGATGAATCCTGTTCCAGCAAGCTGCGAATGGCAGCTCTTGCCATGGGGTGATCGTCAGCGATCAGTACGCGGTATTGCAACATTTCTTCCCCTCCTTATTTGGACTGCAAAGACAGCATGGTGCCGCCAGATTGTTGTGAAGATAAGGAAAATACAGCACCTAGCTTTTCTGCTCGTTCCCGCATCATCACGATCCCGTAATGATCGGCCGATATGATGTCTTGGTCAAAGCCGCTGCCGTTGTCTGTGATGACCAGTTTCCATTGTTCTCCTTTGACCTGCAAGGATAGGGAGGCTTGACTGGCTGCAGCGTGCTTTCGTATATTGGCAAAAGCTTCCTGCACAATGCCGAACAGCTGCACTTCTTCCGCAGGCGAAAAATGCGACTCCGGAATCTCCAGCACGCAGTCAATGTCAACTCCGGTCAGCGAGCTCCATTGGGTGAGCCATTTTTCCAAGCGTTGAGAAAAGCTGCCTTCTTCCGGCAAGGCACGCAAATTGAAAATCGCTTGCCTTACATGCTTGTCAATTTCGGACACGGCGGCACGTGCCTCGCTTACATGTCCTTGCCGCAGCTTCACATTCAAGAAAAAGAGTGACTGGGCGATGCCATCGTGCAGTTCCCTGGCCAATCGCTCCCGCTCCTCGTATACCGCGCGGCGGGCTTGTTCCTCCACGAGCCGATCATTCATCCGCCGGATCATCCGAAACACCCAGGAGGCAAATAAGAAGGAAATCATGAAGGAAATGATCGTAATCAACAGATTGCCTGTTTCCATCGGAATATAGACGAGTAACCAATCATGCCGTAAAAATTCAAAAGTGCCGATGACGAGCGGGGGAACGAAAACCGTTAAAAAATAGAGCTTGCGATATGTCATGTGTGTCCCAACCTTTATCTGCCATTTCACTACTAGTATACCGAACCGGTCAAGCTGGTGATATACTTGGAACGAGAAAAACCTATGGTGGAGAGGGGAAAAAAGCGATGAATACACTAGCCAGAGCGCTTACAATAGCAGGATCGGACAGCGGCGGTGGAGCAGGTATCCAGGCTGATCTCAAGACCTTTCATCAACTGGGTGTGTATGGTATGAGTGCTTTGACTGCCATTACAGCGCAGAACACGTTGGGAGTAGCGGCCGTCTATCCGTTGTCTGTGGAAGCCGTTGCTCAGCAGATCGAAGAGGTTCTACGTGATATTGGCACGGATGCGTTGAAGACTGGGATGTTGTTTGACGCGCCGATCATTACAACGGTAGCGGAAAAAATCAAGCAGCATGATGTCAAGCGCGTCGTAGTGGATCCGGTCATGGTGGCAAAAGGGGGAGCGAAACTGCTGCAGGACGAAGCCATCGAGGCGCTGAAAACGCAGCTGTTGCCACTGGCCATGGTCGTCACTCCCAATCTTCCGGAAGCCGAATGCCTGACAGGGATGACCATCAAGGACCTGCCAGATATGAAGGAAGCTGCCGTGTTGATCCATCGGATGGGTCCCAAATATGTGATCGTCAAAGGCGGGCATATGGAAGACGATCAAATTACCGATCTGCTGTATGATGGTGAACAATTCCACATGTTCGGACATCAGCGTGTACATACCAGACATACGCATGGGACTGGCTGCACTTTTTCTGCCGCACTGACTGCTCAATTAGCAAAGGGTACGGATATCATTACCGCAGTAGAGCAGGCCAAACGCTTCATTATCCAGGCCATTTCCACAGCACCACAGCTGGGCGGTGGGCACGGGCCGACTAACCATTGGGCCTCGATCGACTAACCAAATTTGTGTGGATAAACGAACAAAACCAGCTTTTTTCACCAAAAGTGAATGGGCTGGTTTTTTGTTAGGGCAAATTTTACCTCAAAGGAATTGAGAAATCTCCATGCAGCCTTTGAGGATAGTCAGACAGCCGCAGAAGCAAAAACGTACGGTTGGGATCGAAAGTATATTCTTCCAAGGTAAACCCAATCAGTGCATCGTTGTCCCTGCTTTGATAAATGTGTTCCGTCGCTTGAAAATGTTTCCCTAGATTATCGGTGAAACGAGAAAAGAACAGATGGGCTGTTGGGTTTCCCGGTGCATTCCGATCATCTTCCTTGACTGCGAATTTGATGGTTGCTCTGTCGTCGGTAAGTTCGAACTCTTCTAAGGAAATGGAGTCGTCTGGTGCTTTTAACAGCTTCTTGCTTTGAACATCAATCCAGACGTCAAGCTGATTCTTAGGTATAGCTCGAATGCCGTCTGCTACTATGCGAATTTGTTCGGAAGCGGAAAAATAGGCACTGTCCAAATAGTAGATCACATGGTCTTCTTCCAATTGTGAGATCGTGACTCCATCTGTGCTTTTCCACTCTTTTCCGTCTTTGCTTACAAGGCGCAGGTTGTCAATCCCGAAGATTTTATGTGTGTTTTTCGGATCATACATGATTTCAACCGCCGTTTTTGTTGGATACATGGTCACGCCTCGGACAGTGATCGCTTGCCCAGCCATTGTAATGGTCTGATTGATCGGAAAATCGTGTTTCTTTCCTTTGAATTGCTCATGATTGACAGGGAAGGTGACAGTAAAGGACTTTGTTGCTTCGACGCTTGGAAGCGAACGGTCAGTCGTGCCGCTTATCATCGCAGTAAAGGTAAGCGTCAATGAGCGCGGGAGCTCTGCCCCTTCCGCAAAGGTGATTTCCACCATGTCTTCCACGCGTTCATCCGTGATGTTGTCAGGATTTCCATACGTATAGCTAGCTTGCAGACTTTCGCCTTTTTCATTGGTTATTTTCAGATCGGTGATGACAAATTGCTGGTCCTCTATCGTAGTTTTTATGGAATATAAAATGGCCATGCGCAGCTCATCGGCGATCATCTGCTGGACATGTAAGCGCACGCCATCATGCTCGTCGGCAGCATCGATGTCTTGACTGAAATGATGCTGCCAAGCGCTCAAAAGCCCCGGATCATGGCCGAGTTGCTTCTCGATGGGAATTGGTCCGGGCAATGTTTCCGTCAAAATGTTCTCATCTGTGGAAGTGAAGCGGATAATGGTCAGCGTCAGGATAATCAACCCGACAACAATAGGGAAATACCAGCGATTCTTCGTGTAGTTGCTTTTCACTGCAGGCACCGCCTTTTTCTATCTGTCGTTGAAAAGACGTTTCATGCAGCTGTTACGTTACGTCTTTCGCACCTTCCGCCCATATCACGATTATTTTATGGTAAGAACGTGTAAGAAAGGGCGGAATAGACGGTATGTTGACCAAATGGGTTGCCATACACGAATCCTATGGACTGCCGCGAGCTGCACAAACATTGCGGCTGTATTTGGAGAATCAGGGGATCCGTGTGAAGATCACCACCAAGGAAAGGCGATCGATCTATGTGTATCGGGTGCTTGTAGCTGCTGAGCAAAAAGAGCGGGCGGAGCTTCTTCTTCAGCAGTTTCGCGATCGCTGATGAACCCACCATCCTCCTACTTACTGCTCATCTTGTACGGGGATACTACCCGATGAGGAGGGATTCATCATGGTCACCACTTTGCTGGAGAAACCAAAGGAACAGGAAAGTATGCAACCAAAGACAAAGTCATCCCTCTTTGTGCCCGAGATGGTCTTTTTTGAACCGCAAGCATTGGAATACCCATTGGGAAAAGAGCTATATGCACGCTACGAGAAAGAGCAGATTCCCATAAAAATGACTACGAGTCATAATCAGGTGCGCGGCATTCCGGGAGATACGGAAGTGGAGCAGTATCGGAATGCCAAACGGACACTGGTGGTCGGAGTCCGCAAGACGCTAAAGTTCGAGCCCTCCAAGCCTTCCGCGGAATATGCGCTTCCCCTGGCCACAGGCTGTGCAGCGCATTGTCACTATTGTTATCTCAACACTAATATTGGCACAAAGCCTTATTTGCGTGTGTACGTCAATACGGATGACATTTTTGCACAGACGGAAAAGTATATCCAGGAACGGTTGCCTGAGATTACCCGTTTTGAAGCAGCCTGTACCTCTGATCCCGTCAGCATCGAGCATATTACGGGGAATTTGAAGCGGGCCATCGAATTCATGGGGCGCCAACCGCATGGAAGGCTTCGCTTTGTCACCAAGTTCCATCATGTGGACTCCTTACTCGATGCCAAGCATAACAAGCATACGCGGTTTCGGTTCAGCATGAATGCCGACTATGTGATCAAAAATTTTGAACCGGGCACTTCTTCCTTTCAGGAAAGAATTGAAGCGGCAGGAAAGGTGGCCAGAGCCGGCTACCCGCTTGGCTTTATTCTGGCCCCCCTTTATTGGCATGAAGGGTGGGAACAGGGTTATTCCAACCTCATTGAACGGTTAAGCGAACAGCTGACAGATGAAGCAAAGCAAGATCTCACCTTTGAACTGATCCAGCATCGCTTCACCAAAGTAGCCAAAAATTTAATCTTAAAGCGCTATCCGAAAACGAAGCTGGAGATGAACGAAGAGGAGCGGAAATACAAGTGGGGCAAATACGGGCGAGGCAAGTATGTTTACCATGATGTCCAAGCAAAGGCATTGCAAGCCCATCTGGAGCGGGAAATCCACCGACACTTCCCGCAGGCTCGCATTGAGTATTTCACCTGAGTCCATAATAAGGTGGAAGAAAACTGACTAGAGGGGGAAGCTCACATGCTTGGAATGCAGAAGACGATCTTGCAAAAACTCGGGGAAGTCAAAGAAAATCCGATCGGGTTGGACCGGATGCAGGCAAAGCAGATCAGTGATGTGCTTAACGTTACCCTGGCAAGTGTGTACACCCTGTACCACCAGCTGAAAAAGCATCATTGGGTATTGGAAGGCCCCAATTTCCGTGATCTGCATCTGCTGTTGGACGAGATGGCAGCTCGACTCTTATCGATAGCGGATGAAGTGGCGGAGCGCGTTACCATTCTGGGAGCGTATCCGATTTCAACGCAACGCAAGCAGCAGGAGCTGAGTCTTTTTGTGCCAGAGGAAGAAGGGGTGTTTGGTTTGCGTACGATGCTTACCAACGATATGGGCGCTTACCAGCAAATCATCATGCGCCTTCGCGATATGATCAGAATTGCCGTGCAGGCAGGGGATTATGGGACAGAGGTCATGTTGAAAAAGCATTTGCAGACATTAGAGTTCGATGTACATCATATCGAGCATATTTTGGGGGAAGACACACTGGGCGCATTGTAGTCCGTTCTTCTTTTAGCGAATCAGGGGAAAGTCTCGCGGAGTTTCCCCTTTCTGATTCAATAAATAACACCACACGGTCCTGTGTAATGATAGGACAATGTGGTGTCTGCTTTATTCTCCGCCAAACAGCTCCCGCATGGATAGATACCGCTCGCCACTGTCAGCGCAGATGGCGAGCACTTTTTTATTGGGACCTAGCTTTTTGGCAACCTGCAAAGCCGCGTAGGCTGCCGCACCGGAGGAAGGTCCCACAAGGATTCCTTCCATGCGGCCCAGTGCTCGTGTGGTTTCCAGAGCCTGCTCATCGGTAATCTGGATGATCTCGTCGTAAATGGACTGGTTCAGAACTGGGGGAATAAATCCAGGACTTGTCCCCACTACTTTATGCGGACCGGGCTGTCCGCCCGAGAGCACGGGTGAGCCAGCTGGTTCGACTACTGCGATATGTAAATGAGGAAGCTGTTCCTTTAATACCTTTCCGGTGCCGGTAATCGTTCCGCCTGTTCCCGCCGTTGCCACAAAGCCGTCCAAATTTCCATCCATTTGGCTGAGAATTTCTCTGGCTGTAGTTCTGCGGTGGATCTCCGGATTGGCCTTGTTTTCAAATTGCATCGGCATGAAGCTGCCGGGCATTTGTTCCAGCAGTTCCTGCGCTTTGCGGATTGCCCCCGGCATACGCTCCCCTCCAGGAGTCAGGACGACCTCGGCGCCATAGGCTTTCAGCAGGTCAATCCGCTCGCGGGTCATCGTATCCGGCATGACCAGAATCGCCCGGTACCCTTTCACGGCAGCAGCCAGCGCCAGTCCAATTCCTGTGTTTCCGCTTGTTGGCTCGATGATGGTGGCACCTGGTTGAAGGCGACCGGATTCTTCTGCGTCGACAATCATATGATAAGCAGCGCGATCTTTCACGCTTCCGCTAGGATTCCATTTTTCCAATTTCAGGTACACTTCTGCCATCTGCTGGTCGACTAACCGACGCAAGCGTACAACCGGGGTCTGTCCGATGAGTTCCCCCATATGTGCTGCAACACGCATGTATACTCACTCCTTCGCTGCGTTCAGTGATAATCCATTATATCATATCGGTTTTACTGGAATACGAATAGCTTTTTGTCGAAGAGGCTCGAATCATTTCGACAAACAGGGACAAGCGTGGTACAATAGTATTCGCTCTATCAGTTGGGGGAGGATCGCATAACAAGATGAAGCCATTATTTATCACTGTGGAAGGACCGATCGGGATCGGGAAAACCTCCTTGTCGCGAGCGATCAGCAGGGAATATGGATTTACCCTGTTGGAGGAGATTGTGTATGAGAACCCGTTCTTGAGCAACTTTTATCAAAACATGGCAGAATGGAGCTTCCAGCTCGAGATGTTTTTCCTTTGCAATCGATACAAGCAATTGCAGGATATTGGAACG
>DASQNU010000053.1:0-12756 GCA_035644815.1 Bathyarchaeia archaeon | reverse complement strand
ATCGTGCAGAGATCATCAAAAAATTGATAGCACTCCTCCATCGTTTCCAACGACAAGATCGCTTCGAACAATTGCTCAATACCCTTGCCCTTCAGTTTCTCCAACTGCATAACATCACCCCGGTGGCATGATGAGCTTTTTTCTTTACGATTTTTACGCGTTAAAGCTCCACAATTATCTTATTGGAAAGTTGCCGTTCCCACAAGGGGTTATTGGAATTTTACTGCACTTGAAAGACCGGGCATGTTGGGAACGATGTTGATCCACGTATTTCCGGGCAAGAGCGGCAATTCTTTGGTCAGGGCTGCATCCTCATACATGCGGATCACCCCATTTTTCCGTACCCATTTTACCTGTTTTGCTTTCCCCTGCTGGAACAAATATCCATCCCCTGGTCCGACGACATCGACATCACGGCGTCCTTCGTTATCTAGTACACGGTGTCTGGTCGCGATCACGAGCAGATTGGTTACCGACAGCTGTTGATTTGTGGTCAGATCCAGATGAGGCTTTCCTTCTGTGAAACGCAAATACTTTTTACTGCTCTCGTCATATTCGTAGCCTGCTTTATACAATGTATGGTAAGTGACATCGATCTTGGTGGCAGGCTGCCCCGCTGTAATCTCCGTATCTGCCGGTAAAAAAGAAAAGGAAGGCAGCTCTGTTGATGTCCGCATACCTTTATCCGCAACGGCTTTTTCAATCCGGTCCAGATCCGTATACAAATTATGGGGAGCCTTGCGGAAATTGGCCCGCCAGAAGTACGCCCCATTGCTGATTTCATTGATATTTCCGTAATCGGCATGGGCCAGTGTCTCCAATGCCTCCGGGCTTCCTCCTGCGTGAATCAGGTAAGCATCAAAGCCTGTCCCTAATTTGATAAAATACGGGCGGATGCTGCGCACGGGCCCGATAGCTTCCGGTTTTTGGCTATGGTAAATGGCAAGAAAGCGTGTAACTTCTCCTTCTGCAAGCACTTCATACACGATGTCTGCCTTATCCAGGCCCGATTGTGGTCTCGCATACGGATGATTGTTGACCATGACCATGACCGGTCTTTTTCCCTCGAGTTTTTCATTGGTCCCCATTCCCGTAAAAGGAGCGATATAGGCATAGGTAGGAGCAGGCGGTTGTTCAGGTCCTTGGGGAGTGGCCGGTTGGGGCTGGATCGGTGTCGGCTGGTTCGTCACAACCTCTTGGCTGCATGCCACCAGCAACGTGGTCAAAACGATTATGCAAAGGGCCGGTTTCCATCGTGGTAACATCGAGTATGCTCCTTTCCTGGATCCATTTTCTATTTTCTTACTTTCGGCAATTGACTGGTGAATCCTGCTTCCACAAGATTCCCACATTCCTGCTACGCCTCTGCCACACATCCATTCTTCCCCTATGCTACAATGTTTTTACGTGCACGACACGTTTCCATGAAAAAAGTGAGGGAGATTTACATGAATCGACCATATGTTATTTATTTGGTAGATGATGAGACCAATCTCTTGGAACTGCTTCAATCTTATCTGCAAAATGCGGGCTATCAGGTCAAAGCGTTCCAGAGCGGCTCAGAAGTACTGCCCGTACTCGAACAAGAAGAACAGCCCCATTTGTGGGTTTTGGATATCATGCTGCCAGACATCGACGGCTACGAACTGTTGCGCCTGATACGCAGCAAATCGGATGTACCCATCATCTTTATCTCTGCACGCGATCAGGACATCGACAAGATTATCGGACTGGAGCTTGGCAGCGATGATTATCTCGCCAAGCCGTTTCTCCCCCGCGAATTGGTCATTCGCGTACAAAAGCTGCTGCAGCGCACTTATGAACGCAGCACCTTGCCTACTGCCCCTGCTGCTGCTCCGATCGTATACCAAGACTGGGTAACAGTGGGGCCATATTTGATTTCAGAAGCAGGTCGCTTGGTGAAAGAGGGAGAGAAGCTGATTGAGCTGACCACCAAGGAATTCGATTTGATCCTTTATTTCCTACGCAATCAAAATCGTGCGCTGCACCGCGAGCATATTCTGGTTGCCGTCTGGGGGGAAGATTACATCGGCTCTGATCGAGCGGTCGATGATCTGGTCAAGCGGATCCGCAAAAAAATGCCCAAGTTTCCGTTGGAGACGGTCTACGGATTTGGCTATCGGATGACACCGCTATGAATAATTGGAAATTGAAGAATCTGCCGCTCTCCCGGCAAATCTTGATCTTGTTCATGCTGCTGACGTTGCTGCTTGGCGGCAGTGTAGGTTTTTTGTATCCGTTGACCATCAAGCAATATCTGGTTAACAATACGTATGCCCTGCTGGAGGAAGAGCTCAAAGCGCTTTCCGGCCACATTTCCTTCAGCGAAGACCGCGAGCTATTGCCTTTCCCTGCTTCAGCGCCATATTTTTTACAACTGCTGCTGTCTCGCTATGAATTCTCTTTTGATGTCATTGTCTTTTCGAGCGATGGTCAAAAGCTGGGGGAACGCATCACCGAGCGGATCCCCGTGGATGCCTATGAAGCCCTCTATAAAGTCAGTTCCTCCTATGAGGGGAAACGGCCGCAGCATGGCAGTCTTGACATCGGCAAAGAAAGCTATTTGTTTGTCAGCAAAAAGATGGACTACCACGGTTTCTCGTACTATATGATCCTGTTCTCCAAGGAACGGGAGATCAACCAGATCAATACACTGCTGACTCGCCAGTTTCTGCTGGTCTTCGTCATCATTTTGGCTGTCAGCATGCTGCTTGCTGTCTGGTTCAGCCGTTATTTAAGCAACCCCCTGCGCAAACTGGAGGAGTCCTGCCAGCGGATAGCCAAACGCCAATTCGACATCACGCTGATGGTGGACCGCGAGGATGAAATCGGGCAGCTGTCTCGTTCTTTTAACGCGATGAAAAATCATCTGCAGGAGTACGATGAATCACAGCGCCACTTTGTGCAAAACATCTCCCACGAGCTAAAAACGCCGATCATGGCGATACAGGGGTATGCACAAGGATTGCTGGATGGCGTCTTTCAGGGGCCGCAAGCGGAAAAAGGACTGGCCATCATCATGGAAGAAAGCAAGCGACTGGAAAAAGTCGTCGAGCAGCTCTTGTATATCACAAAGGTTGAGTCGGTTTCCCAAATGCTGCAAACCAGCCGAGTTGATTTGAGCGAAATGTTTGAGTTGATAGAGCAGCGACTCTCTGTCCTGAATCCGCAGATTGCTTGGGATGTCCAGATGCCGCCTACCTTACCGATCACTGCCGATGGCGAACAGCTGAGCGTTGCTTTCATGAATATTCTGGAAAATCAATTGCGCTATGCCAAAAGCAAGCTCATCATCCG
Organism: Bathyarchaeia archaeon; assembly: GCA_035644815.1. Lineage (GTDB taxonomy): Bacteria > Bacillota > Bacilli > Brevibacillales > Brevibacillaceae > Brevibacillus_F. Next base: position 9,438 of record DASQNU010000053.1, on the reverse strand, counting down.
GGCGCAAGAGGTCTCCTCAGAGGTCATCATTACGCTGGCGAATGACGGTCCTCCCATCGAGGAAACACTGCTGCCCACCCTGTTTCAACGCTTTCGCAAAGGTAAAGCGGGGAAGCATGGTTTAGGTCTCGCGATTGCCCGTGCTGTCATGGAGGCTCACAAAGGCACGATTCAGGTAGAGAATCTCCCGGATGGCCCGACATTTACCATTACGCTGCCCCAACCACATCCAACAGACTACTGACACCCCACCTGTCGAAAAAGACACCTCGACAAGCGAGGTGTCAATTTTTGCATGTTATTGACGAAAACGTTTTCAATTGGTATGTTAAGAACAGCCATTTTACTAGATATATAGGGGGTCACAACATGAAGAAAAAGAATATATCGTTCTTCCTATCTGCCATCGTAACAGGTGCTCTTCTCACCGCTTGTGGTGCCGGCGGCGGCGCTGGTAATAACGCAGGCGGAGCAACTGGCGACAATACCGGTGGACAAGCTGGTACGAGCGTAATTAAAATCGCTACTCAAAGCCCGCTTTCCGGCCCCCAATCGCTGGAAGGAGAGGGCATTAAGCTTGGTGCAGAGCTTGCCGTGAAAGATCGTGCAGAAGATTTTAAAAAGCTCGGCATCGATTTGCAACTGTTCCCGCAAGATGATCAGGCTGACCCGAAAATTGGCGTCTCCAATGCGGAAATGCTGATCTCGGACAATGATGTACTCGCAGTTGTCGGCCATTATAATACAGGCGTGGCGATTCCTGCCTCCGTTAAGTATGAAGAAGGACAGCTGGCAATGGTTTCCCCGGCAAACACAGGGGTTCAATTGACCGAAGAAGGAAAAAAATCGGTGAACCGTCTGGTAGCACGCAATGACCAGATTGCTCCAGCCGCAGCCAAGTATGCCAAAGATACGCTCGGCATCAAATCCGTCTATTTCTTGCATGACAAAACCTCTTACGGACAAGGTCTTGCTGACGAAGTCCGCAAAGCTTTTAAAGATTTGGGTGTCCAAGAGCTTGGTTATGAAGGCGTAACCGCAGGCGAAAAAGATTACAGCTCTGTCATCAACGTGCTGGTAGCGAAAAAACCTGACCTGGTCTTCTTCGGGGGTATGTACGCAGAAGCAGGCATTATTGCCAAGCAGGCAAAAGAAAAAGGGTTCGCCGGTTCCATCATGGGCGGTGAGGGTCTCGAGTCCAACGATATGTACAAAATTGCTGGCCCGGCGGCTGAAGGCATCATCTACGCAACCGTTGTAGGCGACATTCGTTCCCAAGAAGAAGGCAAGAAATGGGTAGAAAAATATAAAGCTGCATTCGGCAAAGATCCAGGTGCTTTCTCCGCTTTCGCTTATGACGCTGCTCTGGTTGCCCTGAATGGTATCGAAAAAGCCATCAAGGAAAACGGCGGTAAAAAGCCTTCCCGTGAGCAAGTCTTGAACGCGGTTCGCGGCACTACCGATTTTAACGGACAGTTCACCAAGGTTTCTTTTGACGAAAAGGGTGACAACAAATTCTCCCAAGTATACATTTACCGTTATGGCAAAGAAAAAGCTGAATTTGTTGGTGAAGCAAGCAAGTAATCACCGCAGACATGTAACCAGATATACAAGAAGCACCTGTGCGTATAAGCATAGGTGCTTCTTCCTATATTTCCACACTTCCAGCTTGGCGGCGAGGAGTTTACTAGCTGTCCAGAGATAATAAAGTTTTAGACTAAATAATATAGTATTAGACTGAATAATAAAGTTGTAGACTTGCAGCTGAGTTAAGCAAACGGGCAGGATTGTTATGGAGGTCTCGGTGTTTCTGTGTGTTACCTGTATTGGTGGAGTATAGATTCGGTCCACCGATAGCAGCAGTTTGCTTTTTTTAGAATTTACAATTCAAGTAAAGAAAGGACAGGGGCGATCGCCCTGTCCTTTCTTAATAGGTGAGGATAAACGCATGATGAGTTTACGGTTTAATCAAGGTTTATAGATCGACTTTCCAGTTGCCCATCATCTTGGCGACTTCCGGATCGCGGTACGATAAGAAAAGACTTTCCCGCGTATCGAGAGTGGAAATTTGTTCAATGTCGTCCGCGCTCAACTCAAAATCGAAAATGTTGAAGTTTTCGACGATCCGTTCTTTTTTCACCGACTTCGGAATTACAACGACTCCACGCTGAACAAGCCAGCTAAGTACGACTTGGGCGACGGACTTGTTGTGTTTTTCCGCGATCGAGGTCAGTACTTCGTTGCCGAACATGTTGTTGAGTCCTTCAGCGAACGGCGCCCACGACTGGTGCTGCACTCCCTGCTCTTTCATAAATGCAGCGCTCTCGATTTGCTGGTAGAACGGGTGCGTTTCGATCTGGTTGACGGCGGGCACGATTTCGTTATGCACGATGAGGTCCATCAATCGGTCGGGCAGGAAGTTGCTGACACCGATCGCCCTGATCTTGCCTTCGCGATACAGGTCTTCCATCGCACGCCAAGCGCCGTAGTAATCGCCGAACGGCTGGTGAATAAGGTATAGATCGAGATAGTCGAGCTGTAGCTTCTTCAGGGATTTGGCAAACGCTAGCTTGGCACTCTCGTAGCCGGCATCCTGAACCCAGAGCTTGGTCGTGATGAACAGCTCCTCACGCGGTACGCCGCTGCGCTTGATCGCGCGTCCGACCGCTTCCTCGTTCAGATAACCGGCGGCGGTGTCGATCAGGCGGTAACCGGCCATCAGTGCTTCATATACCGCGTTCTCGCATTCATCCGCATCGGGAATTTGGTAGACACCGAAGCCGATGATCGGCATTTTCACACCGTTGTTCAATGTTACAGTTTGCATTGTAATTCCTCCCATTGTTCAAATGTAAAACGGCAAACGGCCGCGAATCCCGGGAATCGGGCACCGCAGTGGGTGATTCCGCTTACGACCGTTTTGCATTAAAATAATCTTATTACCTTCGTGTTACACGAAGGCAAGCGGTCTTATAATTTTTTTCAAGGAGGATTTCACATGCATACGGTCAAAGAAGCCGCCCAAATAACGGGACTCACCGAGCACGCAGTACGCTTTTACACGGATAAAGGTCTGGTGCCAAGTGTACAGCGTAATCAAAACAATATTCGGATGTTTGACGAGGAATCGATCAACTGGTTGCATGGCATCAAATGCCTCAAGCAATCCGGGATGCCGATTGAAGTTATCAAAAAGTACGTAGATCTCTGTCTCGAAGGAGATTCGACCATTCCGCAACGATACGCACTCATGATGGAGCACAAAGAAGACGCGCTCGTTAAGCTCGAAGAAGCCAAACAGCACGTTGCCCATTTGGAACAAAAAACCGCTCTATATCAGGCCATTCTGGAGCACCGCTCTTTAGACACGACCAATCCTGGCAACTGGGACAAAATCAAGCATATGCATAGTGACGTATTTTACTCGCCCTCTGTTCAGAAGGCGTGAGAGATCTACGTGAGACACAACCACTCTGAAGAAAATACTCGCTTTTAAACTTTTGATTGGCTTGGCAATGAACAAAATTCACATCAGTCTAGATTGAACTAACGAGATCGTTAGTTGAACTTTGCTCAGCTTCGATTTGCGAAAAGCGATCCCCTTGTAGAGAAAGCGAGAGCTCGCTTTTTATGCAACGAATTGCTTAGCGTAGGTTTTCCGCGTTTTGTCGGCGGTACCCCAATATTAAAGAAATTATCTTAGGTGGTCTCAAGGAGGGATACATGAATGATATATGTGGTCAGACATGGACAAACAGAATTAAATAGAGAAGGGAGATTACACCATGTCGGATGAGATCACAGTGCACCCCGTCGCCTGGCCACCTGCCCCGATCATGACCGAGCGGCTCGTGCTCCGTCAGTCCGAGGCTCGGGACCGTGCGGCGCTGATCGACCTGTTCGCCTCACCAGAAGTGGGCACCTACGTCGGCGGCTCCCGACCGCGTGACGAGCTCGAACGCGCGCTGCCCGAGGTGCCCGGGCAGCGCTTCGGCTTCATCGTGGTCGAGCTCAACGGAACAACGATCGGCATGATCACGCTCGATCGGCGCGCCCCGGAGCGTAAGGGTCACATCCGTCCAGAGGGCGGGGAGCCCGAGCTCGGCTACATGTTCCTTCCGCAGGCGTGGGGACGCGGGTACGCCACCGAGGCGTGCGCATCGGCGCTCGATTGGTTCGCCGACGCGCATCCCGGCGAGCCGGTGGTGCTCTCCACCCAGACCGCCAACGAGGCCGCGATGCGCGTCGCGGCGAAGCTGGGGTTCACCGAGGTAGAGCGGTTCGAGGACTACGGCGCCGAACAGTGGCTCGGCGTATGGTACCCGGGCACGCCGTCCGAATGAGCACATGCCCAACAGCGCGACGGCTCGCCGAGGCCACCGATCGATCGGCCGTCGGCCTCCGCGAGCCGCTTGTGCCAGTGCTTCCCAACTTCGGTGACAACCATCCCGACTTCGCTGTCACCGGCCGCGCCCCCGTCAGTATTTGGGGACGATTTTGATAAAAATCAATTAAAAATCCAACTCAAAAATGTAGCTTATTTATTGACGAGTGGGATGCGTTTAAGCGACGAGTGGGATGCGTTTAAGCGGAGAGTCTTTAGATGATTTCTTTGTGCTTGATTGAGCTAATAGGTACGATAGTTAAATCAGTCAGTCTAATACTGTAGTATTCAGTTTAGAACCAAGGATTGCTTCATTCTAACGTAGAGTCTAAAACTAATTTTCAAATTTCTAGTTATATAGAAGACCGGAACTCCTTTTACCATTAGGGGTTCCGGTCTAATACTCTATTTTCACTGAACACCAGCATTCCATATTGCGGAGCTAAAACAGATTTCGGTAGAGAACGATAAATAAAATCCCCACCAGCAGCGAATATACAATCTGCCGTTTCCACAATCCGACCGCCAACGAAACGATCCCCGCCACCAGATACTCCTCACTCCATCTCCCATCCTGTGTATGAAAGAAAAGCGCAGGTACTGTCAGCGATGTAAACACACCGATGGGAACCATCATCAAGCCTCTTTTCAACCAAGCGGGAAGCGTCATCCTGGAGCTTATCAATAACATCGGAAAGCGTGTCAAGTACGTGATGAGCCCCATGAGGAAAATGGTGATGACTATCGGTTCATTCACGCTTCACCACTCCAATCATGACTGCAACCAGCGTGCCTGCGATGACCGCCGTGGCCATGCCATGCCACCAATAGCCAAGACAAGCAGCCGCGCCTGCCCATGCGGCCACCAAGAGATGAAAACGTGTTAACAGATTCACCGCCAAAAAGCCGAGAAACGTGGCTACAAAAGCGAAATCAAGGCCATACTGCTCCGGGTGGGAAATGACAGCGCCGAAAATCGCTCCTCCGAGCGTGCACGCGCACCAAATTCCGTAATCAACCAGTCCGGCACCAAAAAAGTACGGCAGACTTTTCGGCTTGCCCTCCGCCAGATAGGTTGCTTTTAATGCGTAGGTCTCATCATTGAGAAACCCGGCCATCAGGGACAGTTTCCAAGGCGCCGTGTCGCGAAATGACGGGCCAAGCGACATCCCATACAAGAGATGTCTCGCATTCAAGAGCGCCGTGGAGACTAGAATCGGCCAACCGACTATTCCCTGAGCAAAAAAACCGACAGCGGCAAATTGCGATGATCCTGCATTGACTACTAGAGATAAAAGCATCGCCTCACTGACTCCCAAGCCAGCCTGTCTGGCCAAAATGCCAAATACCAAACCATCCACGACCCCAGCAGCCGCCACCGGAACGATCTGCCTCATTCCCTGGCGAAACAACGTCCAGTCCACTCCTCTTCCCTCCACTCACTTTCCGTTCTCTCTCTTTTTTGCATCGTGATGCTCCTGCCAAACGTTTATGGTTGGATAAAGTAAGGCGACCAGACGCGAGCAAGCTGCTGGACAGATTGCTCAATCTCATCCATGGGAAGCCCGCCAAATCCCAATTGAAAGGTCGGCGGTCTGCCAGCAGGGGGATTCATCCATTTGCGATCGGTGCTAAATACCCGAATACCTACCTCTCGCGCAATCTCCACCAGCTCTTCAGCGCTTTTTTGACTATAGACCTCCAGCGTAATGGAAAGCCCCGCACCTTGCCCCGTCACGGCGACATGCTCGCCAAATGATTGCTTGATCGCCTGCAGCATGATTTCGTGCTTTTTTTGGTAGATCACCCGCATTTTCCGGATATGCCGCTCCCACTCTCCGCTGGCCATAAACAGTTCTAATGTTTTTTGATGCAGCCGTGATACCGTCTGATCGAATAACACATGTTGCTCCCGAAACTTTTCGGCCAGCTGGGGAGGCAGGACCATATAGCTCAATCGGATGGCGGGCAGCAGTGATTTGGAGAAGGTCCCCATGTAAATAACATTGCCCCGCTTGTCCAGACTTTGCAGAGATGGAATCGGTTTGCCGCGATAGCGAAATTCTCCGTCATAGTCGTCCTCGAGGATCAGACTGTTGGTCTCTTCCGCCCATTGCAGCAGTTTCATCCGCTTCGCATACGGCATCACCATTCCGAGCGTTTCCTGATGGGAAGGGGTAACATAGACGACACGCGCCCCACTCGCCTTCAGCTCTTCCACATCCAGTCCATCCTCTTCCAGGGAAATCGGCTTTACCTGAAAACCAAACTGCAAAAAGGTCTGGCGCACATCTTGATATCCAGGTTCCTCCATTGCCACCGCCTGCCCGTTCATGCCAATCATTTGACAGATCAGCAGGATGGCCAGCTGTGTGCCGGCTGCGATCACAATTTGTTCCGGCTTGCAGTCAACGCCACGCGCCTGATGCAAATAACGGGCGATTTGTATGCGAAGCCCTAGCTCGCCCTGACGATCTCCATAAAGGAATAACTCCTTGGATTCCGGACGCAACACTTGATTGGAGAATTTCCGCCAGATCGCAAACGGGAAATAATCCAAATCAATGCGAGCCATATGAAAATCATAGCGATAGGACTGCTCGTCTACAGCCACTTCCGTCATCTCATGAGCCTGCTGCAGCGTCTCGTCTTCCTCCAGAAACGTATCGACCTCGACCACGTAAAAGCCGCTACGTTCCCGACTTTCTATATACCCTTCCGCAAGCAATTGGTGGTACGCAAGCTCCACGGTGGTCTTGCTAATATTGATCTGCTGAGCCAACCCGCGAACAGAAGGAAGCCGAGTTCCCGATTGCATTCTGCCCGCTTGAATTTCTTCTCGAAAATATTGATAAAGCTGTCGATACAGCGGAATGTCACTTTCTTCTCGAATACGCGGCGTGATATCCAACACCTTGTCCTCCTGACCCGAATACACTTCTTTTTGGTTGACCTAGATGAAAAAGGTCGCGCTCTCACTTCCATTATCTTAGCAAAGCAAGCCTATGAAGAGAACTTTGTCCTCTACGAAAGTTAAAACGGCAATTCCGCCGTCACCCGCGTACCTGACCGCTACAAATGCTCAATCGTACAATATCCTCCTAATTCCGCTGCCCTCTCGCGAATGGAATACAACCCGATGGTTTTCTTTTTGGAAGAGAAGGATTCTGGAGGCATTCCAGACCCTTTATCGGTCATGATGCAGTTCTGCAAGAAAGAATCATAGTAAATGGGTATGCTCTGGAAGAAGAAAATCGCGATTACCAGGCACAACAAAATGACGATGATTTAATAATGAAGCATATTGCGAGCGATCCAAAGTATAAAAGAAGGCTGACCGTCTGAAATTTCTGCCATTGCCATACATATTTTCGTCCTTTCAAGTTGTTGCTCTAACCGATACCGACAATTACCGAATATTATACCAATAGATTGATTTCACTTGAATATGAATCCTTTCACTTCCCTGCGTCTGAACTGAGAACAGCCAAAGTAAAAGAAAAAAACCGATGGACGTAGTTGTCCACCGGCAAATGAGATGAATTAAGCCAAATATGCTTCGCGTACTTGCGGATTGGCCAGCAAGCTTTCCGCATTATCTTTCAGGATAATCTCCCCTGTTTGGATCACATAACCGCGATGGGCCACCGATAAAGCCTGATTCGCGTTCTGCTCAACCAAGAGGACAGTCATGCCTTCCCGATTCAATTCCGTTACGATGTCGAAAATCTGCTCAACCAGGATAGGCGCAAGACCCATCGATGGCTCATCCAGCATCAGAATTTTCGGTTTCATCATCAGGCCGCGAGCGATCGCCAGCATCTGCTGCTCGCCCCCCGACATGGTGCCGCCTTTTTGGTTGATCCGCTCCTTCAAGCGAGGGAAATACTTGAATGCCCGTTCGATGCCTTCTTCAATAGCTTGTTTGTCCGTTACTGAAAAGGCACCCATTTCAAGATTTTCGCGGACCGTCAGCTTCGGGAAAATGCGGCGTCCTTCCGGAACGTGAGCAATGCCCAGCATCGCGATTTCATGCGTCCGCATCGATGTAATGTCCTGGTTATTGAAGTACACGCTTCCTTCACGTGCGCGTGTCTGTCCGCAGATCGTCTTCAGCGTAGTAGATTTTCCTGCACCATTGGATCCGATCAAGGTAACGACTTCACCCTGCTCCACCTCAATGGACAATCCTTTCAAAGCGTGAATCCCGCCATAGTACGTGTGTATGTTTTTCAGCTCTAAAAGCGCCATCGTTCTCTCTCCCCTCTTACGACGCTTCCGTCGCGCTTTTGCCAAGGTACGCCTCAATTACCGCTGGATTGTTGCGGATCTCATCCGGTGTACCTTCTGCGATTTTGCGCCCGTAATCGAGTACATGGATGTATTCACTGAGCCCCATGACTAGTTTCATATCATGCTCAATCAGGATAATGGTCAAATCCAGCTCGCGTTTCAAGCGGCGAATAAAGTCTGTCATTTCTACCGTTTCACGCGGGTTCATCCCGGCAGCAGGCTCATCCAGCAAAATGATTTCCGGATTGGTGGCAAGTGCCCGGGCAATCTCCAATTGACGCTGCAAGCCATAGGGCAAGCTGCCTGCTTTTTCATTGGCAATGTGCTCGATTCCTACGTACTGCATCAATTTGTATGCTTCCACGCGTGCTTTTTCTTCTTCTTGACGCACTTTCTTGCTGTTGAACAGGATCCCCATGAATCCGGCTTTTAACCGACTGTGAAGTCCTACCATCACGTTTTCCAGCGCTGTCATGTCTTTGAACAGCCGGATATTTTGAAAAGTACGGGTGATGCCTCGACCCGCAATCTGATCGGGACGCAATCCTTTGATGCTTTTCCCGTTCAGCAAAATTTCGCCTTCATCAGGTACATAGAAGCCCGTGATCATGTTAAAAAATGTGGTTTTTCCCGCACCATTCGGGCCGATGACTGCCGTGATGGTACCTTTCTCAATTTTAACTGTCACATCCTGATTGGCGACCAAGCCACCGAATCGCTTCGTTAAGCCGTTCGCTTCCAAGATTGCCATCTTGATTCCC
>DASQNU010000052.1:0-4423 GCA_035644815.1 Bathyarchaeia archaeon | reverse complement strand
GGTGATTACCCTTACTCATTCCGGGTATATCAAGCGTCTGCCAGTCTCCACCTACCGCAGTCAGAAGCGGGGAGGCCGCGGTGTCATGGGTGCCGGCACGAAGGACGATGATTTTGTCGAGCATCTGTACATCACCAGCTCGCATGATTCCCTCATGTTCTTCACGAATAAAGGGAAGTCCTATCTGCTGCGGACGTATGAGATTCCGGATCTGAGCCGTACAGCCAAAGGCACCCCGATCATCAACCTGATTCAGGTGGAAAAAGGGGAGCGGGTCAACGCGGTGATTCCAGTGCGGGACTTCAAGGATGACAGCTTCCTGTTCTTTGCCACCAAAAAAGGGGTTGTCAAAAAGACGGAGCTCTCCTCCTTTGCGAATATTCGCAAGAGCGGCTTGATCGCGGTCAATCTGCGTGAAGATGACGAGCTGATTGGTGTCCGACTGACTGATGGCGAACAAGAGATCATTATGGGAACGAAGAACGGGATGTCCGTCCGTTTCCCGGAAAGCGACGTGCGTACAATCGGGCGTAATGCTACCGGTGTAAGAGGAATTACGTTGACGGAAGATGATGATGTAATCGATATGGACGTCATCAAACCGGGCGCAGATGTCTTGATCGTGACCTCGAAAGGCTACGGAAAACGTACACCGGTCGATGAATACCGGATTCAATCCCGTGGCGGAAAAGGAATTAAAACGCATAACGTGACCGATCGCAGCGGCCGCGTCGTAGGCTTAAAAGTAGTCGAAGATACGGAAGACCTCATGATTATCACCACATCGGGTAATATTATCCGACTGGAGATCAAGGGAATCTCTGTCATGGGACGTTACACGCAAGGGGTAAAACTCATCCGGGTGGGCGATCATGAAGAGGTTGTCTCGGTTGAGAAAGCTCCGCATGATAAAGAAGAAGCTGTTGCGGATGAGGCTGACGGTCAACTAGAGGGTCAGGATCAGGCTGACGATCAGGTGGAAGCAGAAAATCAGGAAACCATCAGCGAAAATGAGGCTGAGGGAGATTCTGAGGAATAAAAGGGTACAATGAGCCGAATTGTCCATTTTGGGCGTTTGGCTCTTTTTTTATTTAGCTTGTCACCTGTATAGGAAGAAAGTATGATGGAATTAGGTAAATCTTTATCATGGGAGGTACATAATGCCCATTATTGCTGTGAAGAAGTTAACGAACGGAGTGAAGCTGGCTGAAGATGTTCACACTTCGCTAGGTGGGCTGCTTTTTACAAAAGGAACTCCCGTGAGTGAAAGAGAAAAAGAGTTCCTTGAGGCATTTTTGGTGGATGAGGTCAGTGTGGAGGAGAATGACACCGCACAGGTTGAACATAAAAAAGAGGAGACCGTCAAGGAGAAGGAAAGCACAGCAGTTAGAAGCAAGCCTGATGGTTTTCCGCAACAGTTTGAAAAGTCCATCGTTTCGTTAAAAGGATTGCTTCAGCGCGTCCAAGGCGGACAAAATATTCCCGTCATGGAAGTAAGGGAAGTCATTACGCCAATCCTGAAGCGGATGCAGGAACAGCCGAATTATTTGCTCGCCCTGCCGAAAGGAGCGAATGTCGACACCTACCCTTATGAGCATTCCATTGTTGTAGGGCTTTTATCCTATATGATTGCGAAATGGATGAAGATACCGGAAAGAGAATGGATGCAGGTCGCACTGGCGGGAACGTTGCTTGATGTCGGCAAGACGAAAGTGCATCCGAGAATCCTGCAAAAGCCGGGAAAACTGACGGAACAGGAATTTGAAGAAATGAAAAAGCATACGGTGTATGGCTATCAGGTAATCAAAGCCTCCACAGGTCTCAGCGAAGGTGTCGCTTTGGCTGCCCTGCAGCATCATGAGCGTGAGGATGGCTCCGGCTACCCGCTCGGATTGCCCGGAAATAAGCTGCACCTGTACAGCAAGATCACTGCTGTGGCAGATGTGTATCATGCGATGTGTTCCGACAGGATTTACCGTAAAGCCGCTTCGCCTTATGTGGTCGTGGAGCAGTTGATACAGGACAGCTTTGGGAAGCTTGACCCTACGATCGTCCATACGTTTGTCAACGGGATTACCCAATTCTCAGTGGGCATGGCTGTTGAGCTAAGCAATGGCACAATCGGCAAAATCATCTTTAATGACCGTAATCACCCAACGAGACCAATGATTGAATCGAATGGAAGCATCATAAATTTAAAAGATGCGCGGCAGCTGTCAATTGTCCGTGTTCTATAAGGATGGAGCGACCATCCTTTTTTTTTGCCCATTTCCAAGACAAAAAGAGGAACGACAATTCGGTCAAGGAATCGAAGGGTTAAAGATATACTAGGAGTAACGATTCGCCCGGAAAAGGAGGCCGCATATGAAACGTGCAGGTATCACCGTACTGGTTTTTTTTCTTTCCTTGTTCGTGACAGCTGGTTATCTGAGAATCCCCCAGGTGATTGCCCAAGAAACTGCTAGCGCTGCGGGCAATGACGGAGCTGTGGAGTGGGCAGAAGACTTGCTCCTTTCCTCGCCTCAGGAATTGGACCGCACCAAAATTCCGGTGAAAGCAAAAGGCATCTATTTGACAGGCTGGTCAGCAGGCAACAGCAATTTTCAAAAACTCCTGAATTTGGTCAATGAGACCGAGCTGAACGCCATGGTCATTGACATGAAGGAAGACGAAGGAAGAGTGACCTATCAGTCGGGGATCCCTCTTGTGAAGGAAGTCAAATCCGACGGCACCCGTTTTATCCACGATATTGACCAAATGATGCAAACCTTGAAAGAAAACCATGTCTATACAATCGCCAGAATCGTCTGTTTCAAAGATCCATTTTTGGCAGGAAAAAAACTCGATTGGGCGATGAAGCGAAAAACAGGCGGAGTCTGGTCCGACAAAAAAGGGGTTGTCTGGATCGATCCTTATCGCAAGGAAGTATGGGACTACAATATTGCGCTGGCCAAAGAGGCTGCCATGAAAGGCTTCAATGAAATCCAGTTTGATTACGTACGTTTTCCGGATAACGGGAAGAAGGTGGATCAGGAGGTCGCCTTTTATCAGCAAAGCGGACGTGCCAAGCAGCAGGTGATTTCTGATTTTCTTGCGTATGCGCGCAAAGAGTTGGCGCCATACAACGTGTATATCTCTGCCGATATATTTGGCTTGGTGACGTCCGTTACAGACGATATGGGAATCGGGCAAAAATGGGAGCTGGTCAGCCCTCACGTGGACTATGTTTCTCCGATGATGTATCCCTCCCATTACGCCAATGGTACTTATGGTCTGGCGATTCCCGATGCGCGCCCGTATGAAACGATTTACCACGGGCTCCAGGATGCACAGAAAAAAGATCAGACCCTCATGGCCAAGCAACTGCACCCTGCGATCATTCGCCCTTGGTATCAGGATTTTACCGCTAGATGGGTGAAGGGTCATATCCCTTATGGTCCACGCGAGGTACAAGCGCAAATCAAGGCGGGACGGGATCTGGGCGTTGAAGAGTATTTGATCTGGGACGCCGGCAATACCTACAGTGAAGGAGCTTGGCGTAAGTAAAATTAGCCCACACGGCTTTTCGTATCAAGAAAGGTTGTGTGGGCAGTTTGCGGATAACAAGGTGCAGATGAGTGCGGGAAATTGTTCCGTGTGCAGCTGCAAAAACCGTTCGATCAAGATCAATTCCGATAGTGTGTGGGACAGGACGAGCTCTCCCCACCATTCCGTTTCGTAGCGGCACAGGATGCCGAGCAGATAGAGCAGCAAGTAATGGGTGGCCCATTTGGGAAGGGGAAGATCTTCTTCGGAACCATTCCAAAAGTAGAGATCACCCTGCTGGGTTAATGTGAAGAGGGAATGTCTCTCTAGCTGCTCAATTGAACCCCGTAACCGACAGGACTGTCCTACAGATGCCCCTGAATCATATACGTCGAATGAGACGGGATCAGGAGCCAAGCGATTGAGGTATCCGCAAAGTGTGTCCGCAGAGTAGGAGAGCGGGCCTGGGCTTTGTGTGGAGGCGGGAAAAACGAGCACGGAGCCATTTTCCTTTTGCATGATGGGAACCCAGCAGCTCGCACCGACAATCCGCTCATAAGCAGGAATCAACTCCGCTAGGGACGCAAAGAGATGGTCCATCTTATAACGATCTCGCAGCGGGGAGAGCTTGAACAATTGGGCAGCATGGGCGAACAGCCCTTCCTTTTGCGGGCGCACCTCGTCATCCAGGAGGCGATAGGGGCTTTTTTTCATTTTCCGGGTCGTGACACCGTGCTGCAGCATCCGGCTGTTTGACGGATAGAAGGGATCGATTGCCAGGATGCATCCTTTTATCATTTGCATGCAACCATAGAAAAGAAGAAGCGGACGAATCAACAGATCGGCATGGGTGGCAGCCTCATAATAGGAACGAGCCTGCCGCCAGGTGTAAACAAAG
>DASQNU010000051.1:0-4916 GCA_035644815.1 Bathyarchaeia archaeon | reverse complement strand
CCTTGGTTTGCATTGATATGAACACTCATAATGGCATGGTCATACGAAGAGGGGAAACCTTCTTCCTATAACCACTACACCTCCCTCAATTGATTTTGCGTTTCGGATACAACTGCATGTTTCTTCGCTGAAGTGCGCGTGATGGAATACCAGGCACACAGGAAAGCCAAGAGCGTGAAAATCCCCCCGACAGAAGCATTTGTCATCACCGAATATTCGTCGATGACAAAGCCGCCGATGGAAGAGCCAAGGGCGATGCCTAGATGCAGCGCGGAGTTGTTCAGGCTCTGCTGGATGTCAGACGTTTCTGGTGCCGTTTCAATCAAATACGATTGTTGTGCAGGGGTAACCGCCCAGCTGAGCGCGCTCCAGATCATCATGACCACGATAAAGAGCGTAAAGGAAAACGTCACCTGCGGCAGGGTAAACAGTACGACAGTAAAAAGCGCCACGATAGCAAGAATGCTCGGCTTCGAGCCCCATTTGTCCGCCGTCCAGCCGCCAATGCCGCCGCCTAACACAGCGGAGATCCCGAACAGAAAGTAAAAGATGCTGATCCAGGCTGCATCAAGATGCAGGGTGCTTTGCAGAAACGGCGTCAAATACGCGTATAGCGTCAAATGTCCGGTCAGAAAGAAGAAAGAAGTCAGCTGTGCCGTCAGGATCTTCGGGCTTTTCAATGCACGAAGCTGCTCCCGCAACGGAATCACAGGCTTGGGTTCTGTTTTTTGCAGTAAGGCAAAGACTCCGAGCATCGACAGCAACGTGAGGACGGAGATCAGCAAAAAAATCATCCGCCAGCCAAAGTGGTTGCCGATCACCAGCCCGATCGGAATGCCTAATACCAATGATGCGCTAATCCCCATGAAAATAATACCAATCGCCCGCGCTCGATATTCCTCCTTCACAATACTGGAGGCCATGGTCACACAGAGGATGACCAAAAGGGAGCCACTTGCCGCTGAAATGATCCGGGAGACCATGAGCAGCTCAAAGCTGGGACTTACATAGGCGACCAGATTGCCGATGAAAAACACGAGCAGCGTCCAAAGGGTGAGTTTCTTCCGTTCCGTCTTTGCAGTCAGTGTTAATAGAATCGGGGAAGCGAGAGCGAATACCAGCGAAAACACACTGATGAGCTCCCCGGCCTTGCTGATAGAGATCTGTAGGTCACCCGCGACCTGATCCAGAATACCGCCAATGATCAGCTCCACCATCCCCACGACAAAAGAAACGATGGCCAATATATAAATTCGCAAGTTCAACGATGATGACCTCCTTTCTTTTTCAATATGAATCAGCGATCAAAAAAGTTACCACTAACATAGTAACCTGATGCGGAGGAGATGACAAGCAAAACGTTGTGGTTTAAACAAAATTTCCAAGTAGGCTTTACAAAATTTCATAGATTTTATGTATGCGGTTTCTTAATTCTGATAAAATAAAGTGACTTACTACTTTTTTTCATAGGAGATCACTATGGAGCCGGATAAATTGAACAAAGTCATTGAAGCAGCGAAGCTCTATTATCTGCTCGACTATAATCAAAACGATATCGCAAAGATGCTGGGCGTCTCGCGTCCTACCGTGTCTCGCCTGCTGCAAATAGCGAAAAATGAAGGAATTGTAGAGATTAAAATTCGCGATTCCGTGGAAGACAGCAACAAGATTGCGAGCCAGCTTGAACAAAGGTTCAACTTGAAGAAGGCGATTGTCGTCTCCGTCCCCCAGTATGAGAATCACATCATCAAAAACTATATTGGGGAAAAGGCAGCCACTTATTTGCATGAGATCGTAAAAGATGGAGACATCATCGGGGTCACCTGGGGCACGACCTTATATCATGTCGCGATTGATCTCAAGCAATCGATGGTGAAGGACGTAAAAGTCGTGCAGCTAAAAGGCGGGGTCAGTCATTCCGAAACGCATACGTATGCTTCGGAAATTTTGTACCTTTTTGGCAAAGCGTTCAACACAAGTCCGCTCCATCTGCCGCTGCCTGCCATCGTTGATCATGTGGTCGTCAAACAGGCCATGGAGGCGGACCGTCATATCCGCAAGATCATTGAGACGGGGAAGCAAGCGAATATCGCCATGTTCACGTGCGGTCCGATCAAGTCAGAATCTTTGCTATTCCAGCTGGGATATTTCACAGACGAGGATTTGCAAATGATCTACTCCAAAGCAGTAGGCGACATCTGCTCGCGTTTTTTTGACAAGGATGGAAAGATATGCAACGAAAGTCTGAATGAACGAACCCTGGGTATCGATTTGGAAGAGTTCAAAAAGAAAGAGTATTCGATCTTGGTGGCGGGCGGTGCGGAAAAAATCGAAGGCATCTACGGGGCACTCAAAGGCGAATATGCCAATGTGCTGATTACGGATCAATATACGGCACAATTTTTGTTAGATAAAGAGAAATAAGCATAAGCTATAATGCCTCTGCCTAAAATGGAAGAGGTTTTTCTTTTCACATTTCCGTCAAACATCTTTACATATGTTCAATGCTAAATTTACATTTGTTCAAATCGTGTGCTATAGTTAGCTTGTACATGAACACGGACGAAAAATGAAAGCGGTAACGTCGACTGAACAATATTTCTGGGAGGCGCTCTTATGCGAATGGTGGATGTCATTGAAAAGAAACGGAACGGCCAGGAATTAAGCAAGGCCGAGATTGATTTTTTGATTGAGGGCTATACCAACGGATCGATTCCTGATTATCAGATGTCAGCTTTTGCAATGGCGGTGTTTTTCCAAGGTATGACCAAGGATGAACGTGTCTATCTGACCGAAGCCATGGTGAAATCCGGCGATCAGATCGATCTGTCCGCTATCGAGGGAATCAAGGTCGATAAGCACAGTACGGGAGGCGTAGGTGACACAACTACGCTGGTGCTTGCCCCACTCGTGGCGGCTCTGGGTGTGCCTGTAGCCAAAATGTCGGGACGCGGTCTGGGTCATACAGGCGGAACGATCGATAAGCTGGAATCCGTTCCAGGCTTCCATGTGGAGATTACCAATGACGAATTCCTCCGGTTGGTCAACACCAACAAAATCGCGGTAATTGGGCAGAGCGCCAACTTGACCCCAGCAGATAAAAAGCTGTATGCCTTGCGTGATGTGACGGCAACGGTGGATTCCATTCCGCTGATCGCCAGCTCCATCATGAGCAAAAAAATTGCGGCAGGTGCGGATGCCATCGTGCTGGATGTGAAGACCGGCAGCGGTGCTTTCATGAAGAGCCTCGAGGATGCCGAAGAGCTGGCAAAAGCCATGGTAGACATCGGCAACGGCGTAGGCCGCAATACCAAAGCGATTATTTCCGATATGAGCCAGCCATTAGGCTTTGCGATCGGGAACGCACTCGAAGTCAAAGAAGCGATCGATACCTTGCAAGGAAAGGGTCCAGAAGACTTGCATGAACTTTCCCTGGTGCTGGGCAGCCACATGGTCACACTGGCCGGAAAAGCAGCTTCGATCGAGGAAGCGCGTGCGATGCTGGAAGAAGTGATGCGCAACGGAAAAGCGCTGGAAGCCTTCAAAACGTTCCTGGCTTCACAGGGTGGAGATGCATCCGTCGTAGATGACCCATCCAAGCTGCCAACGGCGAAATATTTGATTGAAGTGCCGGCAAAAGCGAGTGGATATGTCTCCGCGATTACCGCAGAGGAAATCGGGGTTGCCGCTATGATGCTTGGGGCTGGTCGACTCACGAAAGAATCTCCGATTGATTTGGCTGTAGGGATCGTCCTACATAAAAAAGTAGGGGATTCTGTCCAAGCAGGAGAAGCGCTCGTCACGATTCACAGCAACAATGAACAAGTCGCGGAAGTCATGGAGAAGGTCTACGGTGCTTATGAGATTGTCAGTGAAAAAGTAACGCCGCCTACGCTCATCTATAAAGAAATTCACTAAGCGCTGAATGCGACGAAAGGGAGAGTAATGAATATGACTATCCAATTGGCAAAAATGATTGACCACACCTTGCTCAAGGCAAATGCAACGGAAGCGGAAATCGTCAAATTGGCAGAAGAAGCGAAAACCTATCGTTTTGCCTCCGTTTGCGTGAATCCTACCTGGGTGAAAAAGGCTGCGGAAATCTTGAAGGATACGCCAGATGTGAAGGTTTGCACTGTCATCGGCTTTCCATTGGGAGCAACCACAAAAGAAGTCAAAGCGTTTGAAACAACCAATGCGATTGAAAACGGAGCTACCGAGGTTGATATGGTGATCAATGTCGGTGCGTTGAAAGATAAGCAATACGACGCGGTAGAAGCAGATATTAAGGCAGTGGTAACGGCTGCAAAAGGGAAAGCTCTCACCAAGGTGATCTTGGAAACCGCACTCTTGACCAAGGAAGAAATCGAGATCGCATGCCAGCTGTCGGTGAAGGCTGGAGCAGACTTTGTGAAAACATCTACCGGCTTCTCGACTGGCGGTGCGACGGTGGAAGATATCGCGTTGATGAGAAAAACGGTTGGACCAAATGTAGGAGTGAAAGCTTCCGGCGGCGTTCGCAGCCTGGAAGATGCGATGGCGATGGTGGAAGCAGGGGCAAATCGCATCGGTGCGAGCTCCGGTGTTGCCATCATGCAGGGGCAATCGTCCTCCTCCTCTTACTAATCGAAATAAGCTGTTAGCAGGAATCGGGTTCACACTCCATAGTGGGTGGAACCCGTTCCAAACGCTTTACAAAATCGTGCGAAGACTGGGGAATCAGCCATGAATACTGAGAAATTGGTAGCGCAAGCGATTGAAGCCCGTAAAAGAGCGTATACTCCTTATTCCAACTTCAAAGTAGGGGCAGCTGTACTTACCGCCAATCAGGAAGTTTTTCTGGGGTGCAACGTCGAGAATGCCTCCTACGGGTTGACCAATTGCGCGGAACGAACAGCGATTTTTAAGGCCGTTTC
>DASQNU010000050.1:0-6790 GCA_035644815.1 Bathyarchaeia archaeon | reverse complement strand
TGTTAGTGTAAAAGGCGTAAAGTTTCATACATAGTACCAAACGGGAGTCGAGCATAATCGGCTGAGATTGTAACGAATGTGTTACTAACCGTAGAACCTGAACTGGGTCATGCCAGCGGAGGAAGAGGTATTATCGGAAAGTCGTGAATGTCCGGTTCCCTATGGGAATCAGGTGTTCCATACGATTGGACGAACGTACAACCATCCGATGGCGGGTGGTTTTTTTATGGAACCAACCCGTCATGCCTGATGGATGCGGCTTCTTTTCTTTGCTGGAGTATATCCGGGGAAGAAAAGAAGCTTTTTTGTTATTAGGATCGCTGGAAGGAGGAGGCCCATGCTGCTGCGTGTGAATGGGAAGGAATTGCATACAAATGAGATTCATACCGTCCAAGAGCTGTTGGCCCATTATCAATTACAGCAAAAAATCGTCGTGGTCGAGAAAAATGGAGACATTGTTGACCGGACGTTGTTTGCATCGACGCCATTGGCTGACGGTGATCGGATTGAAATCGTTCATTTTGTAGGGGGAGGATGAGAATGATGCAGGATCGTTGGAAGATTGGAAATGTTGAGTTTGGTTCGCGCTTGCTTTTGGGGACAGGGAAGTTTGCTGATCTGGATGTGCAAAGCCGTGCAGTGGAAGTGTCAGGGACAGAGATCTTGACTTTCGCTGTGCGTCGACTGGACTTGGATAATCCGCACGCGGAAAACTTTCTGGAACGCTTGGACTTGAAACGGTTTACCTTGTTGCCGAATACAGCAGGGGCTTACACCGCCGAAGAAGCGGTGCGGATTGCTCGTCTTGCCCGTGCCTCTGGTCTATGTGACATGATCAAGGTAGAAGTTATCGGTGATCCGAAGACATTGCTTCCAGATCCGATCGGTACGCTGGAAGCATCCAAGCAGCTGGTGGAAGAAGGTTTTACTGTACTTGCCTATACCAGTGACGACCCGATTCTGGCAAAACGATTGCAAGAAGTTGGTGTTCATGCTGTCATGCCAGGCGCATCCCCGATTGGCTCTGGACAAGGCATCATCAACGAGCATTATTTGCGCTTCATCATCGAAGATGCGAAAGTGCCTGTCATTATCGACGCAGGCATTGGCTCTCCAGCGGATGCAGCTCGAGCCATGGAGCTTGGAGCAGATGGGGTGCTGCTCAATACAGCGGTTGCCTTGGCTGAAGACCCAGTCAAAATGGCGGAAGCGATGAAATGGGGAGTCATGGCGGGGCGGTTGGGGTATCTCGCTGGGCGTATTCCGAAAAAACGATACGCGTCGGCGAGCAGTCCGACTAAAGGCATGATTGAATAAAGGGAATCATGAAAGGATGAACAGCAATGGGGCTTTTTACCGATCGGCTCTTTGAGCAAGCAGCACCCATTTGGGAACAATTTTACCGGCATCCTTTTGTGCAAGGATTGGGCGATGGAACGTTGCCGCCGGATACGTTTGCTTTTTATATGAAACAGGATTACTTGTTTTTGATCGACTACGCCAAATTATTCGCGGTGGCCAGCACCAAAGCGTATGATCTGCCCACAAGTGCTAAATTTGCCGCATTGATGGAAGCTACGCTGCATGATGAGATGGAGCTCCATCGGCAGTATGCAGAAAAATTTGGCATCACGGCAACCGAGCTGGAGGCAACTGAGCCTTCCTTTGCGATGCTGGCGTATACGAGCTATACCTTAAAAGTGGCTCATACCGGCTCACTAGCCGAATTGGTAAGTGCCCTGCTGCCTTGCATGTGGAGCTATTGGGAAATTGGAAAAAGGCTGGCCAAAGTGGAGGGTGCAATTGCTCATCCATTATACGGAGAATGGGTGAAAACCTACAGTTCCCCAGAATTCGGGGCATTGGCCCAATGGCTGATCGAGATGATGGATCAGCTGGCAGAAGGCAAAAATGAGAAGGAACTCGCCCGTATGGAGCAACACTTCCTGATTACCTCCAAAATGGAGCTGCAGTTTTGGCATATGGCTTATCGAAAGGAACTCTGGCCGTGAGTTCCATGCTTCGGTTTTCACAAGTGAGTTTTGCCTATCAGCAGCGTGCAATCATGAAAGATTTTTCTCTGCACATCCATAAAGGAGAATTTGTCACCGTAATTGGGCCGAGTGGCGTGGGCAAAAGCACCTTGTTTCATCTTGCCAACGGTTTGCTTCAGCCAGATACAGGACAAATCATGTTGGGGGACAATGAGGATTCGAGCCTTTTAGGGAAAGTCGGGTACATGCCGCAAAAAGACTTGTTGCTGCCATGGCGTACTGTTTTGGAAAATGCGGCATTACCTTTGGAGATAAAAGGGATGAAAAAGGAAGCGGCTTATCGGCAGGTCAGGGAGCAACTGCCGATATTCGGGTTAGAAGCATGGGCGGACGCGTATCCCGATCAGCTTTCAGGAGGAATGCGCCAGCGTGTATCCTTGCTTCGTGCAACCTTGACGGGTAATGATCTATTGTTGTTAGACGAGCCTTTAAGCGCATTGGATGGGATCACCAAGATCGAGATGCAGGAATGGCTCCTGTCTTTGTGGCGTCAGCTGGGCATCACCGTTTTAATGATCACGCATGACATCGAGGAAGCGATTCTGCTTGCAGATCGTGTTCTCGTATTGAAGGAAGCTCCATTGCGCGATGCTATCGAAATACCGGTGACGCTTGGCCGGCCTCGTGAAGGCAGACTACGGTACGAACCCGCGTTTCTCGCGATCAGGGAGAAGATCTGGGACATTCTCACGGATGCGATGAGTGCTGCTGGAGAAAGGGGGCGTCAAGTGTGACCCCGAAAAAATCGACAGGTTCGGGCCGCTGGTTTCTGACCTCGATGGTGCTTTTCCTGCTCATGTGGGAAGCGATCTGCAGAGGTTTTTCCATCCCTGCATTTATCTTACCTCCGCCTTCCGTGGTCTTTCGGTCTTTCTGGGACATCCGTGAACAGCTTTTCGGCATTCATTTGTGGGTGACTCTCCAGGAAGCAGTGCTTGGCCTTTTGCTTGCGATCTTGTTAGGCATCGGTTTATCGATGGCCATGACCTTCAGCCGCAATGTGGAGCGGTTGGTATATCCATACTTGGTTATATCGCAGACAATCCCGATTATTGCCTTATCTCCGATCTTCATCCTATGGTTTGGCTATGATCTGTCCGGAAAAATCGCAGTGACGGTGCTGTATACCTTTTTTCCCATTGTCGTCAGTTTGTACGATGGGCTGCGCAATACCGATCCAGAAATGGTGAATCTATTGCGGACAATGGGAGCGAACCGCAAACAGATTTTTTGGAAGCTGCAGATTCCTTCCAGTCTTCCGCATTTTTTCAGCGGCTTAAAGGTAGCAGCGACTTATAGCGTGGCAGGTGCGACCATCGGGGAATGGCTGGGTTCCAGCGCAGGGCTTGGCTACTTTGGCAGGAGGGCATCGGGTAATTTCCAGGCCCCGGCCTTATTCGCTTCTGTCGTGCTGTTGTCACTCATGGGCATCTTGCTCTTCTGGCTGGTTAGCCTGTTGGAAAAGCGAATGTTCAAAACCAACAATCATCTACGAAAATAAAGGAGTAAGAGAAATCATGAAATTATGGCAAAAACGAATCCAGCTTTCATTAACAAGTTTGGCGCTGCTCGTCGGTCTTAGCGCATGCGGCAGTCAGCCGGCAGCGATTCCTTCCTCTTCAGGAGAAACGCCGACAACTTCAGCGGCACCCGAGGAATTGACGATTGCGCTGGACTGGTATCCAAATGCAGTACACTCGTTCCTCTATGCGGCTGAAGAGCAAGGTTACTTTAAAGAAGAAAATCTGAAAGTGAACCTGCAGATGCCTTCGGATGCGAATGATCCGTTAAAGATGGTGGCAGCCGGCAAAGTGGACATGGCAATCAGTTATCAGCCACAGGTGATACAAGCTCGTTCTGAAGGGATTCCAGTAGTATCAATTGGAGCGCTTGTCCGCCATCCGTTGAACATCATCATGGCAAGAGAAGACAGCGGGATCAAATCCCCAAAAGATTTGGCAGGCAAGAAAATCGGTTTTCCATCCATCCCGCTGGATGAATCCATCGTCCGCAATGTGGTGAAAGCCGATGGTGGGGATGACGGTGGTCTGTCCTTTACCGATATCGGCTTTGACATTGTACCTGCACTGACTGCGAAACGTGTAGATGCCGTAGTGGGCGGATACATCAATCATGAGAAGTTGATATTGGAAAAAAATGGCATCCCGGTTGTTTCCTTTGAGCCAAGCAAGTATGGCGTGCCTGACTATTATGAATTGGTCCTGACGACGAGTGATGAAACGCTTGGCAAAAAGGAAAAAGCGTTAGCAGCTTTCCTGCGTGCAATCAGCAAAGGTCAGGATTATGTAAAAGACAATAAGGAAGCGGCATTGAAGCTGCTTTTGGCCAAGCAAGCACAAGAATTTCCGTTAGAGGCGGATATCGAGACAAAGAGTCTGGATATTTTGCTGCCGCTCATGGATGCCGGAAGTGAACCTTTTGGTGCACAAAGCAAAGAATCATGGCAAGTAATGATCGACTGGATGACCAAAGAAAAATTAATTCAAGGGAATGTCACCGCAGACCAGGTAATGAAAAATGTAGCGCGTTAAACTTACAACCAAGCCGATCTGATTTCATCAAGGTCGGCTTCCTTTTTTCTGAATCAAAAAGGATAAACTTCATGAGGCTTTTCTTACAATCCTTTGAATGAAGGAGGCGTAAACAGTGGAAATGAACCTATCCGATATCATGGCATCGGTTGATTCTCGTAAACATGAGTTGCTGGAGCTGGCTGCTACGTTAATTCGCTTTCCTACGCCCAGTCCACCAGCCCGCAATACCCAACATGCGCAAACATTTGTTCAACACTTCTTGGAAAAACACGGATTCGTTACAGATCGCTGGGATGTTTATCCGCATGATCCCAATGTCGTGGGAATTCTGAAAGGCAGCGAGTCAGATGCCTATAAAAGCTTGCTGATCAACGGGCATATCGATGTCGCCCAAGTGGAGGAAGGAGAAGTCTGGATTACCAACCCATTCGAACCAGTCATCACCGACGAAAAGCTGATCGGCAGGGGTGCCGCTGACATGAAAGCAGGACTGGCGGGTGCACTTTTTGCCATTCAATTGTTGGGGGAAGCTGGGGTTCGTTTACCAGGAGACCTTATCTTCCAATCTGTCATCGGGGAAGAAGTAGGCGAAGCCGGGACGCTGGAATGCTGTGAAAGAGGGTTCACGGCAGATTTTGCCATCGTGGTCGATACGAGCGATCTGCATATACAAGGTCAGGGCGGAGTGATCACAGGCTGGGTCACAGTCAAAAGTCCAACTACTCACCATGATGCTACGAGACGCAATATGATTCACGCAGGTGGAGGATTGCGCGGCGCTAGTGCGATTGAAAAGATGATGAAGCTGATCCAAGGATTGCAGGAGCTGGAAAGAGAGTGGGCGATCACGAAGCTTTACCCGGGACTCCCGCCTGGTTCGAATACGATCAATCCGGCGGTGATTGAAGGCGGCAGGCACCCAGCCTTTATTGCAGATGAGTGCCGCTTATGGATAACTGTTCATTTTTATCCGAATGAAACGCATGAGACGGTCGTCAGGGAGATCGAGGAGCATCTATTGGCGGTAGCCCAAGGGGACGTTTGGCTACGCGATCATCCACCCCAATTTTCGTGGGGAGGACGTTCCATGATTGAAGATCGAGGAGAAATCTTCCCGGCTCTGGAAGTCGATCCATCCCATGCGGGGGTCTGCTTGCTGAAGGATGTGCATGCACGTGTTTTGGGAGAGACGGCGATTGTGGATGTATCTCCTACTGTGACCGATGGCGGTTGGTTGGGGCATTTTGGAATCCCGACCGTCATCTATGGCCCCGGGCAGCTCCGTCACGCGCATGCGGTCAATGAGGAAGTCTCGATTGGACAGCTGCTCCACTTCACAAAAGTCATGATTCAGACAATCTATCAATGGTGTCATACGAAAAAGTAGAGGAAAGGACTCGTGACTGAGGTGAAACAAATTTGTCGGTTTTCTATTTCCCTATGAACACGCTATAATACAGAGATGTGGACAAGGAGAGATGGAACATGGCGATGTATAAACAAAAGAAACCTTATGTGATTCATGAGGAGCCTGGTTTGCGTGAATATTGTGGGTGCGGGCTCAGCCAAAGTCCCCCGTATTGCGACGGATCGCATAATGGAAAAGTGTTTGGCAAACGTCCCTATCTCGTCAAGTATACGGAGGCCAAAACCGTTTCCATCTGTGGCTGCGGAAAGTCGTCGAAGCTTCCTTTTTGCGACGGCAGTCACATGGAGTTGCAAGGGAGTGATTCCAATGAGTGATGATCGTAAAAATAATAAGCTCGTGATTTTCGCCTTTCTGGGCACGATTTTGGCTTGTGCAGTTGCAATGGGCTTTTTTATCTACAGCAGTATTCCGAAATAATCAAAAAATGAATGGATATTTTGGCAAACCCCTTCTGACTCCGCAGGAGGGGTTTTTCTATTCATTTTGATCGTCTGCTTTGAATAAATAGACGGAGTACCCTATTAATTTACCTATTTTTTATAGATTGCGGTCGAAAATGAATCGTTTGGAATAGTCGATTTACGGGAAAGAGCTGATCCATCTGTGGAGCGGCTCTTTTTCTTTTGGGTGGTCAAACTTCTATGTCCTTATGATAAGTGCCGTGTCCAACTAGCGACTGTTGACGTACCCTATGTAAGAATTGTGAATTGAATTGCAAAGAGGGGAGAAGATTGGGAGAAACCATTGTTGCT
>DASQNU010000049.1:0-12791 GCA_035644815.1 Bathyarchaeia archaeon | reverse complement strand
GGACAGGCCCGATGAAACCTCGGCAACCCATTCTGATTCGTCAGATGAAGGTGCCAATTCCTACAGGAGAACATCCTGAAAGATAAGAAGGAACTCTCATTTCTGTTACATATGTAATAGTGGTGCGCTCCTTCTTATTTCGAGAAGGAGCGTTTTTTTATCTATCAGGAAGGGGTGATCGAATGATTGAACTACGAAACTTAACCAAGACCTATCACACCAAGGGAAACACTGTCACCGCCGTCCATGATGTCTCACTCACGATCAATCGCGGTGAAATTTTTGGGATAGTGGGATATAGCGGGGCTGGAAAAAGCTCACTGCTGCGCTGCTTAAATATGCTGGAGAAACCTTCGAGCGGGCAGGTACTAATCGATCAGACAGATTTGACGAAACTTTCTGGCGATCAACTGCGCCAGGTCCGACAGTCGATCGGGATGATATTTCAGCATTTCAATCTGATGGCCAATCGTACAGTGGCTGGCAATATCGCCTACGCTATGGAAGTGGCGGGAAAGGGCAAGGAGGAGATCGCAGCCCGGATTAAGGAACTATTGGACCTTGTGGGACTTAGCGATAAAGCCAATTCCTTTCCTTCCGAGCTGTCCGGGGGACAAAAACAGCGGGTGGGCATCGCCCGCGCTTTGGCCAACTCCCCGAAGGTGCTGCTTTGTGACGAAGCCACCTCTGCGCTTGACCCGATGACCACCAGCTCGATTCTCGAGCTGCTGCGGGAAATCAATCGGAAGCTGGGCTTGACCATCGTCCTCATTACACATGAGATGCATGTTGTGAAAGAGATCTGCCATCGTGTGGCCATTATGGCGAACGGCCATGTACTGGAGGAAGGCGATGTGTATCAAATCTTTGCCAAGCCCCAGCAGCAGTTGACCAAGCAATTTGTACGCACGGTGATTGATGTGCAGCTGCCTGATCACCTGCTTGAACCAAAAGCGGAGAGTGAGCTGGTACGCATTTCCTTGCTGGCTGACCAAGCGGAGAAACCGATGTTCGACAAGTTGATCCGTTCTTTCCAAGTGCAAGCCAATATTTTGCACGGGAAGATTGAGTACATCCAAGGGCGGCCACTGGCAGTTTTCATCCTGGAGCTGACCGGTGAACCGCAAGAACGGTCGAAGGCGTTGGCTTTTCTGCAACAAGAAACGGCTGAAACGGAGGTGATCCCGTATGCAAATCATCAATGACATCATTGCCGTCATCCCGGATCTCAACAAAGCTTTTTTTGAAACCTTCTATATGCTCAGCATTTCGGTCTTATTATCGGCTTTGCTGGGAATCCCGCTTGGCATCCTGCTCTATACCAGTCAACATGATTTGCTCGGCGAGAAACCGTGGCTGAACCGCATCATCGGGTTTGTGGTGAACGTGATTCGCTCCACGCCGTTCGTCATCTTGCTCGTCGCGCTGATCCCGTTCACCAGCTGGATCGCAGGAACGATCGTCGGACCCAAAGCCGCCGTCGTTCCGCTGACCGTCGCTGCGATTCCGTTCTACGCACGACTGGTAGAGGGCTCCCTCAAGGAGATTAACCGGGGAGTGATTGAAGCAGCACTCGCCATGGGCTCAACGCTTTGGCACATCATCTACAAGGTTCTCCTGGTGGAAGCTCGTTCCGGATTGATCATCGGGCTGACCGTCACCACGATCAGTTTGCTTGGTTTTTCGGCCATGGCGGGGATCGTAGGCGGCGGAGGGATCGGCGACTTAGCGATTCGCTTTGGCTACTATCGTTTTGATAACACCATCATGTTTACCACTCTTGTCATCTTGATCGTCATCGTCCAATTGATCCAAGCGATCGGAGACAGACTGGCGAAAAAATTAGACAAGCGTTAAATACAAAAAAAGAGATTAAAGGAGAGAAACATCGATCATGAAAAAACAATGGAAAGTACTCGCAGGACTTCTTTTGACAGCATCTCTATTTGCCAGCGGTTGCGGCAGCGCCGACACGGCAGCTCCTGCTAAGGATGCAGCAGCGGAAACAAAACAAATCAACTTCGGTGCTACTGCCGGCCCATACAGCGATATGGTGACCAAGGCAATCACGCCGATCCTCGAGAAAAAAGGCTACACCGTAAAAGTGACCGAATTCAGCGACTATGTGCAACCGAATCTGGCGCTGGCAGAAGGCTCCATCGACGCGAACCTGTTCCAGCATAAAATCTACCTGGACAAATTCGCTGCTGACAAAAACCTGCCGCTCAGCGCTGTAATCAACGTACCAACCGGACCGATGGGCATTTACTCCAACAAATACAAATCGCTCGATGAAGTAGCGGATGGGGCTTCTGTTGCCCTGCCAAACGATCCGGCGAACCTGGCTCGTGCGCTCGGAATCCTTCAACATGAAGGCTTGATTACCGTGAAACCAGATGCCGATCCACTGAAAGTGTCCGAAAAAGACATCGCGGAAAACAAGAAAAATCTTGTGATCACGCCAGTAGAAGCTGCCCAGCTGCCACGCGCGGTTGAGCATCAGGATCTAGCTCTCGTCCCAGGTAACTTCGCATTGGCTGCCAAAATGGATCTGAACAGTGCGCTGGCTTTGGAAGAGATGCCTGAGCATTTCCTCAACCTGGTTGCTGTCAAAACGGCTGATCTGGAAAAACCATTCGTGAAAGATATCAAGGAAGCGATCGAGTCCCCTGAGTTTGAAGCAGCGATTGACAAAGATTTCAAAGGATTTTTCAAACCAGAATGGATGAAAAATCGTAAATAAATCGTAAGCTAGTAGATAGAAAAGAGATGCCAACCATTAGGAAGGCATCTCTTTTTAGGTGCAACGAAGGCCCTGCTAGAAGCGTGGCTAGCTTTTCTCGGTCTGGAGACGGAGCGCTGCTCATCCTCCCGTTTGTTCACTTTCTAAGAAAAATTGTGTAATCTTGGAACTAGCATTCATAGATTTCCGAATCGTTTCCAGGAGGGCCGCATGGAGAAGTTTATTTTCTTTTTTGAACAATTATATGTAAAAGTGGAACCACACTGGTTTGAACTCTCCATTATTACTGTTTTGCTGATTAGCTATTATCTGTATGAAAAGAAGTTTTCCTCGAAGAGCTAGCGATTCGTTAGCTCTTTGCTAAAACCAAGACTTGTTTTTTCTGTTTTCAGAAGAGTACACTAGTAGAAAAGAATAGCAACCGGGAGCTTGTGGAATCAGGCTGAGAGTATGACTATCCCGTCATAGACCGTTGGAACCTGTTGGATAATGCCAGCGCAGGAAAGCGATAAGCAAAAGGATCAATGCAGCGCTCTGCCCCGGTGGAGCGCTTTTTTATATACCATACACAAGCATGGAGGAGATTAACGAGATGATAACCGTCCAAGACATCGCAAACACCTTATCCGCAGTACGAGCCAACAATCCGCTCGTTCATAATATCACCAATGTCGTCGTGACGAATTTTACGGCAAATGGCCTGCTTGCCCTGGGAGCCTCTCCGGTGATGGCGTATGCCAAAGAAGAAGTAGCGGAGATGGCGAAAATTGCAGGGGTTCTGGTCCTGAACATTGGGACACTCAATGAAACAGAAATAGAAGCCATGATCCTTGCAGGGAAATCCGCCAATACGCACGGCGTTCCGGTTATTTTTGATCCGGTGGGTGCGGGAGCGACTGCCTATCGGACGCAGACGGCACGAAAAATCGCGAAAGAACTGGACTTGGCTGTGATCCGAGGAAATGCCGCGGAGATTGCCAATGTAGTGGGTGAAGAGTGGGCAATCAAGGGGGTAGATGCAGGCGAGGGGAGCGGCGATGTTGTCAAATTGGCTCAATCGGCCGCTAAGCAGCTGAACACACTGGTCGTGATCACAGGGAAAAACGATGTGGTCACGGATGGCGAGACCACGTATGTAATCTCCAACGGACACCCGCTCCTGACGAAAGTAACAGGGACAGGCTGCCTGCTTACATCCGTCATCGGGGCTTTTGCCGCAGTGGAAACAGATCGGATGCTGGCAGCCACCTCGGCTCTCGTCAGCTATGAAGTAGCGGCGGAGCTTGCCGCAGGGCAATGTGCGGAGGAAGGTCCGGGAAGCTTTCAGATCGCGTTTTTGAACCAGCTTGCTCGCATGACTCCCGAGCATATCGTGTCTCTTGGATGCATTCAAAAAAACTAGAAACCACAGCGTTTATCCAGTACAGCTGGATAGGCGCTTTTTTTGTTTTTGCATTGCCAGTCCACCCGGGTAGGTATAAGATAGATCATGGGTTTATTCATAAATTCTACCTATTTAGGAGGACGTTCACATGTTTGCTTCCTTGTTTCGTCGCAAATGGACGACGATTGATTTTGTATTAATAGTTGTAACAGCGGCCCTGTATGCGGTTGCTCTCATACTGCTGGCGAATATGAAGCTGATTCCAACGGTTCCGATTCGTCCGGCAAATGCTTTGCAGCCGGTTTTCGGCATCTTGTTCGGTCTTCCTGGGTGCATTGGACTTGGTCTTGGCAATATGGTGAGTGATTTGCTGCAAGGGTCCGCAAGTCCGCACGTGTTGCTGGCTGGCTTGTTCTCCAACTTTATGGGCGGATTCATCGCCTATGTGGCAGTTAGCCATCCCGCTTTGCAAACCAAGCGAAGCTATCTGGAATACTACCTTTTTGTAGTCATCATTGCTTCGGTCGTAGTCGCATGCACCATTTTGATCAACGTCGCGCTTGGCTTTACGCCGATGGCCATAGCCTCTGCCTTTGTGCCTACCGTTTTCTTGAATCAGGCGATCTCTACGGCGATCCTGGGGCCGATTTTATTGAAATTATTGTATCCGTTTGTGAAGCGTTCAGGCTTGTACCGCGGACGCCCGCTTTCCAGCGGATATGAATCCATTCCGCGAGGGTACTGATGGTGGGACGCGAAGCGCTGCTCACGCTTACTGATGTAAGCTGGAGATATGAAGGCTCGTCGTATCATGCACTGGAAAACATTCAACTGCAGCTGCAGCCAGGAGAGGTGACGGGGCTCGTAGGCCTCTCCGGCGCAGGCAAAACCACTTTGCTGCTGACCATGGCTAACCTGATCCCTGCCAATTATGGCGGGGATTTCTCAGGAAAAAGGGTCGCAGCAGCAGAGATTGGGATTGTGTTCCAAGATCCGGAAACGCAGTTTATCGGGCTTACGGTGGAAGAAGAGATCGCCTTTTCCCTAGAGGCTCGCGGCATGGATGATGACGAGATCGGGAACAGAATCAAGGAAGTATTGGAGCTAGTCGGACTAAGCGGATTCGCGGATCGGTCCCCGCTTGAGCTCTCCGGAGGGGAAAAACAGCGGGTCGCGATTGCCTCGGCATTGGCCACCCGACCAAAGATTTTGCTGCTGGATGAGCCTACGTCCGAGCTGGATCCAAAAGGAACGAGAGAAGTGTTTGCGTTGTTGAAGCGGCTCAAGCTGGACAGTGAGATGGCCATTGTCGTTGCATCCCATGCGACGGAAGAGTTGGCCCAGTTTTGCGACCGCATGCTGTTGATCAGTAATGGAGCCATCCTGCATGACCTCCCGACTCGCGCCTTCTTTGCTCAGGCGGACGAGCTGTCTGCGCATGGCATTCATGTGCCTGACATGATCCTGCTCTATCAATGGCTCTGCAAGAGGGGTAAGATTACGGGAAATCCGGCTGAGGTGCCGTTGAGTGTCGAGGACATGCAGCATGTTTATCGATTGATCGCTTTACAGGTGGAGGTGGAGCGATGAGGGAGTTTATACGCTTTGAGGATGTTCACTTTCACTATACAGAAGAGAAACCTGTACTCAAAGGGATCAATTTGAAGATCGCACAAGGGGAATTCGTCGCTTTGATCGGCGGGAATGGATCAGGCAAAACAACGTTATCCAAGCATTGCAATGGACTGTATCGCCCGACAGCGGGGACCGTTTTCGTTGACGGCATCGATACGAACATGACCGATGTAGCATCGCTCACCCCTAGTGTGGCCTACTGCTACCAAAATCCCGATCATCAAATCTTTCATTCGACCATCAAGGAAGAGGTTGCTTTTGGCCCGAAGAATCTCGGTCTGACTGCCTTTGAGATTGAGGAACGGGTAAAGGAAGCGTTGCAAGCCGTTGATTTGTGGGAGCTTCGGCAGGAGGAGCCTTTTTTTGTAAGTAAGGGAACTCGGCAGAAGATCGCAGTAGCTTCGATTCTAGCCATGCGGCCAAAAGGGATCGTACTGGATGAACCGACAACCGGACTGGATCATCGAGGGGTGCAGGAGATGATGCGGCTGATTGCCAGTTTGCATCAAGAGGGACATACCATCTTGGTGGTTACTCATGACATGCAGCTGGTCGCTGAATATGCCAGCCGCGTCATCGTGATGGCGCAGGGAGAGATCATGTGTGATGGCACGCCACAGGAGGTTTTTGCCCGTCAAGATTTACTCGATCTGGCACAGGTGGAAGCCCCTCCTGCGGCGCGTTTTGCCGCAAGCATCGGACTTCCGGCACCGCTCCCGTTAACACTGGCTGCCCTAAAGGAAAGGTTGGCTGCAGATGAATAGGGAATCCATCATGACAAACCGTTCACAACCAGGAAGACAATCGAAAACATGGCAAAAAGCGCATCCGGGGTTTGTCCTGCTCTTTTTTGTGCTACTGGGGGCGCTGCCGTTTATTTTTCAAGATCCTCGTATTCTCGTTATTTTGCTGGGTATCAATCTGCTGTTGGTGAGCAGCATCGGGTGGCCGAAGATGGTGCGAAATGCGTATGTACTGGTCGGGGGAGTTGGCGGACTGTTTACAGCCCTCTCCTGGCTGCCTTTTACGAGCGTCGGGGAAGCGTATTGGAGGGGAGCCGTGCCCTTGATCGGCTATCCGCTGCAAATTACCGATATCGGTGTGATGTGGGGATTGGGAATGGGGCTGCGGATCGCCAACGTGGCCTTGTTATCGATGTACTACCTGTTTGTGACGTCCCCGCGTCAGATGGCGATTGGCTTAAAAAGCATCGGTGTTCCGTTTTCGATCGGCTTCCTTCTCTCATTGATCTTTCGGTTTATTCCGCTGGTGAAACAGGATTTAACGACGATCCGAGAAGCGCAGATGGTCCGGGGAGTCCGTATCGATCAAGGAACACTTTGGGAAAAAATGCGGAAATACGGGGTGTTGCTGGCTCCGCTCATTTTTTCCTCGCTGCGGCGTGTTCAATTGATTGCCAATGCGCTTGATGCCAAGGGGTTTGCGATGCGCAATCCCCAACACCGTTACTATCGCATGCCTGTATGGAGAAAAAAGGAGATCGTTCTGCTGTTACTCGTATTTCTGGTTGTAGGTTCCCTTTTTTATGCAGCTCGGATCTCTCCGATTCACTTCGGTGTGCTTTTTCCATCCAGGATATAATTGAGGAGGGACTGGAATGAAAACGATCTTAAAAAACGACTGGGCATCGCTGTTGGAAGCAGAGTTTGCCCAGCCTTATTACATTCAGTTACGACAATTTCTAGCGGACGAATATCAACAACGGGTGATTTATCCCGACAAATATGACATTTTCAACGCACTGCATCTGACGACCTATGAAGAGACAAAAGTGGTAATTCTCGGGCAAGATCCGTATCACGGGCGCGGCCAGGCGCATGGATTAAGCTTTTCCGTTAAGCCGGGAGTCGCGGTGCCTCCCTCGCTGCAGAATATCTATAAGGAGCTGCATGCCGATTTGGGTTGCACGATACCGAATCACGGCTACCTGGAAAAATGGGCGAAACAAGGCGTGCTGCTGTTAAATACGGTACTGACTGTGCAAGAGAGCACCCCCAATTCACACAAAGGAAAGGGCTGGGAAATCTTCACCGATCGGGTCATCGAAAAGCTGAACCAGCGTGAAGAGCCTGTCGTCTTTATCCTCTGGGGAAAACATGCACAGGAAAAAGGGGAGCTGATCACGTCCCCGCATCACTTTATCATCCGTTCTCCACACCCGAGTCCTTTTTCCGCCAATCGCGGCTTTTTTGGCAGTCGTCCATTTTCGCGCACCAACGAATTTTTACGCAAGATTGGACGAGAAGAGATTGATTGGCAGATCCCGAGTCTATAAAAGGCAGTCAGAGGCTGCCTAAAAAATTCAGGCTCTGCTTGCTGGTTTCCAGTGGCGATTGGAGCATCAAAAGATGATGGCCGCCGGTAATACGAATTACTTGTACTTGCGGCACCGAGTCCTGATACGATTGGATGGAGGCACGGATAAAAGCACGATGTTCGTCGGTAGGGGTGAGCTCTTCGTCTGCATGAAGCAAAAGCACTGGACAGCGCAAGCCAGGGAGTGTTTGCTCCGGCTGAAAGGCCATATATTCTCGAAAGTAAGCAGAGAGCGCCTCCACAGGAAGCTTATACTGATAGTAGCCAGCCGGATCCCAGGTCATTTCACTTTCCGCAATGTGGGCAGGGAGCAGGGTACCTGGATGATGGCGGGAAAACGCGCGGTGGACCTCCTCCAGACTGGGGTAATGGGTATTGGCAAAGCGTTCGACCTGTGCCCGAAGATCAAAGCCAGGCAGGTTTCCCAACGAGTAAAAACCGCCATCGAGCAGGATCAATTTTTGGATGAGAGCCGGTTCTTCAGCTGCCAACATTTGCGCGGGCACACAGGAGAAAGATGAGGCAATGATAGAAGTCTGTCGGATCTGTTCATGGTTTAGCAACGCACGGAGATCGTCCACAATCTGGCGAAACGTAAAGGGTCCTTCCTTGTCTGATGCCCCGTGCCCGCGCAAATCAGGAATGAGAACGCGATAATGGGGCAGATAGGCATCGCGGATGAGATCAAAAAACGATTTGGTTCCTCTTATGGAATGCAGAAGCAGCAATGTGGGCTGCTCCGCTGAACCTGCGTCCAGATACGCTGTTTTGTGTCCATTGTGGATGAATTGTTTTTCCTTGCACGTCATATTGATGCTCCTTGAGGGATGTTTTTCCCTGATTGTAAGGGACTCCTGCTGTTCCAACAAGCGAATGTTGGAAAAATATTGTTGACGATCCACGCATGCGTTGGGTAGAATGAAACCAACTTAGCAAACTGCATACACGCGTAATTCTTATCGCGAGAGGTGGAGGGACTGGCCCGATGAAGCCCGGCAACCGTCAGTTACATGACATGGTGCCAATTCCTGCGAGACATTTGTCTTGAGAGATAAGAAGAAGGACCGTACACGAACCGCCTTCTTCTGTTGAGGAAGGCTTTTTTCATTCCTCATGAAACAACTACATAGGAAAAATTGTTCTTATCCAGAGAGGTGGAGGGGCTGGCCCGATGAAACCCGGCAACCGTCAACAGCTGTTGACAAGGTGCCAATTCCTGCAAGGCGTATGCCTTGAGAGATAAGAAGATGGTCGATCACAAGTCCTCTTCTTATCGGAGAGGGCTCTTTTGTTGTACATATTTTGATCAATGATGGATCTTGGGAGGTCGTGTGGGAAATGGAAAAAATTCGTGTTGGTTTACTGGGCTTGGGCGTTGTCGGATGCGGTGTCGTCAAAACGATTCGTTCCCAGGAGAAAAAGCTTGCCGAACGGCTTGGCAAACAAGTCGAGATTGTCAAAATTCTCGTCCGCGAGCTCGATAAGGAACGACTGGTGGATGTCGACAAAAGCCTGCTGACGACCAGCTTTGATGAAGTGCTGTCGAGCTCTGTTGATGTGATCGTCGAAGTGATCGGCGGGGTCGAGCCTGCAGGTGCATATGTTAAGCGCGCCATCCGTCATGGCTGCCATGTCGTCACGGCAAACAAGGAGCTGCTAGCGAAGCAGGGGAAAGAGTTGACTCAGCTTGCCAATCAACATGCGGTTCACCTTGCTTACGAGGCAAGCGTGGCGGGCGGCATCCCGATTTTGTCCGTGCTCCGTCAATTTTTGCGCACCAACGAAATCACCAGTGTGCAGGGAATCATTAATGGCACTACCAACTACATTTTGACGCAAATGGAAAAGCATCTGGTCGGCTACGGGGAAGCGCTTGCGGATGCCCAGCGCCTCGGATACGCCGAAGCGGATCCGACGGCTGATGTGGAAGGGTTCGACGCGACGTATAAATTGTTTATTCTGTCCCAGCTCGTGTTTGGTGAGGCGGAGCCATGGGATGAAATCGAGCGAAAAGGCATTTCCCAGCTGCGCTTAAGCGAGCTGCAGTTCGCCAAGGAACTGGGATACCGGATCAAATTGCTGGCACAAGCGCAAAAAACTGCAGCA
The DNA here is from genome assembly GCA_035644815.1 of Bathyarchaeia archaeon. Classification (GTDB taxonomy): domain Bacteria; phylum Bacillota; class Bacilli; order Brevibacillales; family Brevibacillaceae; genus Brevibacillus_F. Next base: position 2,586 of record DASQNU010000049.1, on the reverse strand, counting down.
GGTATACGCATGTCCGTACGGCCGACGCTGCTATCTCAGGAACATCCCCTTGCCCAAATGGACGGAGCTTTCAACGGCGTGCAGGTGACAGGCAATATCGTTGGCGATTTGCTGTTTACCGGAAGAGGAGCGGGTGAGCTGCCAACCGCAAGCGCTGTGGTGGAGGATTTGGCTTATTTGCTGACACAGCCCTTTGCACCGCAGCCGCAATGGCATATCCGCAGTGAACTGGAACATCGCGAACAATTGCTCCAGCAAGAAAGCACCTGGTATCTATACTTGGAAGCAGCAGAACCGAAGCGTGATCCTTACCAGCTTCTGCAAGCATTGCTGGATGCGGGGATTCAGGTGAAAAAGCTGCGCACCGAATTTCATCAGCATGATGTGCTGCGCTGCGGTCTGATCGTGCAGGCATTTTCACGTGAAGTATTGGAGCGGCTTGCAGGCAATATCGCCGCATCCTACAGTATCATTCCCGTCGTGGTCACGAATGAAGAGGAGCAAGGTAATGGTGATCAGCAACGAGAGCAGGAGCTGGTTGTGCAGGAGCTTCTCTAAAAAAATACAGACAAGTGCAGAATTCGATCTTTGCTCATCTGGATAAGCAGCACTTTTGGTTGTAAAGTGAGGAGGAGAATGATCGCTAGGATATAAAGATGGGGGAGAGGACAAAAATGGGCAAGTATCAGTTTGATCAAGTGGTTTCCAGGGTAGGGACATCCGCGTTAAAGTGGGATACAAAACGATTGTTCAAGCAGGAAGACCTGATCCCGCTGTGGGTGGCGGATATGGACTTCCCCGCTCCTCCCGAGATCATCGACGCCGTGACAACTCGCGCACAGCATGGCATCTATGGATATTCAGGCAGAAGGCAATCTTATTATGATGCACTGATCAATTGGCTGAAAAGACGCCATCAGTGGGAAGTCCAGCAAGACTGGATTCAATATGCACCAGGTGTTGTCCCGGGGCTTGGTCTGCTGGTTTTATCGCTCACACAACCAGGAGATGGCATCGTCATTCAGCCGCCAGTCTATCCGCCCTTTTATGAGGTGGTTCGAGACCAGGGACGCGAAGTGATGGAAAATGAGCTGGTGCTGCTGGACGGACGCTATGTAATGGATCTGGCTGATCTGGAACAGAAGTTTGCTGCGGGGGCCAAAATGATGATTCTCTGCAGTCCGCATAATCCGGTTGGACGTGTCTGGAGGGAGGAAGAGCTGCGCAAGGTAGCGGAGCTGTGCGTACGATACGGAGTTATTCTGGTTTCGGACGAAATTCACGCGGATCTTGTTTACCGTGGTCATCGTCATACTCCAATTGCCGCACTCTCCGAGGAAATCGCGAATCAAACGATTACCTGCCTCTCTACTGGCAAGACATTCAACCTAGCGGGTCTGACGACGGCAGCGGCGATCATCCCAAATCCCGAGTATCGCAAGGCCTATCAAAAGACACAGCAAGCTCTGCATCTGTTTGTAGAGAACTGTTTTGGCCCATTGGCGGCAGAGGCAGCCTATACTCACGGTGAAGCGTGGCTGGAAGAGCTTATGGAGTACATAGAAGGGAATCTGGCATACCTCGCGGAGACTTTGGCAAGCGAAATGCCGGAAGTGAAGCTGATCGAGCCAGAAGGTACTTATCTAGCCTGGCTTGATTTCCGTGCATGGCAGATGAATACGACGGAGCTGAAAAAGTGGATGTATCAAGACGCCAAGGTTGCTTTAAATGTGGGGGCCACCTTTGGCAAACAGGCAGAAGGATTTTTGCGGATCAATCTGGCTTGCCCGCGCTCGATCCTGGAAGAGGGGCTGAAGCGGATGGTACAGGCACGGCCGTGTTGATGGGTGGTGATTCCGCGGCTTTGGCGGGGTGAGCAGTAGCCTTTCGAATCCGGGCATAGGTAGCAAGAAATACAGCAAAGCCCCGTACAATACGGGGCTTCCTCGCGTTTCCTTATAATAAATGCAACCGCCCCGTAAGGAAGGGAAGAGCGGAACCGGACAGTCTGCACTTCCTCGCGGGTGTGGCAAGAACGCAGCCCCGCCCGGTCTTCCCTTCCCCCACCACCATGCTTGCACTACCCGTATCAGCTTATCTTCTTCTTGTAAAAACGATGATACGTATACAACATCGCCACCCGCCAAGGCAAAATCATCCCAAAAGCGAGGACGAAGAAAAGGCCAGCTGTTTGCAGAGGGGTGAACGTATCGCCTATCCATACTTTCATGATCGTCCGGATCAGCAGCAAGCCAAGCAGGACCACGAAAAAGATTTTCGAACGACGCAAATATACATCTTGACCCACAATTTCAAATGATGAGGTAAGGATTAAGGGCACAGACAGCAGCATGCCCAAGCCAAAAGCAATGATGTCATACGGAATGGGCGTCAACGTCTCTGGAAAGTGAAACATAATAAAGCCAGTCGACATAAATAACGGGGGAAGAATAATCTTCCTCGTAGAGACGGGTTTCTTCCCGGTCCGCATGCGCAGCATGATGACAGCGGTCGCCATGAGCAGAGGAACAATCATGCCCAGAGATGCCAGCGATAGAAACTTCATCTTGCATTACTCCCTCTTTG
>DASQNU010000048.1:0-20146 GCA_035644815.1 Bathyarchaeia archaeon | reverse complement strand
AGGATATCAGGAACACGATCCTGTAAAAACTTAATGACATCGTTGCCATTATAGGCGACACCCACAACATCCATATCACTTTGATTGCTTAGATACTCTTCCAATAAACTTACAAAGTCACGATTGTCATCAGCCAAAAGAATTTTAATCCTGCTCAAAATAACTTCCTCCTTACAATCCTGGTCGTCTGCGTTACACGGTCACACCGTTTTCTGCCCAATTCGTAAAAGAAAAGACTTTGATGTTGGACCTAAGAAGTATATGGAAAATGATTGCCTAATAGCCTTCTCAACTTTCCTCGTAAAAGGATTCGACAAGCTGAAAGTAGTTCCTGCCAATGACGAAAGATTGAATGATTTTTCTCACATTTCGACAAAAAAAGCGGCCGTCCAACAAAAGGGACGGCTTGAACCAGTTATGCAACTTCTTCATTCGCCTTTTGTGTCGATGGCGACTGGCGGACGGGGATGCCGGCGTCTTGCAGCATCCATTCAATAAAACACCCGTAGCCAGAGGTAGGATCATTGACAAAGACATGGGTCACTGCCCCCACCAGTTTGCCATTTTGAATGATCGGGCTTCCGCTCATTCCTTGCACAATGCCGCCTGTTCGCTCCAGCAATCGTTTGTCAGTAATCTTGATAATCATCCCTTTGGTTGCGGGGAAATGTTGTTTCACCACATTGACAATTTGAATATCGAATTGCTCAACCTTTTGGCCATCGACGACGGTCAAGATTTTGGCCGGACCTTCTTTGACCTGCTCTGCCAAGGCCACTGGAATCGGCTCCTGATACACGCTTCTCTTTGGCTTTGTTTTCATCCGGCCGAATATCCCGAATGGCGTGTTCTTGGTAATGTTGCCGAGCACTTCACTTTCATTGTAAAAACGGGCAAGCTTTTCGCCAGGATTGCCGCTCTCGCCTTTTTCAATGGAAGTGACACTCGCCTGGACAATCTGTCCGTCTCCGACTACAATGGCTTGTCCTGTATCCATATCCGAGATGACATGCCCCAGTGCTCCATACGTTCCTGTCTTCGGCTCATAAAAGGTCAGGGTACCGACACCAGCAGCCGAATCGCGGATGTACAAGCCCATCCGGTATTCCTGGTCTTTTTTGTCCTTGGCCGGCATCAAGGTCAAGGTCAGCTTTTCTTTTCCACGAACCACCAGCAATTGCATCGGTTCATTCTTTTGCCCGGCTTCATTGACCAATTTTTTGACATCGTTCATATCGTTGATGTACATATCGTTCATGCGAATGATCATATCCCCGACATGTATGCCAGAGCGCTCTCCGGGGGAGTATTTCTCTGTTCCCGAATCCACCAAATGATGTCCAACCACTAACACACCCGCTGTTTGCATTTTTACCCCGATTGATTGACCACCTGGCACTACCCGCAGATCAGGCAATACATTCACTTTCATCGCTTTCAGCGGGATATGGTGCCATTTTAGTTGTAGCTTTGCTTCTCCAGCCCTTTTGGGTTCCACGGAAAGCGGTTTGCTTAGGTCGACGGAAACTTCACGCGCTTTGTTTCCGTTTACCGATACGATTTCCGGATTACTATTCAATAGCGTTCCCATGACCGGCATCGAAACTTGCAACTGCTGCAAAGACCCCTCAAACAGACGCAATTCTCTCGGTACGGAAGAGAGGGTTTGAAACGGTGCTGACGTCACAGTCAGCGCTGTGATGAGCAAAAGCAGACATCCCATCCATTGTCTTCTGTATTGACGGATCACCAGCAATCACTCCTACGTTGCCTACCTACACCTGTCGTATGCCCTCCATATGGGTATCTATAATGTTGCCGACAGGAAGCTGTATTATGTCAGTAAAATACGTTTAGGAACGTTTTTCCCATATTAGAAAACTTGATTAGTCTTCGTAACAAAGGAATAAAAAGAAAAAAGCTGTCAACCTTCGTTGACAGCCTTTCGTTGTTTCCCTAGAAGGATCATTTCCCGTGCATGCTCAGCGGTTTTCTCCGTGACAGCAGCGCCTCCCAGCATTCTCGCCAACTCTTTTACTCGTTCTTCTTCGGTGAGGTAGTTGACCGATGTCGCTGTTTCCTGATCATTCATATCTTTCTTGATATAAAAATGAGCGTCCGCCAAAGATGCAACCTGCGGCAGGTGGGTAATACACAGCACCTGCCGATTGACGCCAACGCGCGCCAATTTTTCCGCAATCGCTTGAGCAGCGCGGCCGCTTACACCCGTATCCACCTCGTCGAAGATCAAGGTCCCTACTTGCTCGGTATCGGCCAGAATCGTCTTGATCGCCAGCATTACCCGTGAAAGCTCCCCGCCGGAGGCAATTTTCGCCAACGGACGCAGCGGTTCGCCTGGATTGGGGGAAATCATGAATTCCACGAAATCCACCCCGTTTTCATCGACATGGCAACGGCTTCCTTCCACTTCGATCCCATTTTCATCGGGGACTTGCCGTACATCGATGGAAAAACGAGCCCGTTCCATATGCAGCTCTTTTAACTGCTGTTCAATCGCTGCCGCCAATTGCTTGGCGCACTCTCGGCGGATCATACTCAACTCCAAGGCCTCTACAGCGAGATCAGCTTCCAGCTCGCATACCTTACCTTGCAGCTGCTGCAGGCGGTCATCGTAATGTTCGATTTCCTCCAGTTCGTCCTGTATGGTAGCCGCATATTCCAGGATTTCATCCACGCTTTTTCCGTATTTTCGTTTTAACGTCTGAATGGTATCCAAACGACGCTCAACCTCGGAAAGCTGCTCCGGATCGAAATCATAGTGATTTTGGAAGCTGCGCAATTGATGCACGACATCTTCCACCTGATAGTAAGCCGTCTGTACGGCCTCGACAATCGGGGCAAGATTTTCATCATACTGCTGTACCCGCTCCAACTCACTCATCGCATGTCCAAGCCATTCCATACCGCGCTGGTCACCGTTTAACGCGCGATAGGCGGCTTGCATTCCTGCATATACTTTTTCATGATGGGCCCATTTTTTGCGCTGGGTCAGTAATTTCTCGTCTTCGCCTGGCTGCAAAGAAGCCGCTTCAATCTCCCGCAGCTGATAGCTGAGCAAATCAACACGCTGCATCATTTCCCGTTCGTTCTTGGACATACGTTCCAGATCCGCGCGAGCTTTTCGATAAGCTTGATAAAGCGCGGCATACTCTTGTTTGGCTGTGAGCAATTGCTTTTCACCAAAGGCATCCAGCCAAGTGATATGCTTGTCCGCTTGCAGCAATGCATGGGCATCATGCTGTCCGTGTACCGTCACCAGCCAGGGACCCAGTTCACGCAGCATCGCTAATGTCACCAGCTGACCATTCAGGCGAATGATACTTTTTCCTTGTGCCGATATATCCCGGCGAACCACCAACATCCCGTCCTGATCCACCTGAACACCAAAGCCCTCACAGATTTGGATCGCTGGATGACCTGCCTTTAGCTCAAACAGCCCTTCTACCTCCGCTCGCTTTTCCCCGTAGCGGACGAAATCGGTAGAGCTGCGTTCACCCAACAACAATCCCAAAGCGTCGATAATGATGGATTTTCCCGCTCCTGTTTCCCCGGTCAGAATGTTTAACCCTTTGCGGAAAGAGATGGTTACCTGCTTGATGATGGCAAAATTGCGTATGGAAAGCTCAAGGAGCATAAAATCACCCCCACCACTACAACATGTCCGTAAAACGCTGCGTGACATCTTGTGCGAATTCTCTGGAACGACAAATAATCAGAATCGTATCATCGCCGCTGATCGTTCCCAGCACTTCTGGCCACTGGGAGTTGTCGATTAACGCAGCAATCGCATTGGCATTACCCGGCAATGTTTTCATCACAACCTGATTTTCTACATAATCGATGCTGACGAAGGTGTCAAGCAACATCCGCTTCAGCTTGTTCACTGGATTTATCTTTTGCTCCACCGGCATGGAGTATTTATAACGTCCATCGGGAAGCGGCACTTTCACCAAGTGCATCTCCTTAATATCCCGAGACACGGTCGCCTGCGTGACATTAAACCCTGCCTGCCTTAAACGATCCACGAGGTCGTCTTGTGTTTCTACTTCGTGATTCGTAATGATATCACGGATACGTATATGTCTTTGGCCCTTATTCATTTCATCTACTCCCATTCACCGCGTAATTTTGTTCGGATAGCCGCAAAGAAGTGGTCCTTTTCCCATTTAACCAGAGGAGTCACATAGGGAGAGGTTGAGACATAGATCTCATCTCCCCCTTCCAGACGGTACCCGAATTGTCCATCGATCGATAAGCCCATCTCATTGTGAATCGCATCAACCTGTATGCGAATCACTTGGCTCGCTGAAAAGACCATCGGCCTGGCCGTCAACGAGTGGGGCGCAACTGGCGTCAGGAGCAGCATTTTCACATCCGGTGCGACAATCGGCCCTCCAGCAGACAACGAATAGGCAGTGGAACCAGTCGGACTGGATACAATCACACCATCTCCGCTGAAGGTTGCTACATATTGCTCATCTATGGAAACCACACATTCAATAATCCGACAGAATGAACCTTTGGCGATGCCGATATCATTCATAGCGGTAAACGTGCCTAATGTCTCTCCGCGGCGAATCAGAGTGGCTTGAAGCATGCTTCTCTCTTCAATCCAATAATCACCGCTCAGCAGTTTATCCACGGCATGAGGCAGATGCTCCGGCTCAGCCTGTGATAAAAAGCCAAGAGTCCCCAAATTGATACCCAAGATCGGCAAGGAACACCCAGCCAACCTCCGTGCGATATCCAGCAGAGTGCCATCTCCGCCCAAGACGCACACCAGATCCATGTTTCCGCCAAAATCAGAGAGAGGCAACGCTAATTCAGGTCTGCCCACACCGCTGGCGATCGTTTCTTCCAATACCACCTTGGCACCTTTCTCCTCCAAAAGATACAGGAGATCACGGGCTACAATTCTTGCCTCTGGCTTTCCTCTATTTGCAACAATTCCTATTGTTTTCACATGGCCACCCCAAACATGTAGGTTGCTTACTTTATACAATTATACAATTTCTCTTGCATAAAAAAAAAGCTTCTTGATCAATAATCCCTTCCTTATTGTCCCAATCTACCGAATTAGAAAAATTTGGCTCCGCTAAATCTTAGCGGAGCCTTAGTTACGTATAAACACTTCCGCCAGTCAAGACGGAAGTGTTACGCGCTTTTATTCAGCTGCAATGCCGTTACTTTAAGGACTCATGCGCATGTGCCACGATCTTTTCCATCTGTGCCAGCCACTGAGCTGTTTCTTCTTCGGTCGGTACCGCTTTTTGCAAGTGGAGCAGAAATTCAATGTTTCCTTCTCCGCCGGTTATCGGGGAGAAACTGACCCCACGTACAGCAAGACCGATCGAAGCAGCGTAACCAGCGATCCCTTGCAGCACTTCTAGATGAATATCCGGATCCCGGACAATTCCGTTCTTTCCTACCTTCTCTTTTCCTGCCTCAAACTGCGGCTTCACAAGGGCGACGACTTGTCCACCATCTTGCAAAAACCGATATAAGACGGGCAATATCAGCTTCAAGGAAATAAAGGAGACATCGATCGAAGCCATGTCTGGTTTTTCATACGGAAACGCATCTGGATCCAAGTGACGGAAATTGGTGCGTTCCATGACGACGACACGCTCGTCTTGACGCAATGACCATGCAAGCTGACCATATCCCACATCAATGGCGTATACCTTTTTTGCCCCGTGCTGCAGCGCGCAGTCGGTAAAGCCGCCCGTTGATGCTCCGATGTCCATCATGATCTTATCTTTCAGATCAATCTCAAACTCACGTATTGCCTTTTCCAGCTTCAGTCCGCCGCGACTGACATACGGGTGAAGTTCCCCTTTGACTGTAATCGCAACATCCTCGGAAAACTTAGTTCCTGGCTTGTCGCATCGCTCGCCGGCTACGATGACCAGTCCGGCCATGACAGCTGCTTTGGCCTTTTCGCGTGTCTCATAAAGACCACGGTCAACCAATAATACATCTAACCGCTCTTTTTTCATCTTATCAAGCCCTTCGTCTACGTAGCGGCATCAACGCCCGTACTGTTGCCGCAATTTGCTCGGCAGTTAAGCCTACTTCCTGGCGCTGTTCCTTCACTGTGCCGTGCTCGACAAAATAATCAGGAATTCCAAAAGGTCGTACCACGATGTCACGATAGCCAGACTGGGTCAAGAATTCGACTACAGCGCTACCGAATCCGCCCATGATCGAGCCTTCTTCCACCGTGATCAAATCATAGCCGTCTTTGGCCAACTGCAGCAGCAGTTCTTCGTCCAACGGTTTGCAGAAACGTGCGTTGACCAGCATCGGATTGTTTCCTTCCGCTCGCAGGATATCTGCCGCCTGCTCCGCGATCTCAAAGACGTGTCCAAAGGAAAGAATCGCAACGTCTTTTCCGTCACGTACCACTTCAGCTTTACCGATTGGTAAAACCTTCATCTCTTCGTCCATTTTGACGCCGCGCACATTCAACCGCGGATAGCGGTACGAAATCGGTCCGCCATCATAGGCAACGGCTGTCTTCATCATATGCCGCAGCTCATTTTCATCTTTTGGCGCCATGATGACCATATTGGGAATCGCTCTCATGAAGGCGATGTCGTAGACGCCTTGATGCGTTTCTCCGTCTGCGCCGACAAGTCCGGCACGGTCAACCGCAAAGATGACAGGGAGCTTTTGCCGCGCCACATCGTGGATCAGCTGATCGTAAGCCCGCTGCAAGAAAGTCGAATATACCGCATAGACTGGCTTTAAGCCTTGTGTCGCAAGTCCTGCACAAAACGTACAGGCGTGCTGCTCCGCAATCCCTACGTCAAACATCCGATCCGGAAAGACATCGGCAAATTTCAGCAAGCCCGAACCAGCGGGCATTGCAGGTGTGACAGCAACGATTCGCTCATCTTCTTTGGCCAGCTCAATCATCGTATCAGCAAATACGGACGTGTAGGTAGGCGCCGATTTCGCTGATTCTCCGGATTCAATTTTGTAAGTTCCAATGCCATGCCATTTGACGGAATCCGCTTCCGCTGGCGCATAGCCTTTTCCTTTTTTCGTGATCGCGTGAATCAATACAGGTCCTTTGGTATTTGAAGCCGTGCGCAAGGAATCTAGGAGCAATTCCACATTGTGGCCGTCAATCGGCCCGATGTAGGTAAAGCCAAGCTCTTCAAACAGGACGCCAGACACCAGCAGATATTTCATGCTGTCTTTCAAGCGTTCCGCGAAATGAGCCAGCTTGCCGCCTACTGCCGGGATCGATTTCAACAGACTCTCCAGCTCGTCCTTTGTGCGCTGGTAATTGTTGGTCGCTCGCAATTTGCCCAAATAATTATGAAGCGCTCCCACGTTTGGAGCGATCGACATTTCATTATCGTTCAAAATCACGATTACATTTTTTTGTTCATGTCCGATGTGATTTAACGCTTCCAGTGCCATGCCGCCAGTCAGCGCTCCATCACCAATCACGGCTACAACATGATTTTTTTCCTTTTTCAAATCACGAGCCGCTGCCATCCCCATCGCTGCGGAGAGGGAGGTACTGCTATGTCCGGTCTCCCATACATCATGCGGGCTTTCATTCATTTTGGGAAAGCCGCACAAGCCTTTGTACTGACGCAGGGTGGAAAATTGATCCTTGCGTCCTGTCAGCATTTTATGTACATATGCTTGGTGTCCCACATCCCAAATCAATTTATCCTTAGGACTGTTGAACACATAATGCAAAGCTAAGGTCAATTCTACGACACCAAGGTTTGGAGCAAGGTGACCACCTGTTTTGGAGAGGTTTTCCACCAAAAAGGTTCGTATTTCTTGTGCCAGCTGTGGAAGCTGCTGGACTTTACATTTTTTCAAATCTTCTGGGCTGTTGATCTTCTCAAGCAACATGAGGGTCCCCCACTTTCACAAAACTGCATGAGGTTCACGCTTGATTCATTATAAACGACTCTCGTGCAAAACTCCACTTGTTCATGAAAATCTGCCCTTGACTGGAAATTCTGAACGAAAAAAGATGACCTCCTATAACGAGAGGTCATCCGTAAATACAGCATTATTTGGCACGTTCTTTTACATAATCGGCTAATTGCAGCAGTCCCGGATGGTCAAGATTCGCTGCCACCAGAACATTCTTCGCTTCCGTAATCAAACGGTCCAAGTGAGTCTTCGAATATTCCAGTCCTTGCAAGGAAGGATAGGTTGCTTTCCGGCGATCAGCATCACTGCCGACCGCTTTTCCTAAAAGCTGGGCATCCCCCTCCACATTCAGGATATCATCCTGAATCTGAAAACCTAGTCCGACACAATGACCGTATCGGGTGAGTGCAACCAGCTGTTCCTCGGTGGCTTCACCCAAGAGTCCGCCGCCGCGCAAAGCCGCTACCAGCAGATCCCCTGTTTTATGCTCATGGATATATTCCAGCTCCGCTAAGGAAAGCTGGCGCCCTTCGCCTTCAATATCCGCCATCTGGCCGCCCACCATGCCGCGTGCCCCTGCTCTCTTCCCAAGCTCCGCAATCAACGAAACGGTTGTCGCCGGACTCACCTCGGGATGCTGCCCATAGCTCTCGGCAATATACCCGAAGGCGCGGGTTAACAACGCATCTCCAGCCAGAATCGCCGTCGCCTCTCCGAATACGATGTGGTTAGTCGGCTTGCCGCGCCGCAGTGCATCGTCATCCATCGCCGGCAAGTCATCGTGGACCAGTGAATAGGTATGAATCATTTCTAGTGCTACCGCGTATGGGATTCCCCGGTGGAGAGGCTTGTCCAATGCTTCCAGGACGGCGAGCACCAATACCGGACGCAAACGTTTCCCTCCAGCCATCAAGGAATACGACATGGATTCGTATAAACGCGCAGGTACTCCCTCTTTTTCCAAGGCGGGCACGAGGTGCTCCTCGATGAGGTCAATCTTCTCTTTTACATACAGCTCGAAGGATGTTTGCATCAAGATTCGCCCTCCAAGTGAAACGCCTTTTGCTTCACCTGGCCATCCTCCTCCAAGATCTGCGAGATCTTTGTTTCGATGTTTTCCAGTTTTTGAGCGCAGACGCGGGATAGTTGTACACCTTCCTGATAGAGCTCCAGCGCTTCCTCCAGCGGGATATCTCCTTCTTCCAAACGGCGTACGACTTCCTCCATACGCTTCATCGCTTCTTCAAACTGTATCGGGTTTTCCGCTTCTGTTTTTTTGCGCGCCATCTGTCTTCACCTCTCCTGCTAGTTCCGTTACCTGTGCAGCAATGCTGCCATCTTTCAATCGTACCACGAGCTTATCGCCAATCGCAAATTGCTCCTTGGATTTCATCAGCTGTCCGTCCTTGTAGACTAAGGAATATCCTCTGTCCATGACCCGTAATGGACTGAGTGCATCGAGATGGGCCATCTGTGCCACCCATTTGGCTCTTGCCTCGGATAGACGGCGGTCGAGCTGCTGTGTCATTTGTGAATGTAGCCTCGACAATGCTTCCCGCTTTCCATCAACACGCTCTTTCAGTCGAAAGCGTAAGATGGACCCACTCGCATGGGTAAACTGCTCTTTTTTGCGAGCATGGAGCTGTTTAATTCCTTGGCGCAAACGGATTTGCAAGGAATCCATGCGTTGCTGCGCTTCTTCCAGTCGTCGCTGCGGCTGTCTCATCGCATAGGAATCCCGCAGGCTTGCCAACCGTCTTCGTTCGCTGTCCAGCTTCGTGCGCATGGAGCGGTGCAGACGCAGATCCACCTGCTTAATCCGCTCTAGCCATTCCAAATAATGGGGTACTGCCAATTCTGCAGCAGCCGTCGGAGTCGCCGCACGTATGTCTGCCACAAAATCGGCAATCGTAAAGTCCGTTTCATGTCCGACCGCTGAAATGACCGGGATACGGGAGGCTGCGATCGCTCGTGCAACCATCTCTTCGTTGAATGCCCATAACTCCTCGATGGACCCACCGCCTCGACCGACGATCAACACATCGATTTCATTATGCTGATTGATCAGGCGCAGAGCTGACACAATCGAAGCCGGGGCATCCACCCCTTGCACAATCGCAGGGGCGATCACGATCTCGGTTTGCGGAAAACGCCGGCGAATCGTTGTGCAAATATCGCGAATCGCTGCACCCGTTGGAGACGTAATCACTCCTACCTTTTTTGGAAACAGGGGCAGCGGCCGCTTGCGTTCCTGTGCAAACAACCCTTCGCCCTCTAGCTTCGCTTTTAATTGCTCAAAGGCCAAATAGAGGGAACCTAGACCGTCCGGCTGCATCTCTCTTGCGTATAGCTGATAGGTTCCATCACGTTCAAAGGCAGAAATGGAACCACGCACGAGTGCCTTGGTTCCATCCTTTGGGATAAACTTCAGAAAACGATTGTGACTGGCGAACATCACAACCTTGATTTTTGCATCGCGGTCTTTGAGCGTGAAGTACATATGTCCGCTCGTATGATGAACAAAATTGGAGATTTCTCCGCGGATCCATATGTCCGACAGTCGTTCATCTTTTTCCAGGACGTGCTTGATCCAACGGTTGCATTCCGCAACGGACCATATCTGGTTCGGCTTCATCGTTCATCCCTTCAATCTACGTTTTCGATCTGTTTCGCCGCTTTCACCGTATTTTGCAACAGCATCGTAATGGTAAGCGGGCCTACACCACCCGGAACTGGGGTAATCCATCCTGCTTGATCCACCACTTCATCGAAGCGCACATCGCCGACCAGCTTTCCAGCCTCATTGCGATTTACGCCTACGTCAATGACTACGGTACCTGGCGAGACATGCTCTTTTCCGATCAGACCTGCTCTTCCTACTGCTACGATCAGCACGTCCGCTTGCTTGGTGATGGATGCCAGGTCCTGTGTGTGCGAATGACAAATGGTCACGGTCGCGTGCTCTTGCAGCAGAAGCAACGAGACAGGCTTACCCACGATGTTGCTGCGTCCAACCACAACAACCCGCTTTCCTTTCAGACTTGTACCGGTCCGTTTAATCAGTTCAATTATACCTGCTGGCGTGCAGGAAACAAATGTATCATCACCGATCATCAGTTTCCCGATATTGATGGGATGAAAACCATCCACATCCTTACGAGGATCTATGGTTTCAATCACTGCTTTTTCTTCAATTTGCGGAGGCAAAGGTAATTGCACCAAAATACCATGAACGTTCGGATTTTGATTCAAACGCTCGACGGTGTCCAAAAGCTCCTGCTGAGTGATCGTGTCGGGCATCCGAATCACTTCCGAACGCATCCCCACCTCTTCACAAGCGCGCATTTTTCCCGTTACATAGGATTGTGAAGCAGGATCTTCACCTACTAAAACAACGGTCAATGCTGGTACGACGCCTTTCTCCTTCAGCCTGTCAACTTCCTTGGCAATATCAGCTCGGATGTCTTGTGCCACTTCTTTTCCACTCAGTATGGTTGCCAAAACGGCTCCTCCTCCACATCATTTGTCTGTCCTTAGTCTATCGGAAAGGAGCTATCGATGTAAAGGCGATTTTCGGATTTTTGCCGTTTGGTTTCCGTTTTATGGAAAATCCTGAGTAGAATGTTAAGAAAAAGACCGCCCCCTGCCAGTAATGCTACTGACTTGGGACAGCCCCTGCCTCTCCACTTATTTGAGGGATTGAACGGCATCCAGCGCACGCTTAACATCCTCAGGCGTGTTAATAATTCCCGGTGTAAAACGGGCATACGTTTCCTTATACGGAGCTTCCGTCGCGATCACTTTCTTCTCAACCAAACGTTTGACGGTATCTTTCACCGTCATCCCATTTACCCGGAAGGACACAATTCCTGCAGACAAACGATCATCCATCGGCGTATACAGCGTCACATGAGGCATTTCCGCTAGTCCTTCCTTACACATGCGATTTAACTCGTGAACACGTTGATAGATGTTTTCTTTTCCGATCCCCTCGACCCACTCAAATGCATCTGGCATTGCCCATTGATGCTCCATGGAGTGAAATCCTCCTGGAGACATATGATGACCATTGACATGCTCAGGCTGCTGGCCTCCTGCAATGATATGGTACATCACCTCCGAAAAGCTGGGGATGACCGGTTTTACATGCTGCCATGCAGAGGTTTTCGCCGCGATGATGCCCGTTCCCCGCGGGCCATAGATCCACTTGTGCGTACCCGTGATGAAGAAATCACAGCCGAGCTCATCAAACGTCTCTAATTCAATGCCAAAACCATGGACACCATCGACAACGAGCAGGATGCGGCTTTCTTCGTCCCGATTTTGGTTGATCTTTTCCAGTGCCTTAGCTATTTTCGCGATGGGCGATTTCAAACCTGTACTCGAATGAACCCATGTAGCGCCGATGACACGGGTTTCATCGCGGACTTCCTTCATGAGGTTATGTACCATTTCCTCTTCGGTTACTTCATGGATATTCTCATAATACGTAACCTCGCGAAAAGTGGCTCCCGTCCGCTCTGTCGACCGTTTGAT
This sequence comes from Bathyarchaeia archaeon, assembly GCA_035644815.1. Lineage (GTDB taxonomy): Bacteria > Bacillota > Bacilli > Brevibacillales > Brevibacillaceae > Brevibacillus_F. Next base: position 7,678 of record DASQNU010000048.1, on the reverse strand, counting down.
CGCCTCCTGCTGGGTGTAGTAGTTTTGTTCCGATGTAAGGATCTCTTGTCCTGCTTTAATATTCAGCCCCGTATAGATCGTACCCAGCCCCATCGTCGTGCTGTCCGTCAAAGCGATGTCATTCGGTTTGTTCATCCCAAAAAACTTGGCAGCCGCAATTCTAGCCCGCTGTGCGTATTCCTGTTCATGATCCAGAATATACACCACCGGATTACGGTCCAGTTCACGGCGATGGCGATCAATGGCTGCTTGCAACGGCTTGGGGTGCGACGCCAAAAACTGTGAGGTTCCCAAATGGGTATAGCTGAAATCAAGATCAAATTGAGCACGAATGGCTTCCCAATCCACATTCGTTTGTTTCGGTTTGTCTAATACGGTAGTTGTCATTATATGTCCCCTTCTCTGGTGGTTTCAGCCCATAAGGATAGCGAGCGTTAGTATTGCCGCGGGAAAGGGGTTACATTCCAAACATAGACTGACACCTGCAGGCACATACTTCCTAGGAGACTTCCCATCTTTCAGCAAGGAGGAATCCTATGAGCACCCAATCTGGAAGCCGTGGAAAACTCAGCTGGTGGAAGTTAGCCCTGTTAGGTTTAGGCTGTACGACAGGGACTGGCTTCTTTCTAGGTTCCAGCATCGCGATTGAAAAAAGCGGTTATTCCGTTCTGTTGCTGTTTGTCTTGGCAGCGATTGGAACGTATTTTGTCTTTGATGCCTTGGCCAACATGATTGCCCAGCATTCCGAAAAGGGCTCTTACCGGGCATATTCCAAAAAAGCATTTGGACACTGGGCCAGCTTCAGCCATGGCTGGATCTATTGGTTTTCTGAAATCTTAATTCTTGGCAGTCAATTAACGGGCTTAGGGTTGTTTACAAAGTTTTGGTTTCCGGATATTCCACTGTGGATCTTTGCCGCGACCTATGCAGCACTCGGGGTCGTCATTGTTTTATTAGGGACAAAGTGGTTTGAGTTTACCGAGAACATTTTAGCTGTCGTGAAAGCTTCTGCCCTCTTTATGTTTATACTGTTGGCGATTTTCGTCATTACGGGCGTGATCGGTAAAGTAAGCCCTCATATGCATCCCCCTGAAGGAACGGAAGATTTTTTTGCTAATGGAATGGTGGGTATGTGGACAGGCTTGATCTATGTCTTTTTCGCTTTTGCCGGGATCGAAGTAATGGGGCTGATGGCAACAGAGCTGAAACAGCCAAAGGATGCTCCAAAATCCGGAAAAGCCCTGCTGCTTACTATTTCCTTCCTCTTTACAGGATCAATCGGCATGGCGTTGCTCATGGCACCTTTGGAATCATTCCAATCGCAGCAAAGCCCATTTGTCACTGCCCTGAAGGATGTCAAAATGACGTCCATCATTCATGTGTTTAACGGTATCTTAATCATCGCGGGATTCTCGGGGTTGGTCGCTTCTTTGTTTTCTGTCACGAAAATGATGCAAACCATCGCTCAGGATGGAGACGCCCCGAAATTTTTAGCCAAAATGAGCAAACGAAAGATCCCGTATCATTCGCTGATGTTGACGATCTGCGGCATGCTTGCTTCCATTGTGGTGGCCCTGTTATTGCCAAAAAAAGTATATGAGTACATCACTACCGCAGGAGGCCTCATGCTGCTGTACACATGGCTGTTTATCTTGTGCTCCTCCCTGAAGCTTCTCTCCGTATCTGCATGGGGCAAAATCAAGGCATATACATCCATCCTTTTGATACTTATCGCTGCCGTTGGTACGTTGCTTGATGAGGCAAGCCGACCTGGATTTTTTGTAAGCCTGCTCATGCTGGTGCTGATTGGTGCAACCGCCTTTTTTATGCGACATAAATGGAAGAAAAAAACAGACTCATCGGCTATCGAAAAAGTGCTAGCACAGCTTGCCATCCAAAATATAGACCAAATCCTACGAGAGAAAGACCGGAGCCCTTTGAAATAAGAATGAGCACGCGATCGCTCAGGAAGTGATGAGCCGTGCTTGCGGTCGCCGCCATCAGTATATCCCAGATAAACAGCCCCACCAAAATACCTGAACTATAGAGCAACAGATCTAGGGCTTGGTAAGTTTGCGCCGCTGTCGCTAAGATGGAACCGTAGACACCCAGCCAAAAAAGAATGCTGATCGGGTTGGACAGGGTCATGAAAAACCCCGCTTGGAAGGATCGGCGCAATGGTTCCTTCTTGGCCTCCGTCCGGGATGGTAGTGCATCCTTCGCCTTCATGTAGCTTTCGATACCTGTATATAACAGAACAAAGCAGCCAAAGCACCATAAAAAGGTTTTCATGAACGGGGTTGTAAGAAAATGCGCGGATCCGAAGTAAATGAGCAGCATGAACAGCATATCGGCTACCATCGCACCAAACCCTACCAGGTATGAATGCAAGAACCCATAGCGAATCCCCTTATCCAATTGGGCAGCGTTAATGGGCCCGATCGGTGCAGCTAAAGTGAGTCCAAGGAGAACGTAACTAAAAAAAATGCTCATTTCCTACACTCCTATTCCTTTCTACGAATACTTGTACATGTATGAGGAATTGTATTAAGGACAAGAGAAATGTAGAACCTGACATGTTACCACATGCGTTTTTTCACGCATGAAAAAAAGACCTGAGACTTCGCAAGCCGAAATCTCAGGTCTTTTTTCTCCCCCGCAGAACGTTCATTTTAACGCTCTGCCGCATTATGCTGCATCCAGCCCAACATGGCAACCCCGTAGGCATTATCCCCTGAATAGACAGGATCACAAAAGAACAGCTTCGCACCAACAGCAGGATGCTCTAAGCGTTTCACCAGGCGCTCTCTGATATATTGGTTGGCTGCAACACCGCCCACAATCAGCATTTCCGCCGGATATCCTGCTTCTCGGGCATTGCGCAGTACTTTTTCCAAGGTGTTTGCAATGCATTGCTCCGTTGCCCGTGCGATTTCGGCAGGCTGGACCTGCTTTTGTGCGATCGCACGGAGCAATGATGCTTCCGGTCCAGAAAAGCTGAATGACAACTCTTGCACAGAGGACGGCACACGGTAATCATCCACAGCCGTTTGCGCCAGCGTCTCCAAAGCCGGACCTGCCGGAAACGGGAGACCCAGAGCCACTCCTACGCGATCCACTAACTGACCCGCGTGCAGATCCTGGGTTCCTCCTACCTTTTCAATCGCATATCCATGCGCCTCTCTGGTACAGAGCAACAATTCGCTGGTTCCCCCCGATAAATGAACCGCCAAAAAACGATCCTGCTTGGGTTGCTCGAGGGAGGTATACTCACCTGCCGCGATATGTCCTTCCTGATGAGTGGTCAAGTACAACGGCACCTTATGAAATACGGAGAGCGATTTTCCAAGTCCTTCCCCTACTTTAAAGACAGGCATATAGGAACCATCGACCGGACGCGGCTTCTCACTCGCACATACTCCCACGATCTCCCATTCCGTCAAGGACATTTCATCACTAAGCTCTGGAAGATTCATCACATGCTGAAAGACGGCTTCCGATTGCTGCAGTCCGCGTTTTCCCGCCTTCACATGAAGAAGGCGTTTCGCTTCTGCCACAATCTGTCCGTCTTTGGTGGCGAGACATAAGGATGTACGGTAATTGCTTGTATCGATACCCAGTATTACCTTTGTCATAGTTATCCCCACTTACGCTTCGGGGGTTTCCACAGCTTGCAAATAGCTGGATAACACACCGTTGACAAAACGGTAGGATTGATCGTCGCTAAAGAGCTTTGCCAGCTCAATCGCTTCGTTCACGACGACTTTTTTCGGTATCTCCTGTTCATACATCAGCTCGAAAAAGGCTAGCCGTAAGATCGCTCGGTCTACATTGGCAATCCGGTCAAGTTGCCAGCCCCGCAAATATTTGCTGATTTCCTGATCGATTTGCGGAAGATGAGACAAGGTTTCCTCAATGAGTCGCTTCATATAAGCGTTGTCTGCTCCTTGCTCCTCTTCCATCACCATCGAAATAGCATCTTCCAAGTTTACTTCTGCCATGTCAATTTGAAACAGGCACTGCACTGCTTTTTCCCGTGCTGTTCTGCGTTTCATGTCCGTGTCACCTACTATTTAAATTTCCCAGGTAAAATGCGATCCAGGATGTCGCGCAAATCTTCTTTATGGTCCAGTTTCCGCCCGATATAAAATCCGGTGGAAATAAACACGAGAAACACCAGCGTATCCCAGAATCCCACCAGCAAATACAAGATACCAAAGAGAAAACCGGCAGCCACTCCCAGTAGTTTCCCCTTATGCTCCCATAAAATCTCCCACATCATCGATTTCACCTTCTAACCTTCTACTCTACCCGTCTGGTGCGGATGGAAGCATGCTCGGAATTCGCCACTTCTGTCACGGCTACAGCCACCTCGGTTATTTCTACTCCCGTGATCAATTCTACCTGTGTCTTCACATCACTTTGCATTTTTTGCGTCATTTCCGGAATCGGTGTCTCTCCATCGACTGATACGCGAAAGGAAATGATGTTTCCGCTCTCCAAAGCCTTCACGGTCGTTTTCAGCTCACGTACGCCCTTCACTTTGCGAGCAGCGCGCTCCGCAATCGTCTGGATGGTTTGCAACGTAATATTAATTTCCCCATAATCGCTGCGTTGACGAATTCCTTTTTCCGCTTTCGGCTTGCGAAAGGAAAACGCGCTGAAGAAGAAGCGCAAACTGATGATCAAAAAAATGACCGCGACTACCAGATACGGGATATTCGGACCATACCCAGTATAAATCTGCTGAACCAGTGCTTGGACATACGAAGAAGGGATGACTTGCAAGGCAAGACCAATGCCAGCAGCGGATAGGACGATCAATGCAAAACTGTAGAGGGTCAAGATAAAACGGTCAAACAAGTTCATTCTTCTCTCTCCTTCGCCAATGGGCTCGAAAAGAAGAGCCGCCTTTCAAACGTCTCACATATGAGGAAAATGCCCCCTGAAGTGGGGGCATGATCATTCATAGGAAACGGACTCGTCGGGAGGGCACCTCTACCGGACCCGATGATACTCCTCTGCTGCTGAAGCCGGTGCTGGCTGCGTTTTTTCTTCCGCTTTCAGCTCTACATCGATGATATGTACATTGACTTCAACCACCGATAAACCGGTCATGCTTTCAATTGCATTACGCACGCTGTCCTGAATGTTTCGTGCTACTTCCGGAATGCGGTGACCATATTTGACAATAATGGATACATCCACAGCCGCTTCACGGGAACCTACTTCCACCCGGACTCCACGCGCAATATTTTTTCGACCTAAACGTTCAGCTATATCTCCAACAAAACCACCGCTCATATGGGCTACGCCTTCCACTTCGGAAGCGGCCATCCCCGCGATGACTTCCAATACTTCGGGAGCGATTTGGACCTTACCAAGTTCTGTTCTCTCTAAGTCTGGAGTAAACTCTTCCATCATTCGCACCTCCCACTGGATTTACCTTCCATTATAACAACAGGCATTTTGTTTTACAAATGGCGAGACTACTGTTCATCCAACTTCAATTCATACGTCTCCAGGAATTTCGTATCAAAATGGCCGCTGATAAACACTTCGTGCTCCATCATTTTGCGATGGAATGGGATCGTAGTCGAAATGCCGCCGACAACGAATTCATCGAGCGCACGTTTCATACGGTCGATCGCTTCCTGACGCGTTTTTCCCCATACAATCAGCTTGGCGATCATGGAGTCGTAATAAGGCGGAATGGTATAGCCGCTGTATGCAGCGCTGTCTACCCGCACCCCAAAGCCACCTGGCGCCAGATATTCCGTAATGCGACCCGGAGAAGGCATGAAGTTCTTCGCAGGATTTTCAGCATTAATCCGGCACTCAATTGCCCATCCGTCGAGTTTGACATCTTCTTGGGTAAAGGAAAGCGGATGTCCTGCTGCTACCATGATCTGTTCTTTGATCAGATCGATGCCGGTCACCAGCTCTGTTACCGGATGTTCTACCTGGATACGCGTGTTCATTTCCATGAAGTAGAATTTGCCGTATTTATCGAGCAAAAATTCAACCGTACCCGCTCCGTGGTAGTTTACCGCTTTAGCCGCTGCTACAGCCGCCTCGCCCATTTGTCGGCGCAGTTCTTCGCTGAGCGCAGGAGATGGAGCCTCTTCGATCAGTTTTTGGTGGCGGCGTTGAATCGAGCAGTCGCGTTCTCCAAGATACACTACATTGCCCATCTTGTCGCCCATCACCTGAATCTCTACATGGCGAGGTCCTTCCACGAATTTCTCCAGGTACACGCCTGGATTGCCGAAGGCCGTTTTCGCTTCATTTTGTGCCTGGCGAATCGCTTTTTCCAGGTCTTCATCATTGACGGCTACACGCATGCCGCGTCCCCCGCCGCCTGCTGTCGCTTTCACCATGACCGGATACCCAATCTCATGTGCGGTTTGCACCGCTTCCGAGATGCTGTCGATCAGACCTTCCGTTCCCGGAACGGTAGGTACCCCGGCACGTTTCATCGTATCCTTCGCCGTCGATTTGTCCCCCATTTTCGTAATGGACTCCGGATCCGGACCGATGAAGGTGATATTACAAGCCGCGCAAATTTCCGCGAAGTCAGCGTTTTCCGCCAAAAAGCCGTAGCCTGGATGCACGGCATCCACACCGACCTTCGTCGCTACACTCATGATATTGGCCATGTTGAGATAGCTTTCCTTGGAAGCTGTAGGGCCAATACAGTATGCTTCGTCAGCGAGCTTCACATGCAACGCATCGCGATCTGCTTCCGAATAAACGGCTACCGACTGGATTCCCAGCTCCCGGCAAGCGCGGATAATGCGGACTGCGATTTCGCCGCGGTTGGCAATCAATACCTTTTGAAACATCCCGCATTCCTCCGTTTTATTCTGGTTTGACCAAGAACAGCGGTTGGCCATACTCTACAAGCTGACCGTCTTCAACCAGCACTTTTACGATCTCGCCTGTTACTTCTGCTTCGATCTCATTGAAGAGCTTCATCGCTTCTACGATACATACAACCTTGGTAGGCACCACATGATCGCCTGGTTGTACATATGCTGAAGCGCCTGGCTCTGGAGAGCGATAGAAGGTTCCCACCATTGGGGAGACAATCTTATGGTACGCGCTTTCGTCCACTTTTGCTTCTGCCGGTGCTGCTGCCACTGGAGCTGGCGCTGCTGGTGCAGGGGCTGCTTGTACTTCCGGTGCTGGTGCAGCTGCAACAGCAGGTGTCGCTACTACAGGTGCAGCAGTTTGAAATACGGCAGGAGCAGGCATAGCTGCCACTTCTGCATTTGCTTTTTTGATGGTCACTTTGGAACCATCCACTTCCAATTCAAACTCATGAATAGTCGATTGATCGATCAATTTGATAATTTCACGGATCTCATGAATCTTGAACACAACAAGCACTCCTTCGTCTGTGATTGTGATGGGTCACACCATGATCTCCAAGCTTTTGCTGGATCAGTTGTAATGAGGAGAAAATAAGAGCAGGTCATAAAGAAAGCTTTGCGGCGCCTGGCCCTTGGCGGAGCCTTTGACTGGCAAGTCCTTCTTTTCGACCAACATAATCATGGTAGCTGTTTGCCAGCACAACGTCAAGAAAGGATTTCCTCTCTTGACTTGGAGCACAAGGGAGAAAATCCTTTACCATCCTTCCCTAAAACTGCTTATTTCATAATGCTTTGTACTGTAC
>DASQNU010000047.1:0-67653 GCA_035644815.1 Bathyarchaeia archaeon | reverse complement strand
AAATGGATACAGCTTTTTGGTTGAAGAAGGATAGGTAGCAAAATGGCATATCGCTCGAAGGATCAGGCTCGTTTATATCAGCATCCCATAATCAACTGGGGTAAAAAGAGAAGTAGCAGATGCAGAATAAAGGAGTATTCTCCAAATTATTCCCTCATTATATTTTTTACTAAAGAGGAGAAAGTTGCAAGTGACAGAAAAGGAAAATTCTTGCTATGATGAATTGGAAAATAATTAATGGAGTGATCATTGAAATGATAGCGAATGAGCACCTATGAGGGAGATTCGAGCCTTTCCTGCAAGGGAACTCGCATGGTACCAATTGGACTATCATCAAAGTCGTAAAATAATGAATCGCAGAAGTTGGAGGAACAAGTATGAAAAACATCCATCTACTAGACATTGAGTTCGAACATAACGGCCAAAAGCAGACCATTACACCCGTAGTCCTGCAAGACGAGCAAGATACCATTCTCGTAGACTGCGGCTACCCGGACTTTATCGGATTTCTTCAGGAAGCGATGTCGAAACATCACATCCATCTCGATTCGCTTACAAAACTAATCATCACCCATCATGATATGGACCATATGGGTTCACTAGCCGCATTAAAACGTTCATACCCACACATCGAAGTGATCGCCCACGAAATAGAAGCCCCATACGTTTCCGGCGAGAAAAAGTCATTACGGCTGGAACAAGCAGAATCCTCGCTCGACTTGATTCCAGCTGAAGCCAGGCCGCATGCGGAACAATTCATCAGCTTCTTGCAATCGATCGAGCCGGCATCTGTGGATCGGACAGTGACCGACCATGAGCATCTTCCCTGGTGCGGCGGCATCGAGATCGTGCACACGCCAGGTCATATGCCCGGACATATTTCCTTATATCTGCCTGCCAGCAAAACGCTCATCGCGGCAGATGCTGTCGTGATCGAGAATGGGAAGCTCGAAATCGCCAACCCCCAATTTACCTTGGATCTAAATGAGGCAGTCCGCTCCGTGGAACGATTGCTGGACTATGACATCGAGCATCTGATTTGTTACCATGGCGGCTTATTTACTGGTGATAGTAAAGAAGGGCTTCGACAACTTATTCAAGCATATACTTCGTAAAAATGGTATATTCACAGAACATTCAGATATAAACATCGTGCCCAGACAGCACTTTACGAAGAAGAGGTGAACGTTGGATGCCTGACAAACGTTTTGAACAAATCGATTCACTGGTAACGAAACTCGAACGAAAAGGCGCTACCATTGGCGTATTGGTCAGATCTCTAGACCGTGCTGCGGATCAGTCCGTTTTGTACGCTCATGACGCGGACAGACTGTTTACCCCTGCTTCCAATACGAAAATCGTGACGTCGATCAGCGCATTGCTTCAGCTTGGAACGGAATATCGTTTTAAAACCGAGCTCTCCTATCAGGGTATGCTGCAAGCGGACGGGGTGCTGCAAGGCGATTTGTACATAAAAGGATACGGAGACCCATGTATTCATACCGGTCCTCCGCTGCAGGTACATGAGGGTGTGTCGATTTCCCAGATGGTGGAGTCGCTCCTGCAGAAAAACGTCAGGCATATCCAAGGGAATCTTGTCGTGGACGATACCTACTTCGACGACCAACGGCTGGGGGAAGGCTGGGCTTCGGATTATGAATCGGAGTACTACAGCGCACAGACGAGTGCATTGTCAGTGAACCGAGGCGTCGTGCAAGTGGAGTGTCGTGCGGGTGCGGCTGTAGGGGACGAGATTGAAGCGACCGTGACCCCAGCTACTACCTATGTGAAGCTGGTTCTTGAGGCCAAAACAGTCGCAGCAGGGGAGCCTAATACGCTCCAAATCAAGCGGGAGCGCGCGAAGAATGTCATTTGCATCACTAGAAACTTGCCAATGACCGAAGCGGCTGCTGAATGCATCACCGTTGAGGAGCCAGCAGCCTATACGGGTACTCTACTGAAAGAAAAGCTGGAGGAAGCGGGCATTTCCTTTTTACCGGATAGCCAAGTACTCGCAGGCAAAGCCTCTGCGGAAAATACGATCCTCGCTTCGTTCTCATCCGCTCCTTTACATACGCTTGTGACACATCTCAATAAGGTCAGTGATAATCACTACGCGGAAATGCTGTTGAAGACGATGGGAGCGGTTAAAAAAGGGGAAGGCAGCACAGCGGCAGGACTGCAAGTGGTGAAAGAGACGATGGAGGAGCTGGGCATGGCGGGGCCGTTCGAGCAGCGGGATGGATCGGGCTTGAGCGTATACAATCTGTTTTCTCCCCGGCAAATGCTTACGCTGCTGGAAGCGGTCATGAACAAAAAGGAGTTCGAACCGTTTCTGCATTCGCTACCGGTCGCTGGGGTAGATGGTTCCCTAGCTTCTCGCATGAAGGAAAGCCCGGCTTATCAGCGGGTGCAAGCCAAAACCGGAACGCTGACTTCTGTGAGCTGCTTATCTGGGTATCTGACAACCTTGGCGGGAGAAAGGCTGCTGTTTTCCATCATGTGCAACGGCTATGTGGGAGACACAGATGATCTGAAGGCTTTGGAGGACCAGGTTTGCTGTGCGCTAGCGGAATTTACCGATTGAACACTTCAATAATCGATGAAACCACAGGAGCCTCTTCTAGTAAGGGGCTCATTTTCATGTATGCAAGTAAAAAAACGAGGTAAAGCTGATGTTGTTAAACAGGTTACTGTATGGATGACGTTCTTACTTTCCATGCTGTAAATAATTCGTATGGAACGAAAATGCTTTTTGCAGGTCTTACGGAGTTTGCCCGCCATTTTAGCATGCTGCTTCATAATAATCAAGCAACTGCTGACGATAAAGCGGATGTGCACAGCGTTCGATACATTTACGCGGTGCTTGGACGGGTATTACTGAAATTGCTATCAATATAATTTGATAATTCAAACAATTCAAATTATAATAACGGAAATAGGCTTACCTCACTTTCCTTGCCGCTATCTTTTCACATTATCCTTCCACCTCTCTACGAACTCCCTACTGCAACCATTCGCAGCCTACCGTTCCAGTTACAATCCATTCACATCCACACATAAACAAAAACATAGGAAAGGGGCGAAGATATGGGCAAATACATCATGAAACGAATATTTGCTGGTCTTGTCACCATGTTTGTCCTGACCACGGTAACGTTTTTCCTGATGCACGCGATCCCGGGCGGGCCATTCAGTCCTGCGGAGGAGCGGAAAATTCCCAAAAGCGTTCTCGCGAAAATTCAGGAAAAATACGGGCTGGATGAGCCGGTAACGGTCCAGTACGTCAACTATCTCAAGAATCTAGCAAAAGGAGATTTTGGCATTTCGTTCAAGCAGCAGGACATCAGTGTGAATGAATTGATCAAGCAAGGCTTTCCCGTTTCGGCGAAGGTCGGGTTGATCGCCATCGTCGTTGCGCTGCTGATCGGGATTCCGCTTGGGATCATTTCCGCTACGAAAAGGGGACGTTGGCCAGACTGGCTCTCGATGATCATCGCGACGGTAGGCATCTCCATCCCCAACTTTGTCCTGTCTGTTCTCCTTCTGTTTTTATTTGCGGTCGTATTGAAGCTACTCCCCACATTTGGACTCACCAGCTGGAAGCATTATATCTTGCCGGTAGCCGGACTTTCCTTTGGTCCGATCGCGTATATCGCCCGGCTGATGCGCTCGAGCATGCTCGAAGTGATGCGTCATGACTATATCCGTACGGCGAGAGCCAAGGGGGTGCATGAGCTGTCCGTTATCTGCAAGCATGCCTTGAAAAATGCGATCATTCCAATTGTGACCTATCTGGGTCCGCTGGTCGCCGTTTTGCTGACAGGCAGCTTCGTAATAGAACGTATCTTTTCTATCCCAGGTATAGGAAGAGATTTCGTGACTAGCATCGCGGATCGAGATTATTCGGTCATTTTGGGCATGACAGTCTTTTTTGGAGTGTTCATCATTGTGTGCAATCTCATCGTGGATATCCTTTATGCCGTAATCGACCGCCGCGTAAAAATGGATGAGTAGGTGATGACATGATCAATTCCATACAAACGAAGCAGTTCCATGATAACCGCGATGGGGATCGCTATGACGAGCTTCCGGATGAACTTTTCGAAAAACTGGACGCATCGGATAAACAAAGCAACGAGCTGATCGCACGACCGAGCAAATCGTATTGGCAGGATGCCTGGGCTAGGTTTCAAAAGGACCGCCTCGCCATGTTCGGGCTTTGCGTGGTTGTGGTCATGGCCATTGCCGCGATCTTTGGCCCGATCTTTTCGGAATATACATACGATGGACAAAAGCTGGAAGAAGGCAACCAGGCACCGTCCGCTGAGCATTGGTTTGGCACAGACAAGTTTGGCCGCGATATCTTCGTCCGGACGTTGTATGGGGCGAGAATCAGCCTGTTGATCGGTTTTGTGGCGGCTGCCATCAATATGGTGATCGGGGTCATCTATGGCGGGATTTCCGGATATTTCGGCGGCCGGGTCGATATGGTGATGATGCGCATTGTCGATATGATGATCGGCATCCCTGATCTGCTTTATATCATTTTGGTGATGATGTTTCTGGGCAATAGCGTGCAGAGCATCCTGATCGCCTTATGCCTGACCTCCTGGATCGGGACGGCGCGGATTGTCCGGTCACAGGTGGTGACGCTGAAGCATCAGGAGTATGCGCTCGCAGCCCGTTCGATTGGCTCCTCCAACCTGCGCATCCTGTTCAAGCATCTCATTCCCAATAGCATGGGTCCGATTATTGTGACCGTGACCTTTCTGGTTCCCTCCGCCATATTCTCGGAGGCATTCTTGAGCTTTCTTGGTATCGGAATTCAAGTGCCGATTGCCAGCTGGGGCACGCTCGTCAACGATGCGATCCCGACGATCTTTACCCAGCCGTATCAGATGCTCTTTCCGGCGCTGGCGATCAGCATCACGATGTTTGCCCTCAACTTTATCGGGGACGGCCTGCGCGACGCCCTTGACCCAAGGCTGAAGAAATAAAAGGGGGTTCCATATGAAGCTGCTTGATATGCGTAATCTGAAAACGACGTTTCATATCGATGCCGGACAAGTGCAGGCGGTTCGCGGGATTACCTTTCATGTCAACAAAGGAGAATCGATTGGCATCGTCGGAGAGTCGGGCTCCGGAAAAAGTGTATCCATGCTGTCGCTGATGAGGTTATTGCCCGACAGTGCCAGGGTGGAAGCGGAGCAGATGACCTTCGATGGGATAGACTTGCTGCATGTAAATACCAAACAAATGCGCAAGCTGCTCGGCAACGAGATCGGGATGATTTTTCAAGACCCGATGACGTCGCTTAATCCGCTGTTTACGATTGGCCAGCAAATCATCGAGCCGATCCGGATTCATCAAAAGCTTTCAAAGGCGGAAGCCCGAAAAAAAGCCATCGAAGTACTGAAGCTGGTGGAGATCCCCAGTCCGGAGAGCCGACTGGACCAGTATCCGCATGAGTTCTCCGGCGGGATGAGGCAGCGGGTCATGATCGCGATGGCCATTTCCTGCAATCCCAAGCTCCTGATTGCTGATGAACCGACGACGGCGCTGGATGTGACGATTCAAGCGCAGATCCTTGATCTCATGCGTGATTTGAAGAAAAAGTTCGATACCTCCATCGTGTTAATTACGCACGATCTGGGCGTCGTCGCCAGCATGTGCAATCGGATTGCGGTCATGTACGGTGGGCAGATCGTAGAGGAAGGAACCACCCGAGAAATATTTTACAGCCCGCAGCATCCCTACACGTGGGGACTCATCCGCTCCATGCCCAAAATCACGGAGGGGGAAAAGAAAAAGCTGATCCCGATCCCTGGCAGTCCGCCTGATTTGCTTTCACCGCCAAAAGGCTGTTCGTTTGCAGCAAGGTGCGAGCATGCGATGAAAATCTGCACCCAGCTGTCACCTGTGCCTGTTTCCTTGACAGAGAGTCATCGTGCTGCATGCTGGCTGATGCATCCAAAAGCTGCCAAAGCCGCTAATGCAAACTAGAAGGGAGACGTACCAGTGGCGCCAATCCATGAAACCTTGCTCGAAGTCCGCAATCTGAAGAAATATTTTGACGTAAAAAAAGGCTTTTTCAGCAAGCAGTCCCGGTTGCTCAAGGCAGTCGATGATGTCAGCTTCTCCATTAAAAAGGGCGAAACGCTCGGCTTGGTGGGCGAATCCGGCTGTGGAAAAACAACGGCGGGACGTACCATTCTCAAGCTGTATGAACCGACAGAAGGAGAGATCCTGTTCCAAGGAAAAGCCATTCAAAGCCTGAAGCACAAAGAGCTGCTTCCTTTCCGCAAAAAAATGCAGATGATCTTTCAAGACCCGTACGCTTCTCTGGACCCGCGCATGACGGTAGGCGAGATCATCGGTGATCCGCTGGATGTTCACCAGATTTGCAAAGGCAAAGACCGGACTGATCGTATCAAGGAGCTCGTCGAACTGGTCGGACTCAAACAGGATCATATCAATCGCTATCCCCACGAGTTTTCCGGCGGGCAGCGGCAACGGATCGGGATTGCCAGGGCGCTCGCGGTGGAGCCGGAATTTATCGTGTGCGACGAGCCGATCTCTGCACTCGATGTGTCGATTCAGGCCCAGGTTGTCAATATGCTAGAGGAGCTGCAGGAAAAATTCGGCTTGACCTATCTATTCATTTCCCACGACCTGTCGATGGTGAGGCATATCTCACACAAGGTCGGGGTGATGTATTTGGGCAGTCTGGTGGAAATTGCGGACGCTCACGATCTGTATACCAACATGCAGCATCCCTACACAAAGGCGCTGCTATCTGCTCTGCCCATCGCCGATCCGGATCTGGCCGAACAGAGTGAACGGATTCATTTGCAAGGAGATGTGCCAAGCCCGCTTGATCCGCCATCCGGGTGTGCGTTTCGCTCGCGCTGTGCGTATGCAGTGCAAGCCTGCCAAGAGGAAAAACCGCGATTGAAAGAGATCGGCAAAGGTCATCAAGTAGCCTGTCATGCGGTGACCGCATCTGTTTCCTGGTGAATGCTGTCTTTCACAGGCAGTTTTTCATACATACACAGGTAAAAGGGGGAAGAACATGAAAAAACTATGGGGCCTGTTTATGAAGCTCACATTGGGTGCCGCACTGATTGCCGGATGTAGCTCGACTCCGACGACGGAGAACAGCGCCGAATCACCTCCTGCAGCGCCAAAAGAGAAAAAGATTGTGTATGCGTTGCCATCCGAACCAGAGACGCTGGATCCTACATTGAACGTATATTCCCGTTCATCGATCGTCCTGCAGAACCTATTTCGCGGACTCTACAAAATTGACGCGAGCGGAAAACCTGTCCCTGCACTGGCGAAAGAGACGATCCTCGATGAGACGGGCACCAAATATACGTTCAAACTCGACCCGAATGCCAAGTGGAGCGATGGTAAGCCCGTCACTGCCCATGACTTTGAATATTCGTGGAAGCGCGTATTGAACAAAGATGTGGCGTCTGGGGCTGCTTTTGACCTGTATTACTTGAAAAACGGCCTTGCCTACAACGAAGGAAAAGCAAAGGCCGAGGAAGT
Organism: Bathyarchaeia archaeon; assembly: GCA_035644815.1. Classification (GTDB taxonomy): domain Bacteria; phylum Bacillota; class Bacilli; order Brevibacillales; family Brevibacillaceae; genus Brevibacillus_F. Next base: position 60,096 of record DASQNU010000047.1, on the reverse strand, counting down.
CGGGGTAAAAGCCGTGGATGACCTGACCCTGGAGGTAACGCTGGAGAATCCCACCACGTATTTCCTCAACCTGCTCTGTGCGACTTCCTACTATCCAGTGCGCAAGGATATCGTAGAAGGAAACGAAAACTGGACAAAAACGCCAGAAACATATTTGTCGACAGGTCCCTTTACGCTGGCAGAAATCCATCCCAAGCAAAAATACGTGTTGAAGAAAAATCCGAACTATCTGGGGGCGGATAAAGTCCAGCTCGATACGCTGGAAATCGTGTTCATCGAAGCGCCGGAAGCGGAATTGGCCGCCTATGCCAACAATGAGATCGACGTGTCGGACAACATGAATAATGAATCGGTGGCAAGATATAAGGATACACCGGAATACAGTTCTGCTGCTCGCATCGGGACGTACTATTTCGATATCAATACCACCCGTGAGCCGTTTGATGATCCGCGTGTAAGAAAAGCATTTGGCATCTCAATTAATCGGGAGCAGATCGTGAAAAATGTCATGCAATCCACGGAAAAACCAGCGTTTGGCTTTGTACCGTACGGCATGCCGCATGGGGTGCAGACCGATAAGGAATATCGGGATGTCGTCGGGAATCTGTTTGAGGAAAACGTCGAGGAAGCGAAGAAGCTCTTGGCAGAGGCTGGATATCCAGATGGCAAGGGGCTGCCGGAAATTGAGTTTTTGACCATGGCCAGCCAAAGTGACAAAGACATCGCCCAAGCGCTGCAAAGCATGTGGAAAGAAAACCTTGGGGTTGAAGTGAGCATTACGACGCTGGAATCGAAAGTGTACTGGGACGAATTGGAAGCAGGCAACTTTAGCATCGCCCGCGACGGATGGACAGGAGATTACCTGGATCCGATGACCAACCTGACGTTGTTTGAAACCGTGAATACGGCTGATGATACGCGCTGGAGCAATAAGGAGTACGATCGATTGCTGCAGGAAAACCGGGAAATTCAGGATCAGGCCAAGCGGATGGAAAACTATGCAAAGGCAGAGAAGCTCTTGATGGATGAAATGTCGGTGATTCCGCTCTATTTCTATCAGGATTCTTATCTGGTGAAGCCGCATGTAAAAGGGGTAATGAAAAACTTTATCGGGCATACGATTTTTGAATATGCTTCTGTTGAATAGCTGGCAGTTGATCAGGGTGGCCCATCGCGGCTGCCCTTTTTTATTTCCCTTTCGTTTCAAAATTGAAAGAGGCCTTTCAAAATTGCAACGGTGGGCAAGCTTCCTTTCTTGTCAGATAAACATGGAAGGCATGGCACAAGAATTGCTTCATACAAGCATATCAATTAGTAACGTTGCGCAAAGGTTTTCCGCATCGTCACCTCATCGCAAAGGAGAGAGTTACGTGCAAATTGAGTACGCCCATGTATTCGACATCCCGCTAGAGGTCGTCTGGAAGCTGATTCAGGATGAGGAGGTGCTGAAGAAATCGATTCCAGGCTGCAAATCTTTTGTCCGCGCAGAGGATGATGTGTACCACGTCGAGATGGGCCTGAGTGTAGGACCCGTGAAAGGGCTATTTACCGGCCAGGTGCGGATGGACAGTCAAGAAGAGCCGTCGTATTATCGCCTGCTGATGAAAGGAAAGGGGATGCCGGGAGAAATCGACGCCACAGCCCATATGCACCTGAAAGAGGAGGAGCGGGGTGTCGTCGTCAGCTGCCGAACGGAGGTGGTAGTAACGGGAGTGCTGGCCTCAGTCGGACAGCGCGTCATGGGTGGTGTCGCCAAATTGGTCCTCGGGCAATTTTTCAAGTCGGCGGAAGCGGAAATGAAGCAAATCGCCGCCAAAAAGTAAAGTTCGATACGCGGAGGTGTGAGGATGTCGACGAAGGTGGAAGTTTCGGTAACGGTAAATGGCAAGGCATACAGCGAAGAAGTGGAGCCGCGCATGCTGCTCGTTCATTTTTTGCGCGAAACGCTACATTTGACCGGTACCCATATCGGATGTGATACCAGTCAGTGCGGAGCATGTACGGTGATGGTGAATGGGGAGGCGGTCAAATCCTGTACGATGCTAGCGGTGCAGGCGGCTGACTGTCAGGTGACAACGGTCGAGGGTCTGGGCGAGGTCGGCAACCTGCATCCGATCCAGCAAAGCTTTTGGGAAAAGCACGGATTGCAGTGCGGCTTTTGCACACCCGGCGTCATGATCGCGTCGATTGGGCTGCTCCAGCAAAATCCGAATCCAAGCGAGGAAGAAATCCGGGATGCACTGGAAGGAGTGATTTGCCGTTGTACGGGCTACCAATTCATCGTCGAGGCGGTGAAGCACGCGGCTCAGCTAATGGCTGAGGGTGATGCACAGCAGGAATCGGCCGACGCACTGCAAATCGGGGAGGGACGGTAACGATGGCAGGGATGATTGGAAGTCCTGTAAAGCGCAAGGAAGATCCGCGGCTCATCACCGGCAACGGCTACTTTACCGATGATATCAAGCTGCCGGGAATGCTGTACGGCACGTTTTTACGCAGTCCTCATGCCCATGCCTTGGTAAAGCGGATCGATGCGACCAAAGCCCGTGCATTGCCGGGAGTCGCGGCTGTTTTCACAGCAGCAGATCTGGCGGATAAGATGAAAGCTGTTCCCGCCATGTGGTTCTTGCCGGGCTGTGATTTGAAACCGAAGGATCGGCCGGCCTTGGCGGCAGACAAAGTCCGCTATGTCGGTGAGACCATCGCATTTGTCGTGGCAAAAGACAGATATGTAGCCAAGGATGCGCTTGAGTTGATCGAGGTGGACTACGAGGTTCTTCCCGCAGCCGTCCAGCAGGAGCAGGCCATGCAGGAGGGCGCACCGCAGCTGTTTGACGATGTCCCGGGCAACCTAGCGCTCCTGTGGAAAGCAGGCGAAGTGCCGGATGAGGTCTTCGAGCAGGCGGAAGTCGTGATCAAAGAACGCTTCTATAACCAGCGGGTCGTGCCGAATCCGTTGGAAACGCGCGCCGCGGTGGCACAGTACAATCCGGGCGGCGGTGAAATGACCATCTGGTGCACCTCGCAAAATCCGCATATCCACCGGATGATCTATGCGGAAGTGCTCGGGATCTCGGAATCGAAGCTGCGCATCATTGCGCCGGATGTGGGGGGAGGCTTCGGCTCCAAAATCGCTACCTATTCGGAAGAAGCAGTGGTGGCCTGCGCAGCCCGTGAATTGAAATGTCCGGTGAAATGGGTGGAGGAGCGCAAAGAGCATTTTCAAGCCACGACCCATGGACGTGACGAAGTGATTGAGGTGGAGCTGGCGGGAAAAGCAGACGGGACACTGACGGCGCTCCGCGTGAAAAATACCGCCAATCTGGGAGCATACTTATCCACTTTCGGTGCTGGCTGTCCGACGATCGATTTTGGCTTGATGGTCACGGGGGCTTACAAGATTCCGCAGGCTGCTGTTGTCACCTATGGCGTGTATACGAACACCACACCAACGGATGCCTATCGCGGGGCAGGCAAGCCGGAAGCGACCTATCAGATCGAGCGGGCCATCGACCTGTTTGCAGGCAAGATCGGGATGGACCCCGTAGAAGTCAGGCGGATCAACTTTGTACCAAAAGAAGCATTCCCCTACGGAAACGCCATGGGGGTCACCTATGACAGCGGCGATTACCATCTGACCTTAGACAAGGCATTGGAAATGTTAGATTACCAAGCACTCCGTGAAGAACAGGAAGCGTTGCGATCACAGGGCAGACTGCTGGGCATCGGCTTTTCCACCTATGTGGAGTTGTGCGGGTTTGGTCCTTCAGCAGTTGCGGGCGCGATCGGGTTTCAGGGAGGAGTCTGGGAGAACAGTACCGTGCGAGTCCACCCGAGTGGAAAAGTAACGGTCTTTACAGGCACCTCTCCGCACGGGCAAGGGACGGCGACCTCTTTTTCCCAAGTCGTTGCCGAAAAGCTCGGCATTCCCATCGAAGACATTGAGCTTGTGCACAGCGATACCCAAAGCGTGTCGATGGGCTGGGGGACGTATGGTTCGCGCGCCACAGCCGTGGGAGGAGCAGCCGTTTCCATCGCGGCGGATCGAGTCGTGGAAAAAGCGAAGAAAATCGCTGCTCATGAGCTGGAGACAACCGTGGAAGAGCTTGAATTTACGGCTGGAATCTTTCAGGTCAAAGGAGCCCCGGACAGACGGCGAACCTTCCAGGAAATCGCGAAGTCGGCCAACTTTGCCTGGAATTTGCCGCCGGGTGTGGAGCCATCGCTGGAAGGGCAGTCGTTCTTTGACCCAGCCAACTTTGTTTATCCGTTTGGCACCCATATTTGTGTGGTTGAAGTGGATCCCAAGACGGGAGAAGTCTTTCTGATGCGGTATATCGCTGTCGATGATGTGGGGCGGGTCATCAATCCGCTGCTGGCGGAAGGACAGGTGCATGGCGGCATTGCCCAAGGTGTCGGGCAAGCGCTGTGGGAGGCAGCAGTCTATGACGATAACGGCCAGCTGCTCTCGGGTACGTTCATGGACTATACCATGCCAAAAGCCCGGTTTTTCCCCATGATCGAATCGGCCTTTACCGAGACGCTATCTCCTGTTAACCCTTTGGGGGCAAAGGGTGTGGGCGAAACCGGGACGACGGCAGCGCCTCCAGCGGTCGTCAATGCGGTCATGGACGCCTTGAAACCGTATGGTGTACAAAATCTCGATATGCCGCTCACTCCGGAAAAGGTGTGGCGCGCTATTCAAAACGGGAGGGAGAAGGAATGATCCCGAATCACTTTTCTTATGTACGGGCAGAGTCGATTGACGAGGCAATCCGCCTGCTGGGGGAGAGCAACGGGGAAGGCAAGCTGCTTGCCGGAGGACACAGCCTGATCCCGTTGATGAAGTTTCGGTTGACCACCCCCGGCACACTGATCGATATCGGTCATCTTTCTGAGCTGCGTGGTGTGCGTAAGGCAGAGAATCGCTTGGTCATCGGGGCGTTGACCACCCATCGTGAAGTGCACAGCGATCCGCTGGTGCAGGAGCATATTCCTGTGCTGGCCAAGGCAGCGGGGCAAATCGGAGATATGCAGGTTCGCAATCGCGGAACGATCGGAGGCAATCTGGCCCACGCGGATCCGGCAGCTGATCTGCCCGCTGTCGCGCTGGCTTTGGAAGCGATGCTAGAAGTACAGGGAGAGAGCGGTGCGGAGCTGGTACCCGTGGACGGTTTCTTTCTTGGGCCTTTGGTGACCGCTTTGCCGGAGACGAGTCTTTTGACCTCCGTCTCGTTTCTGATTCCACCGTCTCATGCGAAGAGCACCTACCTGAAATATGCACATCCGGCCTCCGGCTATGCAGTGGTAGGGGTATGTGCCATCGCTGCGAAAGATCCCGACGGTGCGGTTGAATTCATCCGCATCGCGATTAATGGCGCCGCAGATGTTGCCTACCGGTGTACCGCAGTCGAGCAGAAGCTGCAGGGACAGCTGCCGACAGAGGAATTGCTCAGGGAAGCGGCACTCCTCGCAGCGGATGACGGGGATATTGGCAGCGATCATTTTGCCTCTGAGGAGTATCGCCGCCATCTGTGTAGTATCTATGCCGAACGAGCGCTGAGAGACCTGCTGCTCTGACGTTACAATACTACTTTTCCTTGACCCATTCTGGGGAAGAGAGGATGGGTCTTTTCCTTCCTTTTACACATCACAGCCCAAGGCGGTGAAACGATGCAGGAACTGCGTGAAATTGTGGAAGCAATCAAATCCAGTCAGGCTGCAAGGAAAAGGTCCGCGCTAGCTACGGTGGTAGCTGTGGTCGGCTCTGCCTATCGGCGGGAAGGAGCCAAGATGTGGATCAGCGAGACGGGGGGGACGATCGGGACGATTTCCGGGGGATGTCTGGAAGCTGATGTCACGGAAACAGCCTTGCAAGTGATGGAGACGGGAAAGGCAATCGTCAAGCCATACGTGATGGATGAGGAGTTGGTCTGGGGACTCGGTCTGGGATGTCCGGGGACGGTAGAAATTGCGATCGAGCCGATCCCGATACATCGGGAGGAAGATCCTGCTTTTTTTCAATGGCTCGAAGCAATTGAGGAAGGACGTCCAGCGGTTCTCGCCACTTTGCTCGATGATGGCCATGGAAAAAAGGAAACGTATCAGCAGGGAAGGATGTTCATTCCAGAAAACGGTCTTCCTATAGGAAATGTCGGGGAAAGAGCTTGGAATCGTATGGCTCTGGAACTGGGGCGTGAGCTGCTTGCCCAGCAACAAGCCAAAGCAGGTACACATGCAGTAGAGCGATCAGACGGAAGCAGTGCCCGGTTGTATCTGGATGTGTATATGCCGCCTATCGAGCTGATGATCTTTGGTGCTGGACACGATGCGTTGCCATTGGCCAAAATGGGCAGCCAACTCGGATTCTCTGTCACCGTCGTCGACCCTCGTCCTGCTTATAACACGGCAGAGCGGTTTCCGGGGGCAAACATACTCTTGCTCGATCCATGCCTGGCAGCTGATGAGATCCCGATTCATTCCCGGACCTATATCGTCATCATGAATCATCATCTGGAACGCGATCGGGCAGCGTTAGCCCATGCATTGTCTTCAAGCAGCAGCTATATCGGCATGCTGGGTCCGCGCAAACGCTGTGAGCGTCTTTTGCGTGCACTAGAGACAGCTGGTCATGTCTGGAAAGCGGAGCGGCTGGCTTATCTGCACAATCCGGTTGGACTGGATATTGGGGCGGAAACGGCGGAGGAGATCGCATTCAGTATCATTACGGAGGTGCTCGCTGTCCGCAACGGTCATAAAGGCGGACTTTTGCGGGAAACCGGTCACATTCACCATGCTTTCTCTGCGACAACGTCTTTTCCGCTGCGGAGCCAAAGCTTATGAAGCAAGTTAGTGCATGTATCCTTGCAGCGGGCCTGTCAACTCGGATGGGCCAAAGCAAACAACTGCTGGAATGGCAGGGCCGATCCATGCTGGAGCATCTGATCCGTCAACTTTTGCGGCATGAGTTTGACCATGTGTACGCTGTGATTGGTCATGAAGCACAGCAGATCCAGATGCGAATCACGATTGAAGATTCTCGTTTTAGCTGGCTTGTTAATGAAGCGTACCCCACAGGTCAGTCCTCTTCGGTTGCCTGTGCACTGGATCATGGTTTGCAGTCTCACAGAGCTGCAGCTATCTTTCTGGGGGATCTGCCCTTGCTGAAGGATGAAACGATTCGATACATCGGGATAGAAGGAAAGCGCTTGTTGACAACCATTACCGAGCCATTTGCCGTTCAGCCGAGCTATCGGGGAACGCCCGGTCATCCCGTTTACCTTGGCAACCTGCAAAAAGAGTCCTATGCCGGATTACAGGGCGATCAGGGGATGAAGCCGATTCTTCGTTCGATGGAGCATCGATATGTACTCCCCGTCGAGGATGAAGGCATCCTGCTCGATATCGATACGCCTGCTGCCTATGAGCACTTGAAACAGCGCTTTGCGATTTGACGGAGGTGAAAGACGTGAATCAATTGCAGACACGGTACGAATACGGCGGCGATGAGTTTATATTTGTGCAGCTCTCGGAAGCCATGAGCCTCGAAGCGAATTTCAAAGGGATGGCGATTACACGTCAGTTAAAGGAAAGAGAGTTGGAGGGGATTCTGGATATCTGTCCTTCCAATGCTTCTTACATGGTGCGCTTTGATCCGGATGTCCTCGCTCCTGACCTGCTTATGAAAGAATTGCAGCAGATCGAGCATGCGGTGGAAGAGCTCGATGATATCGTGATTACCTCCCGTCTGGTGGATGTTCCGGTCTATTTTGAGGATCCGTGGACACATGAAGCGTTGATGCGTTTTCGCGATCGGCACCAGGCCCCCGACTCTACCGATCTGGAGTATTGCGCCAGGATCAATGGGTATTCCAGCAAGGAAGAGTTCATTGAAGCGATGACCAGCGCTCCGTTTCTCGTCTCCATGATTGGTTTTGTGCCTGGTTTGCCTTGGTGTTTTCAGATGGTGCGCCGTGAAAAGCAAATCGAAGTTCCGAAATACGTGCGTCCACGTACCTATACACCGGAGCGAGCCTTTGGCTTTGGCGGTGCCTTTTCGGTCATTTATCCGGTGCAGGGAGCCGGCGGTTATCAGCTTTTTGGCATTGCGCCGGCTCCGATCTATCAAAAAGAGCAGACGCTTGCCGATTTCCAGGATTCCATCGTGTTTCCGAAGCAGGGGGACATTTTCCGCTATCGCAGCATTACACGGGACGAATACGATCGCGTCCGTACACAGGTAGAGGACGGCAGCTTTGTTTATCACAAAAAGGAAATCAGCTTTACGCCAAGCGAAGTATTGGCGGATCCAGAAGCGTTTGCGGAAATGGCTCTGGGGAGGTTGTATCATGATTAGCGTGATCAAACCGGGTTTGCAAACAACTGTGCAAGACAAGGGACGCCTTGGTTATTATGAAATCGGCATGCCGCCGTCAGGTGCGATGGACAAATATGCTTTTACGGTAGCCAATCTGCTGGTCGGCAACAACCCCAATGCGGCTGTGCTGGAAATCACGTATCTGGGACCCGTGCTGCAATTCGGCAAACGGATGCGCATTAGTCTCACAGGCGGCCAAATCCCGCCACGCATCAATGGCCAAAGCGTACCGATGTGGACAACGCTGGAGGTTCAGGAAGGCGATGAGCTCTCGTTTGACTTTGTCCAGCTTGGCGCGAGGGTGTATCTGGCGGTGGAAGGCGGCATCGATGTACCGCTCGTGATGAATTCGCGTTCAACCTACACCTTGATCGGAATTGGCGGATATGAGGGTAGAGCACTGGCAGCAGGTGACCTTTTGCAAGTAGCGGATATGCATGAAAAAGAGGTAGCGGTCGGAACACAAATCGATCCACAGCTGATTCCCGCCTATTCCCGTTCGCATGAAATCCGCGTCGTCATGGGGCTGTGCAGCTATCGCTTGACGGAGGAGAGCAAGGAGACCTTCCTGACCACGGAATGGACCGTCACGCCTGAAGCGAATCGGACGGGGTATCGGCACAGAGGGGAGCGTCTGCAGTTTGTGGAGCGGGAACAGCCCTTTGGAGCAGGCAGCAATCCATCCAACGTGACCGATTTGGGCTATCCGATCGGCTCTATCCAAGTGCCGGACGGGGTGGAACCGATCGTCCTGCTGCATGACGCTGTCACGGGTGGTGGCTATGCCACGATCGCTACCGTGATCAGCGCAGACCTGGACCGAATGGCGCAAATCAAAACAAATGAAAAGGTACATTTCGTCCCGGTGACGTTAGAGGACGCGCTGCAAGCCAGACGTGATGTGCAAGCGCGGTTGAGACAGGTTGCCAGTATGATGTAAAACGAAGGGAGGCCATGTACATGGAGGAGAGAAAAGCGATATTGGCACCGCTGCCGGGGATCTTTTATCGCAGGCCGGGACAGGATTTGCCGGAGTATGTACGCGAAGGGGATGCGGTTAAAGCGGGGGATACCATAGGTCTGATCGAAGTCATGAAAAACTTTTATGAAGTAAAAGCAGAGGAAGACGGCATCGTCGCTGAGTTCGTCGTAGATAATGAAGGCATGGTAGATGCCGGACAAGAAATCGCAACATTGAAATAACGGAGGAGGGAGTCATGAAGGTCGACATCAATTGCGATATGGGCGAAAGCTTTGGGCTCTATCAACTCGGAAACGATGAGGAAATGATGCAGCTGATCTCCTCGGCCAACATCGCTTGCGGTTTTCATGCCGGTGACCCGCACGTGATGCGGCGGACGGTCGCCTTGGCTCGTGAACATGGTGTAGCGATCGGTGCGCACCCCGGATTTCCGGATATGCTTGGCTTCGGACGCAGGTATATGACCTGCACGCCCGATGAGATCAAAGACTACATTCTCTATCAAACCGGGGCACTCCGTGAGTTTGCCTCCTTCTATCAGGTCGAGCTCCAGCACTGCAAGCCACACGGTGCCCTGTACATGATGGCCATGTCTGATGAAAAGATCGCCAGGGCGATGCTCGAGGGAATCGCGGCAATCTCGGATAAAATGGTGGTCTTTGCCCTGAACGGCTCAGCAGTAGAAGCGATTGGCGAGCAGATGGGCATCCCGGTGGCGCGAGAGGTATACGCTGATCGTGAGCATACGGCGGATGGTTCCATTGTTCTCACCCGAACCGGACCGACCATCAAGAATGTGCATGAAATGGCGGAACGTGCTGTACGAATGGTCAAGGAGGGGCTGGTGCGCACACCCGAGGGCAGCGATGCGGCAGTGCGGGCAGATACCATATGTATCCATGGCGATACGCCCGGAGCGGTCGAGCTGGCGAAAGCCATTCATGCTGCTTTTCAATCAGCGGGCATTTCCGTCGAGTCCATCCAAAAAACGAGGAATGTTGGGTAAGCAAACAAGCATATAAGTATATAGGAAAGAATAACAAGCTGGCCTTTGGAAAGGTCAGCTTTCGCTTTGCCTGTACAAAAAATCATCCTCGCAGATAGGCAGACAAATGGTAAACTAATAATAGTCTGAAAATTCAATCGAAGTGATTGCTTGGTTGGGGGGAATGCCTTTGCTCTTGTGGAAAGACGTATTGCATACAGTGTCCACCTATCTGCCAAAGGAATGTTCTCTGCTTCTTGCTCTCCAGTCATTTTCCGAAAAGGACTGCAGGCTTCTCTTTATTCAAGAGCGTGCAAATAAAATAGTCGGGTACATTGATCATGACACACTTCTGAAGCAGATCTATGCGGTCCAGGACCTTCACCAGCCGATCGCGTGGAAAGAAGATTTTTGCGAGGTATCAGCCTCTGCCCCCATCATGTATCCTCAGCCTTACCCCGTCTTTCTCGTACGGGAAGACGACGGCACCATCGCGGGCTACGTCACTTCACAAGATATCCGGATTCATTTGGAACAACATCAGCTAAGGCATTACCAATCAATAAATGAAGATTTACAGGATATGCATGCACAGGCTGGTGAGCAAATCATCGTCGTCAATCAGGCAGGAAGGATCGTACATGTAGCAGGTGCCTTTTTACGAGACGTGTGGTTGCTGGATCAGCCCCAGCAGCTGATCGGGAAAGATATGGCTCGACTCGAAAAAGAGGGAGTGCTTCGGCCGAACCTGGCAGCGTCTTGTCTCTTCCAAAAAAAGCGTCTCTCGATGATACAGGAAGCAAAGAATGGAAGAAAAATTTGGTCGGTCGCAACCCCTATCCTTCGAGAGCAAACAGTGGAAAAAGTCATGATCGTATCGCGTGAACTGCCCTCTGAGCAAGAGAAGCTGCGCACCGCTTTGCATTCAAAATGCGGTGGAAAAGAACGGCCACATCAGTTGGTGTATCGTTCAACCGTCATGCAGCGGCTGGTCGATGAGCTGGAGCATATCTCCAAGGTTGGTTCCACCGTCCTCTTTATGGGTGAATCCGGTGTAGGCAAAGAAGTATTCGCCAAAGCACTCCATCATTTCAGTGACAGACGGGAGGAACCTTTCATCCGGGTAAACTGTGGGGCGATCCCGGCAAATTTGTTGGAAAGCGAATTGTTCGGTTACGAGAAGGGTGCTTTCACTGGTGCGGATCAAAGAGGAAAGCTTGGTTTATTTGAGCTCGCCCATCGCGGGACGATTTTTCTCGATGAGATTGCCGAACTGCCGTACAGCATGCAAGTGAAGCTATTGCGCGTCTTGCAGGAAAGAGAGATCATGCGCATCGGGGGTGTACGCACCATCCCGGTCGATATCCGGGTGGTCGCGGCAACGAATCAAGATATTCGCGCGCTGGTAAAAGCGCAGAAATTTCGAGAGGACCTCTATTATCGCTTGTATGTGGTTCCGATCGAAATCCCGCCGCTGCGAAAAAGAAAAGCTGACATTGTGCCATTGGCCTTGCACTTTCTGCATGAGTACAATCAAGTCTATCAGCTGGATAAAAAGCTGAGCCCCGAAGCTTGTGACCTGCTGCAACAATACGATTGGCCAGGCAATGTGCGAGAATTGCAGAATGTCATGGAACGCAGCATTGTAACAACCAGAGGAGCGCATATCACGGCAGAACAGCTGTGGGCCAATCTGTACAGCCCCATTCCCTTGGAATCTGAGAAAAAACCGATTGTCCAAGAAATCATCCCCTTGAAGGAAGCAGTGGAAGAAGTCGAGTCACAGTTGATCTCGCTCGCCATGAAAAAATACGGGACAGCCGCCAAGGTGGCCAAAATACTGGGTGTAAGCCCGGCTACGGTCAGCAGACGGATGCAGAAGCATTTGCAATGATCCAGATCACCCACTGGGGAGTGGAGCTTACGTCCGTTCCGCAGTGGCTTTTTGTTTTACGTACATGCAGGCTACGGCTGCTTCCATCCTGCAACTATTAGAAATTTCCAGATTTTATAGTATAATGGGAGTATCACACTAGGGGGAAAAATGATGGTGACTACCCAGAAATCACGTGTTTTACCAAGGGTTTTTATCGGATCCTCTGTAGAAGGAAGAGCCTATGCGAGAGCGCTGCAGCAGGAACTCAAATACGATGCAGAAGTCACCATATGGAATCAAGGTGTGTTCAAGCTGAACCAGACGGCGCTCCAAAGCTTATTGGCTCAATTGGATCACACGGATTTTGCTGTGTTTATTTTTACGCCGGATGATCAATTGACCTATCGCGGACAGGACTTGCTTATTGCACGGGATAACGTGATTTTTGAGCTAGGCCTGTCTCTGGGAAAATTGGGGCCGAATCGGGCGTTTTTCCTTAAACCGATGGATTTTCAGGAATTACATATTCCAACCGATCTGCTGGGGATCACTGCAGGTGAATTCCAGAAAAGGACGGATGGGAACCTTCAGGCAGCGGTAGGAGCCTTTGCGACAGAATTGATGGAAATCATGAGACGTGAAGGTCGCTTTGCAAAACATATCAATGATATAATGATGAAAAACAGTCGACTCACTGCTCAATCCAACTTTTTGTACGCTCTCATTAAAAATGCGAAGCACTTGGATGTGAAATTCAATCGAATCGTCGAATCGTTTTTGATGTCATGCCAGTTGCCGCCAGGATTTATCCCGTCTGCGGCAACCTGTTACACCTCGATTGATGGGGAAGAACTCGTGCAGATCGGCTATGCCAGAGACGTGGATGAAGAAAATCGATTCAAGCTGGATCATAACGAACGATTTCCGGATCACAAAAGCTATGTGGTGGAATCGTTTCTCACGATGAAGAGCGTCATGGGATTGAAGGAGCAAGCATTTCTGGATGGAAAGTATGAGTATGTCATTTGCTTTCCCATTGCGCAAACCTATGTCTTTACGATCCATCTGCTCACCGAAAATGAAGTGCCAGCGGAAGCATACAGCAGCTTGCTCGTGGAAATTACGGAAATGAACAAGGCGATTATCAATACCTTCAACGTATTCCTCGAAAGGAGTGTTGAAACCTATGAATCAAAACAGCAGCCCTCTCATCAGCTCTAAAAAGAAAAGAAGAATGCGCCTCGCCAGCGCGTTGCGTGGAAGCCGTGCTGTCCTGGAAGCAGCAGACCGGATGGAAAGAAGCTCGAAGCGAAAAGATGCGATCCGCAGAGCCAATCTGGCAAGAGAGAAATATGCCGGAACGCAACAGCGTATCGTGAATGAATATTATCCTGCGGGTCCCGGTATTGGGAAGGAAAGCAGGGGAGTAAGAATAGTGGCAACCAATGATATACACTTCGAAGAACCCAAATTTGGCTAATGATGAGGGCGCTCCTTTACAGAGGAGTGCCCTTGTTTTATGTACAATAGTGATAGAAGAAATGCAAACTCTCTTCGATTCCTTTTATGATAGAATAGGAAAAAAGTAGAACATTGTCGAAGGAGAAAACCATAGATGGGATTCCGTGGCTTGATTGGACCAGTACTCGCCATCATCATTCCATATTTGCTATTCGAATATGTGAGAGCGAATGCAACACTCGATATCCTGTACGAAGGACCTACAGGACATTTTTACATTGTAACAACAGTCGCTTTTTTTGCCACATTGATTGCGGGAGCCGTCGGCATGGCCGGCAGTCGATCACGCAATATTCAAGTCAGTTTCCTCGCCTTGGCGTTCCTCTCTTTAGCTGAGATTTTCGTCGTTCATGGATTGGCTACGCCGAATCTCATCCTTCATCAAAACCATCTGTCGGGGATAGCTTCCCAGCTGAGCATCCTGATGGCTACCCTTTGGTTATGTTTTTCATCATTGCCTTCTGATCACAGACTTGTATCCGGTCTCTCTCAATGGCAACGATATATTGTGCCATTCTGGGCGATTGGTCTGGGTATTTTTGGAATCATCGGCATGACAAACCCGCATCTGGCTGATTTCGTTCCTTTGAACCGTGGCCCGGTGAAGGGAGCGGTTACGGTCCTGATCATCCTCTTGAATGGCATTACGATTTACCGTTTCTATCAATCCTATCGCTATTCTCGTTTTCCGTTGCAGAACGCGATTTTATACAGTGCAGCCTTTTTCATCGTAGCCCAAGTGATTATTTATCAGGGAGAGATGTGGCGGATAAGCTGGTGGATGTACCACTTCATGCTGCTCTTGTCGATGCTCGCCATGCTGCGAGGGCTCATCCAACAGTATGTGGCAAGCAAATCGCTTACCTTTGCCTTGAAAGCGTTGTTTACCACGGACCCGATCGAGCGAATCACAAGCAGTGTTTCCCCGAGTGTGAAAGCCTTGATCCTGGCGACGGAGACCAAGGACCGGTATACGGCGGGCCATAATTTCCGTGTAACCATGTACGCGCTAAAATTGGCCGAAGAAATGCAGCTGTCCCCGGAGCAGCTGCGGGCATTAGCGCAAGGGTCAATCGTTCATGATGTGGGCAAAATTCATATCAGCGACAACATCTTGAACAAACCCGGACGGCTCACCGAGGAAGAACGGCTGACGATTCAGATGCATCCGGTAAAAGGGTACGACATGTGCAGAAACATCGGATTTATGAAAGATGAACTGGATATTATCCGATCCCACCATGAAAAATGGGACGGTACAGGCTATCCGGATCAGCTGAAAGGGGAAGACATTCCGCTTTTGGCACGAATTGTGGCGGTGGCGGATGTGTATGATGCTGTTACCTCCAATCGGTCGTACCGGGAAGCATGGACACATGAACGAGCCATGAAAATGCTGAACGAGCAAAAAGGCAGCCACTTTGATCCGGAATGCGTAGAGGCATGGGAGCGGATTTGTGAGCGTGATCCTCAGGTATACCAATATCCGGCAAGCATGATTACCGAAGAAAAATCGTTTCCGGGACTCTATCCGGGCACGACGAAGATCTCTTAACAATCATTGCAAACAAGACCACGGGCAAATCGCTCGCGGTCTTTATTTTTGTGATTATAAAAGTCAAGCGCTTTTTTAAATGAAAACCGACAACTTTCTAAAAATATTTTGACCAAAATATGAACAACAAGTGAATTTTGTGTTACAATAAGTTCACCAAAGAAAGTAAAAAGACAGGGGTCATGCGAAATGAACAACGAGCAAAAAGCAGCTGACACATTAAAATGGTTCGCTTGGGCGGCTAGCCTCATAGGGGTACTTTTGTTCGTACTGAATGTAACCGATTTCAGAGCAGAAAACTTTGGCTTGATGGCTTCCATTGGGTTTCTCATAGCAGGAATGAACATCTTCTTACTGAGCACCGTATTTCGACTGATGCATATTAAAAAGCAGGAAGTGTAAATCAAACAGCTGAGCGAATGCCTTCTTGAGACAACCTATGTCTCACAGGAGGCTTTTTTGTTTTCCCTCCCAATTTTCCTGACAAATTGGCAAGCTTGGAGATCCATTACAAAAATATGATCAACTAATGAACACCTCGTGAACACTTTGTAACAGAAAAATAACGAAATCTTGAACGTTGTGAAAAAAGGCACACAAAGTGGCTCGTTCTCTGCTATGTTAGTGACATAAATCACAAAGTGTTTGCGATTGGCGAACGAAACGGTTGAGGAAACGTTTGTTGCTGACCGAAGGAGGGAATTGATCCGTGAGAACAAGAAAGCTACCAAACAAGGTCTTCTTCTGGATTATGGGAATCGTCGCCAGCATTCTTTTATCAGGATGCGGCAATGAATATCTTGTCTTGAACCCAAAAGGGCCCGTAGCAGAAACACAGTACAATCTCATCATCATCTCTGCGATCCTGTGCGGTATCGTGATTATCCCGGTGCTGGTGATCACCGCATTTATCGTCTATCGTTATCGGGATACTGCGGACAATAAGGCTCCCTACAAGCCGGAGTGGTCACACAATACGCTTTTGGAGGTAGTGTGGTGGGGGATTCCGGTGATCATCATTGCGCTTCTTGGCTACTTTACCGTGCGGGATGTTTACGCACTGAAAGAGTCACCTAATAAAGAAGTCAAGCCGATTACAATTCAGGTTACTGCGCTTGACTGGAAATGGATGTTCACCTATCCAGAGCAAGGCGTAGCAACGGTAAACCATCTGGAAATTCCGGTCGGTGTACCGATTCATTTCAAAGTGTCTGCCGATGCTCCGATGAACTCCTTCTGGGTGCCGCAGCTTGCCGGACAGGTGTATGCGATGGCGGGAATGACCACTGATCTATGGATACAGGCGGATGAGCCGGGCACTTATCACGGCAAAAGTGCGAACTTCTCGGGAGAAGGCTTCTCTCATATGCAGTTTTCTGTGAATGCGAAGCCTCAGGCAGAATTTGAACAATGGGTGCAGCAGACGAAACAATCGGCTGACGCCATGACTAAAGAGGATTATGAAAAACTTCGTGAACCAGGATTGACGGAAGAAATCACGTATTCGTCCTTCCCGAAAGGCTTGTTTGAGGAAATCGTGGCGAAATACAGCCATGGACATCCGACTGAAGGAATGGACCATTCTGGCCATGAATCTACCAATACCGGACAGTCAGAGCACTCGTCACACCATCAAATGCCAAGCATGAGTCCGGCACATTAACAGGAAGGGAGGAAAAAACAAATGTGGGAGAACATTAAGTCTTTTGCCTCAACATTCTTTGTCACTGGCGATCCGCTGATCTACGGTGCTGACGTATCCATCGTCCTTACCATGTTCGCCATTGTTTTTGTCCTTACGAAATATCAAAAATGGGGTTGGCTCTGGCGCGAATGGCTGACGACCGTTGACCATAAGAAAATTGGGATCATGTATTTGATCGCTTCGCTGTTGATGCTGTTCCGCGGAGGGGTAGACGCCCTGTTGATGCGTTTGCAGCTGGCATTTCCGAATATCGAGTTTCTTCACTCCGATCACTATAATGCGATTTTTACGACGCATGGAACGATTATGATTTTGTTTATGGCGATGCCGATGATGTTTGGCTTGTTCAACATCGTGGTACCGCTGCAGCTCGGTGCGCGCGACGTCGCGTATCCATTTTTGAACGCGTTGAGCTTCTGGCTGTTCATGGCTGGTGCGATGCTGTTCAACATCTCATTCGTAATCGGGGGTTCGCCGGATACCGGTTGGCTTGCGTATCCACCGTTATCGGGAAAAGAATTTAGCCCAGGACCCGGTCAGAACTTCTATATATGGGGGATACAGATCTCGGGTATCGGTAGTTTGGCAACCGGGATTAACTTCCTCGTGACGATTTTGAAAATGCGTGCGCCTGGCATGAAGCTGATGAAAATGCCATTGTTTAGCTGGTCCGTGCTGTCCAGCTGCGTCATGATCATCTTCGCTTTCCCGATCTTGACTGTGACACTGGCGCTTCTGTTCGTTGACCGTTTCTTCGGAGCCCACTTCTTCACAATGGATGGCGGCGGGAATCCCATGATGTACCTCAACCTGATCTGGATGTGGGGACACCCGGAAGTATATATCGTCGTTGTACCTGCTTTTGGTATCTTTTCCGAAATCGTGGCTACATTCTCGAAGAAAGTTATTTTCGGTTATAAGTCAATGGTCATTGCCTTGATGAGTATTGCCGTCGCTTCATTCTTTACGTGGGCACACCACTTCTTTACGATGGGGACGGATGCGAGCGTCATTGCCTTTTTCGCGATCTCCACGATGGTCATTGCGATTCCGACAGGGGTAAAAGTGTTCAACTGGCTGTTTACCATGTTCCGTGGACGCATTTCGTTCCAACAGCCGATGCTCTGGACGATCGCATTCATTCCTTGCTTCCTCGTAGGGGGAGCGACAGGGGTCATGCTGGCGGTGGCTCCAGCGGACTACCAATATCACAACAGCTACTTCCTGATTGCCCACTTCCACCAGGTGCTGATCGGTGGGGTCGTGTTCGGTTACCTCGCAGGGATTTACTACTGGTGGCCAAAAATGTTCGGCTTCAAGCTGGATGAGCGTCTGGGCAAATGGGGCTTCTGGCTGTGGAATATTGGTTTCTATGTATGCTTCATGCCGCAGTATGCGCTTGGTTTCATGGGGATGACCCGGCGCTATTATACCTATGATTGGGACATGGGCTGGGCTCCGCTTAACTTAGTTTCGACAGTCGGTGCTTTCCTGATGGGTGCGGGCTTCATCTTCCAAGTATGGCAAATCGCATACAGCATCAAAAACGGGGAGCGCGACAAGACAGGCGACCCATGGAACGGACGTACGCTCGAGTGGTCGATTCCATCTCCTGCGCCTCTGTATAACTTTGCGATCGAACCGCGCGTCAAAGAGGTAGACGATTGGTGGCGCATCAAGCAAGAAAAAGTAAATGGCACTTACCAGGAAGAAAAAGTGGAGCTGGAACCGATTCACATGCCAAAGAACTCGGGTATTCCGATCATCATGTCCGGCTTCTGGTTCATCGCGGGCTTCGGTTTTACCTTCGAATGGGTATGGATGGCGGTCATTGGTCTGATCGGCGTCGCAGCCTGCATGTGGGCACGTTCCTTTGATTATGATACGGATTATTACATCCCCGTGGACGAAGTAAGACGCACGGAGGCTTCATTTGGGAGGGGTGTCTAATGGCACAAGCGATGACACACCATGAACACGGTCACGCCCATGATCACGACCACGGGCATGAACATCATGAGCAGCTGAAAGTCCTTGGTTTCTGGATCTTTGTCGTAACAGACTGCGTGCTGTTCGGTACGTTGTTTGCCACTTATGCCGTGCTGATGCACAACTACGCAGGCGGCCCTACTGCAAAAGAACTGTTTGAGATGCCAGGCATTATCGCTTCGACCTTTATCCTGTTGACCAGCAGCTTCACAAGCGGTCTTGCGGTCCTGGCGATGCACAAAAGAAACGTGAAGCAGCTGATTGGCTGGCTGGTCGTCACGGCGCTGCTCGGTCTGGCCTTCGTTGTACTCGAAGTGAATGAATTTACACACCTGGTTGGAGAGGGAGCGACGATTTCCACTTCCGCCTTCCTCTCTGCCTTCTATGTATTGGTCGGTACACACGGTTTGCACGTCACGCTTGGTCTGTTCTGGATGGTTGCACTCATGATCCAGCTGAAACGCCGCGGCATCACGCCTGTGACCAAACGGAAAGTGACCAATCTCAGTCTGTACTGGCACTTCCTTGACGTCGTGTGGATCTTCCTGTTCACCGTCGTTTATTTGATGGGGGTGATGTAAGATGGGTCATCATGACAATCACGCACATACAGAAAACCATGGTTCGTTGAAATCCTATGTGATCGGTTTTGTCCTGTCGATTGTATTGACCATCATTCCGCTGGTGCTTGTGATGAATCACGTCATGAGCGGCGCGCCGCTGGTGATCACCATCATGGTGATGGCGATCCTGCAGCTGTTCGTCCAATTGTTCTTCTTCATGCATATTCGTGAAGGAGAAAAGCCACGGTATAACGTTCAGGCATTGGTACTCGGAGCGGTGATTGTATTCACCATTGTAGCTGGCTCCATGTGGATTATGGCGTTCAATATCTAAGTATCAGTAGTTTTTCTCTTGTGTTAAAAAAGCGCGATTTCTCAACTATCGGAGATCGCGCTTTTCTTATTTTTTCCAAAGGTACGGGGCTGCGGTGGGGAGGACATGTTTCAATACTTCGCTTCATTCTATGCCCTACTGGGAAGCGGAGACTGTCCGCTCCGCAGCGAATCGCGGGGGAGACGCAAAAGGAGTAGCCGCTTCGAAGATCGGGCAGGTTGCGCTCCTTTTACCCGCAACTCGCTGCTCCGCTAAGATGGGCTTCGCAGGCGCTCCGTTTTGAAACATGCCCTTCGGCGTAGCTGAAGCTGTGTTAAAAGAAAAAAGCTTAAAGGCAAAATTCATAGTAAATAGGCGTATACGTACAAGATTTTTACTCTTTAGCCGTTAGGACTTGAGCAATCGCCACGCGAGGAAGGGAAGGACGGGACGGGCGAAGTCTTTGTCACACCTACAGAGGTGGAGCTTCCAAAAACGGTACACGCTTGTCGCGCAACCTCTACGTTTGAGTATTGCTTCCTCGAAATTTTTGCGTGACGTACCGTTTTTGGAAGCGGAACCGGACAGAATACACTCCCTCGCGGGTGTGGCAAGAACGTAGCCCTCCCGTTCTTCCCTTCCCCCACCACTATGTTTGCACAAAATTATTGATGTGCTTGTGAAGGCGTCGATTCTAGGGATTGATCTGTTGCATTAGAAGGGGCAGAAGAAGATTCCTGATCTACAAAAGGGGTTTCCTCTACTGCGTGAAGCGCTTCTTCGATAGACGCTTCGGATTCGGTTTTATGTTCAGGCATTTGCAGTGGATCTCCTTTCTAACACAGATAACGAGCACTGATTCAAATTAACTGTCTGGCGTACGATCGACAAAAACACGGGTAACGGGGGTGTAATCGCCCTTCGCGACTTCCTGCTCGTTCGCTTTTTCCTCCAATTGATCATGCGTATTCATGCCGGGAGCCACACTGGGTTCATTGTGATTGTTTTGCTTGCGATTCGTCATGATGTCACACCTCTTTTCTTTATAGAGTGACAAGTGACAGGCAGATGTATACATAGGTGGAAGGAGCCGCCGGATAGCGATGTTCGTTATTCCCAAAATCCGGGTATACTGGAGAGGGAGGTGTAACCATGCAGCAGATCTTCTCCGACTTCTACGTAGAACGTGACGAATACCTGGGGAAAGAGCTACAAAAGATCATCGATTATTATCGGGAAAGCTATCCGAAAAAAGATCTTTTCGTACAACAGGTGGTTAAAGTGGACGATACGTTATTCACAGCCATTATAAATGTGATGTGACCAGAGCTGCCGATCCCGGGCAGCTTCTTCATTTGCATAAAGTTGCATTCGCCAATGGGCAGAACACCCAGTTCTATGGTATAATTTTCTCGCCAAAATAAGATTAAGGAGCATTTCTCATGGAAAACACACTTATTTTCGGGCATAAAAACCCGGACACCGATTCGATTTGTTCGGCCATTGTCTATGCAGATTTGAAAACAAAGCTGGGTGCTTCGGTTGAACCGGTTCGTCTCGGTGAAATCAGCGGCGAAACACAATTTGTCTTGAGCTATTTCAATGTAGAGGCGCCGCGTCTGGTTGAGACGGTAGCCAACGAAGCGAAAACCGTTATTTTGGTAGACCACAATGAACGTCAACAAAGCGCGAACGACATTGAGAGCGTAGAAGTGATCGAAGTGATCGACCACCACCGCATCGCCAATTTCGAAACTAGCAATCCGCTTTACTACCGTGCAGAGCCTGTTGGTTGCACAACAACAATCCTGCGCAAAATGTACAAAGAAAATGGAGTAGACATTCCGAAAGAGATTGCCGGATTGATGCTGTCCGCGATCATCTCGGATACACTGCTGTTAAAATCGCCAACCTGCACGGAGCAAGACGTAGCAGCAGCACGTGAATTAGCTGAGATCGCAGGTGTAAATCTGGAGAGCTACGGTCTGGAAATGCTGAAAGCCGGCGCTGACCTGAGCGAGAAAACCATCAGCCAGTTGATTTCACTTGACTCCAAAGAATTCCAGATGGGCAGCTACAAGGTAGAAATCGCCCAAGTGAATGCAGTAGATGTCAATGATGTGCTGGCACGCAAAGCCGAGCTGGAAACAGCACTTTCCAACATCATTGAGGAAAAAGGGCTGGACCTGTTCCTGTTTGTTGTGACAGATATCCTCAACAATGACTCAGTCGGTCTGGCACTCGGTCGTGCGACAAACGCAGTAGAGCAAGCCTACAATGTAAAATTAGCAGATAACCAAGCGGTGCTGAAAGGCGTCGTTTCCCGTAAAAAGCAGATCGTGCCAGTGCTGACTGACACATTCAACAAACTGTAAGACACATGAAAAGCCGATGAGTTTCTAAAAGAACTCATCGGCTTTTATCTTTTTAACGATGCTCCGTAAAGCCCGTGGCGTCACTGTTATCACCAGAACCAATAGCCTTTTTTGCAACTTTGTTTCCTGAAATATCGCCAAGCGGATTAGATCCGATACCTAGCGAAGCGTCCGAGATACCACTACCCATGGTCCCTACTACTTCTCCGGTGTTACCGTCTTCCGTATCATACCGATTGCGAGTGTTGTTTTGATCCAATTTACTTTCGCTCCCTCACTTTATTAATGGTAAGGCTAATATGTTTCCCCGGCTGAGATGTAAGGATTCAAGATTGAGGTTGAACAAGATCCTAAGAGTGCCGGGGCAGGATTAGATAGTGCGGATTTGCAAGAAAAGCGGCTAGATGTAAAAAAAGGGTCTTACGCATTCGTTGCGTGAGCCCTTTCGTCACTTCTAGGAAGAAGAGTGCAATGTTAAACACAAACCATTTTCATAGATTTTGAGCGAGTTTGATATTTTTGCAAATAATCAGAAAATTAAATTGACAACGCTTCCATTTGCATGCTACATTTTACGTGAACGCACACGTTCCATTATTTTCAAGTCCGTGTACGCACACGCAATGAGAAGCAGCGATAGAAAACCGTTTGATTGCAGGAGGCGCTATGAGGATTACGATCAAGGACATTGCCGAGATGTGTGGAGTGTCTGTAGGGACAGTCGATCGCGCGTTAAACAATCGACCCGGAATCAGTGACAAGACCAAAAAGAAAATACTGCAAATCGCCGAGGAAATGCATTACAGACCCGATCATACGGCAAGAAGCCTTGCAAAAGGAAGAACGATGACATTGGGGGTGATCCTGTTTGATGTGCACAACCGATCCTTTGCCCAGCTGATGAATGCCATCGCCGACAAGGCAAATGAGTTCGGTTATTTCGTGGATCTGGTGTTGACCGACAAAAATCCGGAGAATGAGCTGAGATGCCTCGAACATTTGATCAATCGCAAGGTAGATGGAATCATTTTGTTCACCGTCAATACGGGCAAAGCGTTTGAACAGTTTGCCAAAAGCCTGCAGACTCCGATCGTGACCATTTGCAATCGTCTGTCGGATGACTGGAATTATGTCGGGATCGATGATCGGCAGGCGATGAAGGATGCTGTCCAGTATATCGTGGGCAAAGAGTATGAGCGCTATATCTATATTTGCCCGCCTCTGGCTTTTCGGGGGAAAAGCAATATTTACACCCAAGAAGAAAGATATGAGGGATGCAAGGAAGCGCTGCGGGAAGCAGGACTGGAAGAGCAGCTTATTCTGATTAAAGAACGAAATTACATTCAGGCGCTGGACCAAATCAAGCTGTCGGGAAGCGTTCCGCGAACAGCTATTATCTGCTCCTGTGATTACTACGCCTTGGAAGTGATGAATACGCTTAAAGCGAAGGGATTGCGAATCCCGGAGGATGTCGGTTTGATGGGCTTCGACAATATCGATGTCCTAAAATACGTGACGCCGCCATTGACCACAGTGGAATACGCGGTGGAGGAGATTGGCATCAAAGCGGTGGAATGCTTGGTGGGTATCTTGGATCGCCAGGAAGAACCTGAAATTCCGTTGTTGCCGTATCGTATCATTCCAGGAGCGACGATTTGAGATCAACATTCACGATCATTTTTATTTACACATTTCCGTGTGCGCACACGGTTTATTCATTATGAATTTTCGTGTGCGTGCACGATATCGGGTCCAAATGACAGCGCTGTCATTTCTGTGTAGCTAAATGTGGGGAAAAGGGGAGAATGTGATGAAAAGAATTGGTTTGTTCTTGCTGGCACTTATTCTAATGGCCGCACTCGTCCTATCCGGTTGCTCCAGTGCGACGACGGAAGGAGGAGGTCAATCAGGGAACAGTGGGGGAAAAACGACACTTACCTTTTGGACGTTTAATGAGCTGCACGTCCAATTTTATGAAGAAGCTGTGAAGGATTGGAATCAACAGCATCCGGATCAACAGATTCAATTAAAGCCGAATGTGTACCCCTATGAAGAAATGCACAACAAGCTATTAATCGCTTTGCAGTCAGGGGTGGGAGCCCCAGACATCGCTGATATTGAAATCAGTAAATTCGCCAACTATTTAAAAGGCAGCAACATTCCATTGGCAGAGCTGGATGAATTGATTCAACCAGAGAAAGACAAGTTTATTCAATCCCGGTTTGATATTTACAGCAAAAACGGCCACAACTACGGAATTGACTTCCACGTAGGGGCGACGGTGATGTATTACAACAAGGAGATGATGGATCAAGCTGGTGTGAATATCGATGAGATCAAGACGTGGGCGGATTATGCGGAAGCGGGGAAAAAGGTGCTGGCCGCTACTGGAAAGCCAATGACGACGGTTGAAGTGATTGACAACTGGACATTCTGGCCGATGATTGCGCAGCAAGGGTCGGATATGTTCGATCAAAGCGGGCAAGTAACACTGGATAATGAGACGAATATCAACACCTTGAAATTCCTCCACGAGATGGTACATGGAAGCAAAATTGCTGTTCCTGCACCAGGAGGCAACCATCATAAAGAAGAATATTACGGCTTCATGAATAAAGGAGGAGCAGCCTCCGTCCTGATGCCGATGTGGTATATGGGCCGATTCCTCGAATACATGCCCGACTTGAAAGGAAAGATCGTCATTCGCCCGATGCCGAGCTGGGAGCCAGGCGGGAAACGCTCTGCTGGGATGGGGGGTACAGGTACAGTGGTTACCAAGCAGTCGAAGCAGTTGGAGCTGGCGAAGCAATTCCTCGGGTACGCGAAGCTTTCCAAAGAGGGCAATATCCGCGTCTGGAAAACAATGGGCTTTGATCCGATCCGCTGGGATGTATGGGATGCGCCTGAAATCAAAGAGAAAAACAAGTACACGGATTATTTTGGCGAAGGAATCTTCGATGTATTGCTGGAGGTCAAAGACGAGATCACTCCGGTCAACATTACAGAAAAAACACCGCAGGCGATCGATTTGATCCGTAAAGATGTGCTCTTTAAGCCGCTCAAAGAAAACAGCATGACTCCCGAGGACGCGTTGAAGAAGGCGGCGGACGAATTACGCAAGTAGGCAGGAGGATCGCCTGTTCCATAAACGGTTTGAGCAGGCGGTCCACTACTTCCTCTGTACAAGAAAGGGGGAAAGAAATTGGATAGTCAGGTCACTACACGTACCGACAACAAAACGGTGCCAACAAAGCCAAAACGCCTCCGTACATTCTTCCATTCACAGAAAATGGCCCCTTATTTCTTCGTCGCACCGTTTCTCATCTCGTTTTTGTTGTTTATGCTTTATCCCATTATAAGCGCCTTTTACATGAGTTTTCACGAAATCCTGCCGGGGGAAGAAACGTTTGTCGGCTGGAAAAATTATCAGGCTTTAAATAATGAACACTTTTATGCAGCCGTTTCCAACACGGTGATGTATACGATCTGGACCTTGATCATTTTGATTCCTGTCCCATTGGTATTGGCCGTGCTGATTCATTCCCGCTTTATGATTGCACCCACGCTTTTCCGCTCAGCACTGTTTATGCCGGCTCTGACCTCGATTGTGGTGGGAGGTGCCATTTTTCGGCTCATTTTTGGCGAGATGGATACGGCTCCGATGAACACGATCCTGATGAAGCTGGGATTTTCTCCGCAGCAATGGGCGATGGAGGGAGGGACCGCGATGTTTCTCATGGTGGCCTTGGCTTCCTGGCGGTGGATGGGGATTAATCTTCTGTACTTCTTGTCAGGGCTGCAAAATATTCCAAAGGAGCTGTATGAGTCCGCTGATATCGATGGAGCCGGTTCGCTCAGCAAATTTTTCCGGATTACCCTGCCGCTGCTGAAGCCTGTAACCATTTATGTGTTGACCATTAGCATTTACGGCGGATTTACGATGTTTACGGAAAGCTATGTGTTCTGGACCAACCATTCACCTGGGGATATCGGCTTGACCCTCATCGGCTATCTCTATCAACAAAGCTTTGAAAACTTCAACATGGGCGTCGGCTCCGCGATCGGGATTGTACTGTTAGTCACGATTCTCCTCATCAATATCATTCAGCTTAAGCTGTTTGGCCAGTTCCGAAGGGAGGAGTAGTCATGTACGGGAAAAAGAAGTGGATATCTCTGCTCTTGTTCGCTCTCTTTGCTGTACTCAGTTTCCTGGCACTGTTCCCCTTTTTTTGCCTGCTGCTCGCGTCATTCAAACCATCCACGGAACTGTTGCGCTACGGATTGAATCTGCAGCTGCAGCCAGACATCCTCTCCTTTAACAATTACTATTATTTGCTCACCGATGGACGCATCTATTTTGTCTGGTTTACCAACAGCGTGATTATTACCCTTCTTAACACGGCGCTGGCGCTGCTGTTTTCCTCGATGGTGGGATATGCGCTGGCGGTCTACCAATTCAAATGGAGAAATCTCATATTTGCGACAGTCTTGTTTGTCATGATGATCCCGATCGAAATCATTTTGCTGCCGCTCTACAAGCTAATCGTCAGTCTACGCTTGATCGATACGTACTGGGGCGTCATTCTCCCGTTTGTGGTCAGCCCATTTGCGGTCTTCTTCTTTCGCCAATATGCCATCGGGATTCCCCGGGACTTTATCGATGCGGCGAGAATTGACGGATGTACAGAGTTTGGGATCTTTTTTCGGATCATGCGGCCGCTGATGGCCCCTGCATTCGGTGCGATGGCCATTCTGCAGGCATTATCCAGCTGGAACAATCTTGTCTGGCCGCTGGTTGTGCTGCACAGCGAGGAAAAATTCACGCTGCCGATCGGGCTCTCGTCGCTATTGACTCCGTATGGAAACAACTACGACATTTTGCTTTCCGGAGCGATTCTGTCGGTCATCCCCATCATGATTCTTTATTTGATTTTCCAACGCTATTTCATTTCCGGCCTTACTGTGGGCGGAATTAAGGGATAGGAATGAAAAATAAGGAGGAGTGTAACCATGCAAGCAGAAAGAAAAGCAAAAATGATCATCGATAAGGATTACCAGATCGGGGCTATCGATCCCCGCCTTTACGGTTCCTTTGTGGAGCATTTGGGGCGCGCTGTCTATGAAGGGATCTATGAGCCGGATCATCCGGAAGCTGATGAACAGGGCTTTCGCAGAGATGTGCTGGCGCTGGTGAAGGAATGCAAAGTACCATTCGTCCGCTATCCGGGAGGCAATTTTGTTTCCGGTTATAACTGGGAGGATGGAGTAGGTCCTGTCGAGCTGCGGCCAAAACGTCTGGATCTCGCATGGCACAGCCTGGAGACGAATCAGATTGGTACGAATGAATTTGTATCCTGGGCTAAACAGATCGATGCGGAAGTGAACATGGCCGTCAACCTGGGAACAAGAGGGATCGACGCCGCCCGCAATCTGGTCGAGTACTGCAATCATCCATCTGGCTCATACTGGAGCGACCTGCGGATATCGCACGGGTATAAGGAACCGCATCGGATCAAGACATGGTGCCTGGGAAATGAGATGGACGGCCCATGGCAAATTGGTCAGAAGACAGCGGTCGAGTACGGGCGTATTGCTAGCGAAGCTGCCAAAGTAATGAGGTGGGTCGATCCGACCATTGAGCTGGTCGCATGCGGCAGCTCCAGCCGGCAGATGCCCACCTTCCCCGAGTGGGAGGCGACGGTCCTGGACCATACGTATGAGCAAGTGGACTATCTGTCCTTGCATCAGTATTACGGTAATCCGGAGAATGATACGCCCAGCTTTTTGGCAAAATCAATGGAGATGGATGCATTCATCCAGTCGGTCATCGCAACATGCGATTACATCAAGGCGAAAAAGCGAAGCAAAAAGCAGATGTACCTGTCTTTTGACGAATGGAACGTGTGGTACCACTCACGGGAAGCAGATGCCAAGCAAGAGCCATGGACCATTGCTCCGCCTTTGCTGGAGGATATTTATACCCACGAGGATGCGGTATTGGTAGGCAGCATGTTAATCACGCTGCTGCGGAACGCAGACCGAGTGAAGATCGCTTGCCTTGCCCAGCTGGTGAATGTGATCGCGCCGATCATGACAGAAAAAGGTGGGGGAGCTTGGCGGCAAACCATCTTTTATCCATTTATGCATACCTCCGTATACGGCAGAGGAACCGCATTGCGACCGATCATTTTCTCTCCTAAGTACGATAGCAAGGAATTTACGGATGTGCCGTATCTCGATGCGATGGCGGTGCATGACGAAGGGGAAGAAGCCCTGACCATCTTCGCGGTCAATCGCAGTCTGGATGCGAGCCTGTTGCTCGAATGCGAAGCCAGACAGTTTGGGGAATATCAGGTGGTGGAGCATCTTGTGCTGGAAAGTGAGGATATCAAAGCACGTAATACCGCAGACAATCCAACAGCCGTCACTCCGCATGCTGCGGGAAATACAGTGAAGGCTGATGGCATGATCACGGCTGAATTGCCAAAATGTTCATGGAATATGATAAGATTGGCAAAAAGACGTGAAAGGGAGTAGGGAAATGGAGTGCTCATGCGGGAGCCATCATCCCATCAAGATGGACATTCGGATTGAGAAAGAGGCATTGGCACAGATAGGCTCTTATCTAGTAGAAAAACAGTGGGGCCGTCTCATGCTTGTGGCGGATGCCAACACCTACGCCGCAGCGGGTGAGCGTATCGTCCAAATCTTGAATGGGGAAGCATCGATACATGTCTGCTTAATCCGTCCGAATCAGCAAGGGGATGTCGTTGCGGATGTTACCGCTATAGAGCAGGTCAAGCAGGAAATGCTGCCAGATGCAGACGTGCTTTTGGCTGTAGGAGCTGGCACGATCCATGATATCGTCCGTTATGTCAGCCATCAAGCGAAAAAACCTTTTATCTCCATACCAACGGCTGCCTCCGTCGACGGCTATACATCAGCTGGCGCGCCAATCATCATCAAAGGGAAAAAAGTCACTGTGCAGGCAGCTTCTCCAGTGGCAGTGTTTGCCGATGTCGAAGTATTATGTGCGGCTCCGCGACGGTTATATGCAGCTGGGGTCGGAGACATGCTGGCGAAATATACATCGTTAGTGGATTGGTATTTCTCCCATGTCATGAATGGAGAGCATTATTGCTTGACAGCAGCGGAGTGGACGCGGCAAGCGCTTGACCAATGCGTAGAGCAGTTGGATGAAATCAAGGCTACCAAAGAAAGCGGAATGACAGCTTTGATGAAGTCGCTTGTTCAGTCCGGCCTGGCGATGCTGTACGTGGACCATTCCCGTCCGGCTTCAGGGGCGGAGCATCATTTGTCCCACTATTGGGAGCAGGCTTTTTTAAAAGCAGGAAAGCAGCAGGTGCTGCATGGAGAAAAAGTGGCTGTGGCTACGGTCATGATTGCCGATCTGTACAAGCGACTTTTTCAGGATGAACGTCTGCAGCAAAATGAAAAAACAATCCCCCATTTCGACACCATCAAAGCGCTCGTTGAGAGCATTCCGGCGCCGGAGCAACTCAAATCCATCCTGCAAGCGGTGGGGGCTCCCGTTGATCCAGCTGAGCTGGGGATTTCTCCTGAGCTGGTGCAAAAAGCGCTGCAGGAAGCCCACCATTTACGCGATCGCTATACAATATTGCGCTTCAGTCACGAGTATGGGTACTTCCCTGTCGTAAGCAAATAGGCGAAAAAGGAGAGCGCGGCATCACCTGGTCGGGCATCCACTTTTTTGGACTGAAAATGGCATTTAGGGAAAACATATAGGTACGCAAATTGGCATCAGGAGGTTTTAGCAGATGCGTACCACACTAGTAGTCATGTCCCTGTGCTTATTTCTGACAGGCTGCCTGCAGGAATCGAAGCCGCAAACGAAAGCAAAATCCCCTGCGGAAGATCCGATGTGCAATCCGACACCAATCCGCTATCAGAAATGGGAAGAGAAGGCGATTGCGGAGACAAAAGCAGTACAAGGTGTTGATCGAGCGGTTGCCGTACAGATCGATGATGAGCTGGACGTAGCCATCGAGGTTAACAATTTCAACCGATTTCGTCTGGAAGCAATTGAAAAGGAAGTCTCGCAAGCGCTGAAAAAAAAGTTCCCGGAAACAAAGGTACATGTCACGTCGGATAAGAAGCTAATGGATGAGCTGCAGAAGCTAAGCGACGAGCCTTGGGCCGGGGAACAGGAAAAAGCATGCAAGCAAAAGAAAAAACTGAAGAAAATCGAAAAAGATATGAAGGGGTAAGGCAGAACATAAAAGGAGTGCATAAGTCCAAGCTGGATAAGGCTTGGGCAGAGTGCTCTCCTTTTTCTCATTTGATCAGACTTTCCAATACCATTTGAATGCGATATCCCTCTAGGAACGTAACCATTTCAGCTCCCACGATCATGATGGAGTTACGGCACATTCATCATGGCGCAACTCATACTGCCGTTCAATTGACATGAAAAATTTGGAATGCTTTAATTACATTGACATTTGATCAAATAAATAGAGGTGTATCCATTGGAGCAGAATCCCGTACAAGATCTATCGATGATGAACGATCTTACTCTGGAGCCGAGAACCATGGGAGCATTAAGTGCGACTTATGGGGCTTCCATTTTTTTTCGCCGCTGGGCGGCAACCGTGATTGATTTTATCCTGTTGATTTTCTTCACAGGAGCCATTGTGTATGTCGATGACCGCTTTGGTGAACAAATAGCTAATCCATTCATAGCATGCTTGTTCGTTGGCGTCATCTGTTACTATTTGTTGTTAGAAGGCTTTACGGGTTACACGCTTGGAAAATTTGCGCTGCGGATACGGGCAGTGAATCAGATTGGCCGTCCGCCCGGATTCGTAAAGGCGCTCCTCCGTACCTTTTTGCGGATAATAGATACCAATCCGTTTCTGTTGGGGGGAGTGCCTGCAGGAATCTGCGTACTCGCTTCACGGAAAAAACAGCGACTAGGCGACATGGCGGCAAAAACCTATGTGGTAAAAATAAAGGATCTGGATCCTGCAGTAAGAGGAAATCAAGGACTATTAATCGGTATTTTTTCAGTACTTGCCGCACTTTCACTGGTATCGGCGATCTTATGCGTTTCCTCCCTGTTTACCAACATCAGCAAGCCGGAAACCTTTTTGAGTCATGACCAACAATTTCAAGTTACCGCACCTTCAAGCTGGAGGAATGATTCGTCACTGAACGAAGAGGCGGATATATCGATTTCCAATGACTTTGGCGTGAAATATTTCATGGTGCTATCGGAAAAAAAGGACGACTTTGACAGTGGTGTCACGTTGCAAGATTATCTGCAGATCGTGGAAGGGAATTATGAAGTAGAAATGGAGGAGAGGCCCCTGCAACTCCCGCAAGAAACCAGTGTGAATGGTTATCCTGCTATCGATTTTTCGTTTGAGCAAGAGGTAGAGGATGGAGTCGAGGTCGCATATATGGTGACCGTGGTGGATACGGGTACACACTTCCACCAGCTGCATGCATGGACGCTTGCATCCAAGTATGACGGGGTGAAGGAGGAGCTGCAGGGGATCATCCAGAGCTTCCAAAAGGTGAAGCAATAGACAAAAAATAAGCAAAAGCACGCGTAAGCTGCGAGGATCAGCACAGACGGGTGCTTTTGCTATGCGGAGGAGGGGCTTGATGTTTAGAAAAATCTTTGTAGCCATACTGTCGTCGATCTTGTTTTGTTTGGCTCTCGCATGGTTTAGCTATTCTCCGGCAATGGAAGGGGAACCAGGTGTCTATCATTGGTCGTATCTGTCTTTATTCATGCTTTATATGATTTACGCTGCACCCGTTTATCTACTTGGCGGTGTTCCTTGCTCGCTTCTCATTGATAGACTGGTAAAGAAGCTGGGAGAAGCCAATAAGGTTATCAATTATTTCCGCTGTTTATCAGCGTATTTGCTGGCCGGACTACTGACTACGTATCTCTTTCTCGTGATCCTTAGCGGTGGAGAGCTAATCGTATGGGAAGCTGGTAATCATGGTTTCTTTGGATTGGGAATGATCGCATCCGTGCTGTATTATCATGTTCTGTTGGTTGCGAATAAAATCAAAATGCCGATTCGACCGAACATTGAAAAAGAATAGAAGCACCTATACTGGGTGCTTTCTCTCGTTCGTTCAAACATTCGGTAAAACAGACATCGAAGATCCTAAAGACTGTATATTATTCCGGCGCAGCTTTGCGGAATTCTCTTTTAACAGCAAAATCAA
This sequence comes from Bathyarchaeia archaeon, assembly GCA_035644815.1. Lineage (GTDB taxonomy): Bacteria > Bacillota > Bacilli > Brevibacillales > Brevibacillaceae > Brevibacillus_F. The sequence goes on along the minus strand of DASQNU010000047.1, from coordinate 27,625 downwards.
CAATATTACCATACAAATCTGCTTCAATATGGCAGCACCCCGTTAATTTTCGTCTCAATCGCTCACGTCCGCGCTGAATCCTCGATTTCGTCGCAGATAGTGAGATTGCCAGTTTCTCACTTACCTGTTTATGAGTGAGTCCTCCTAAAAAAAGTTTAAGCGCATCCTGATAGACCTCTGGCAGTTCCGGAATTGCTTCTTTCATACATATGAGCACTTCTTGAGAGAAGTCTGCTCCTGCCGAATCCTCCGTTACGCTCATTTCCCCTTCATCCAGTACTACGGTATTATGCATCCTAGTCCGGTAATAATCCACAATACTGTTGCGCGCAATCTGATAAATCCAAGGTTTGATTTTGGTTGGATCGGCTAAACGCGCAAGATTGGCATATGCCTTGAGAAACACATTTTGCACGATATCATCCACAGCGGCCGTACATCTTACCCTTGTAGCAACAAATCTTTTCACTTCTCCGTATAAGGCAAACCACAGCTCGTCATGTTGAATGTACATGATGAATGCTCCCTTCCCGAAAAGTTTTTGCGTCCTAATCAAAAAGGCGCCGTCATATTAAGTGTAGTCAAATTGGTGAGGAGGGGGAAGACAACAAGGGCACTTTGAGAAAGTTGTAAGGTTTATCGATAAAAGTATTCAGAATCAACCGAACAGGAGGAAAAGATGAAATGGAGTACACCTTTTTGGGGAGAACTGGCTTTAGAGTCAGTCGCCTTTGTCTGGGAACGATGAATTTCGGTGTGGATACGGATGAGGAAACGGCATATCGGATCATGGATGAAGCGCTGGATGCCGGAATTACTTTCTTTGATACAGCTAATGTATATGGGTGGGGAGAAAATGCAGGGCTTACTGAGACCATTATTGGCCGTTGGTTCGCACAGGGGGGGCAGCGGAGGGAAAAGGTAGTCCTCGCCACGAAAGTGTATGAACCGATATCAAACCCGCTCGACGGGCCAAACGACATAAGAGGATTGTCGCTCTATAAGGTAAGAAGGCATCTCGAGGGATCGCTTCGGCGGTTGCAAACCGATCATGTGGAATTGTACCAAATGCATCATATCGATAGGCGGACATCATGGGACGAACTATGGGAGGCTTTCGAAATTCAGGTTCGTACGGGAAAAGTGAGTTACATTGGTTCCAGTAACTTCGCAGGTTGGCATCTGGTTAAAGCGCAGTCAGCGGCAAAGGAACGGCGTTTCATGGGGCTTGTCAGCGAACAGCACAAATACAACCTGCTGGAGAGGCTTCCTGAGTTGGAAGTGCTGCCGGCGGCAAAAGACCTGGGACTCGGTGTGATCCCGTGGAGTCCGCTGGCCGGAGGACTTCTTGGAGGACGCGCCCTCTCCGCGGATAGGGGAACTAGGACGTCAGCGCTTTCGGAACGAATCGAACGGCATCGGGTACAGCTTGAAAAATATTCCGCACTTTGCAGGGAGATCGGAGAATCAGAAGCGAACGTCGCACTTGCCTGGGTGCTTGCCAACCCCGCTGTAACGGCACCGATCATTGGGCCGAGAACGGTTGAACAGCTGAGGGAAGCATTGCGAGCGGTTGAGCTTCGGCTGGGGGAAGACATAATGTGCGAGCTCGAAGCCATCTTTCCAGGGCCAGGCGGAGAGACCCCTGAGGCATATGCGTGGTAGGTTTGACGTGCTCAGCAGTTAAATAAAAGGTAAAAAAGCAGCGGAAGTCTAAGCATTTTTTCAGGTACTTAGACCGCCGCTGTTTCTTTTAGCGGATCAGTCTACTACTTATTTTTCCAAGACTGCCCCGACATTTGTAATGAAAATACTGCCTTAGATCAACATCACCCGTCTAAATCAATATTTTCATCTGACGCCTATCGTTTTTTGAAAAACAACACCATATGATGCTCGTCATAGTAATTGCCCTCGTACTTCAATGCATGCTTTTCCGTGCCATACACCTCAAATCCGTGGGAACGATAGAGCCGGAGCGCGGGCTCATTTTCCGTCAGTACAGACAAGTTGAGCTGCTCCAGATCTTCTTGTTGCTGGGCGTAGGCTAACAAATGCAAGAATAATTGCTTGGCAATCCCTTTTCCCCGTGCGGTGGGTGTCGTATATACGCCCACGACAGAGGCTTTGTGGCGAAGCTTTTTCATCGTTTCTCTCTTTAACGTAGCCACACTGACCAACTGCCCTTCCACAAATGCCCCAAAGGTAGCAGCCTCTCCATTTGGTTGCAAGCGCTTCGCGAATGTTTCCAATAGATTTGGATCTTGCATGGTTTCTTCATACGTATTGCCAAATGATTCCGGATTGTGTTGCAGTCCTTCCAGACGCAGCGCCACATAGACGGCCGCATCTGTTGGTTGTAAGATTCGATATTCTAGGCTCATGGTACCAATCCCCGTTTCGTTCTCGTATTTTGTTATTACGAGGATGATAACATGAGAAATGCGAGAATTACATACGGGTGTTTTGGCGCACTGGCTGAAAGACCGGAGCCAATCTGGATGGATGCAGCTTGTGACCAAGACCGAAAAATTCACAAAAATTCATGATAAGCGGACTCCATTTTTCCGGATCAATATAGTGTTTCTCGCCATCCATCAGGAGCTGCTCATCCATATGAACACGCACGATCTTCACTTCGATCGCCACTAAGGTGCTAGGCTCCTCAAATGGATGCACCTGTACGACCTTGGCCTCCAGCTGAACCGGACACTGGGCAACACGGGGCGGTTTTACCAGATCTGCTGGCTCCGGGGTAAGTCTTGCCGTTTTGAACTTGTCAGGCTCGTATCGATAACCTACCTCTGCTTTATTTTCCGGCACCGGATTTCTGCCAGTCGTCAGTGCCAGTCGATCCACAGCCTCTACCAAGTCGGCAGAAGGAAGATTCAAGACACACTCTCTTTCCCGCAATAGATTCTGCACGGTCTGTGATTTTTTGCTCATGCCTAGCATGCAGGACTGGTTGAGCCACCATGCAGAGGACATCGGTGCCAGATTGGTCGATCCATCTTCGTTTACTGTACTGATGAGGACGACGGGGGTGCCAAAGTATAAAATTTTCGGTTCGATCACTTTATGCATGGAAACATACTCCTCCTTGATTAGAAAGGCTTCGTTGCATTTTCTGTTTTATCACGTTCGTTCACGGGGAGTCTTTCAAAATCTTGATTTCTAATTCTGATTTCGCGGTACTGCACATATGATGGAAATGTAGGAACGAACGATAGAAAGCGGGTAATCTATGAAATTTAACGGTCAAGTTATTTTGCCAGCTGCCCGGGATCTGAAGGATTTTGAGAAGCTGCTAGAGAGTCCCTATGAATACGGCGTAATCCTGGAAATGCATATCGGTCAGTTGAAAAGTGTGTACGAGCTGGCTCGTAAGCGGAACAAAAAGATATTTCTGCATGTGGATCTGGTTCAAGGGATGAAAAACGACGAATATGCAACCGAATACCTATGTCAGGAGATTCGTCCAGCGGGTTTAATCTCGACCCGTTCCAGCGTGATTCTGAAAGCCAAGCAAAAAGGGGTCATTGCCATCCAACGTATGTTTTTGCTGGATACCAACGCTTTGGAAAAAAGCTATGCCTTACTGAAAAAGACGAAGCCCGATTTCATTGAGGTGCTTCCCGGAGCAATGCCCAAGATGATTGCAGAAGTGTATAGCGAGACACAGATCCCCATTTTGGCAGGAGGCTTGATACGAAGTGTCGAGGATGTGCAGCGCGCCATTGCAGCGGGAGCGACAGCCATCACGACCTCCAATCGAACGCTATGGGAGCATTTTAAAAATGTAGGGGATTGACAGCGTTTCCAATTTGTAGGTAGACTATGGATAAGTTAATCATGGTGACGGAGAGCGGGAGATCCACCGAGAAAGGTCCTTGAAGAGAAGGATTTTTTCTGGCGGGTCTCCTTTTTCTTGCGCTCATAAATTCTTATTTTTCAAAAGTTGGAGGGAGGAGAAAGGATGACGCCGTTTTGGGGTGAAGTAATCGGTACGATGATTTTGATCCTGCTGGGGGGAGGAGTCTGTGCGGGTGTGAGCCTGAAACAATCATTCGCCCAAAGTTCAGGATGGATTGTCATCACGTTTGGCTGGGCGATGGCAGTCGCGATGGCTGCCTATGCGGTAGGGGGAATCAGCGGAGCACATTTGAATCCAGCATTGACGCTTGCGCTTGCTTTGACGGGAGATTTTCCATGGGCGGACGTACCCAGCTACATGCTGGCGCAAATGTTAGGTGCATTTTTAGGGGCTTGTCTCGTATATTTACATTATCTGCCCCATTGGAAGGAAACGGAGGATCCAGGTACGAAATTAGGAGTATTTTCAACAGGTCCTGCTATCCGAAACCCTTTCGCCAATTTGCTCAGTGAAATCATCGGAACCTTTCTTCTCGTTCTCGCGATTCTGGCGATTGGAGCGAACAAGTTTACGGAAGGGTTGAATCCGTTAGTGGTCGGCTTTTTGATCTTGAGCATCGGGCTCTCACTAGGCGGCACCACCGGCTATGCGATCAATCCGGCTCGGGATCTGGGACCGCGCATCGCACATTTCCTGCTGCCGATCCACGGAAAAGGCAGCTCCAACTGGGGGTACGCATGGGTGCCAGTCGTAGGTCCGCTCTTGGGTGGTTCGTTTGGCGGGTTGTTTTACAAGGCCGTTTTTCAAGGGAAGGTAGCCGCAAGCTTTTGGACTGTGCTCATCCTGATGATCTTGGTACTGGTATTGACTGCTTTGTTCGGCAAACAGAAGAGCAACCGTGTATCGAATAACAAGATTCATGCATGACAATCCATGATAGAAAGGGAGTATGAAAATGGAGACGTATATTTTGGCTTTGGATCAGGGTACGACCAGTTCGAGAGCGATCCTGTTCAATCGTCAGGGGGAAATCGTCCACAGTGCGCAGCGAGAATTCACGCAAATTTTTCCTCAGCCCGGCTGGGTAGAGCATAATGCCAGCGAAATATGGGGCTCGGTCTTGGCCGTCATCGCTACGTGCTTGTCGGAAGCGGATGTAAAGCCGGAGCAGGTAAGCGGCATCGGGATCACCAATCAACGGGAAACTACGGTGGTCTGGGAAAAGGAGACGGGAAAACCGGTCTATAACGCGATTGTCTGGCAATCCCGGCAGACGAGCGATATCTGCAATGAGCTGAAGGAAAAAGGCTATAACGATCTGTTCCGCCAAAAAACAGGACTGTTGATTGACGCCTACTTCTCCGGGACCAAAGTAAAGTGGATTCTCGACAATGTGGAGGGTGCGCGTGAAAAGGCGGAAAGAGGGGAGCTGCTCTTCGGTACCATCGATACGTGGCTGATCTGGAAGCTCTCTGGAGGCAGGGCGCATGTCACCGATTATTCCAATGCTTCGCGTACGCTGATGTACAACATCCATGAATTGAAGTGGGATGAGGAGCTGCTGGACATTTTGACGATTCCCCAATCGATGCTTCCGGAGGTGCGCCCTTCCTCAGAAGTATATGCGCATACGATCGGCTATCACTTTTTCGGGCAAGAAGTGCCAATTGCAGGCGCAGCGGGAGATCAGCAAGCCGCACTGTTCGGGCAAGCGTGCTTTGAGGCAGGGATGGCGAAAAACACGTACGGCACAGGCTGCTTTATGCTGATGAACACGGGCGAGAAAGCGATGTCCTCGGAATACGGACTCTTGACCACCATCGCCTGGGGGCTGGATGGAAAAGTGGAATACGCCCTGGAAGGCAGTATCTTCATTGCGGGCTCAGCGATCCAATGGCTGCGTGACGGACTGCGCATGTTCCGGGAGGCAAAAGACAGCGAAGACTATGCGACCAAGGTGGACAGCACAGATGGCGTCTATGTCGTACCGGCCTTCGTAGGCTTAGGAACACCGTACTGGGACAGCGATGTGCGCGGCGCTGTGTTTGGGCTGACACGCGGAACAAGCAAAGAACATTTCATCCGCGCCACACTGGAATCACTCGCCTACCAGACGAAGGATGTGCTGGCAGCGATGGAAGCGGACTCCGGTATTTCGCTTAAAGCGCTACGTGTGGACGGGGGAGCGGTCAAAAACAACTTTTTGATGGAGTTCCAAAGCGATATTCTTGGAGTGCCGGTTGAGCGTCCGGTTATTAATGAAACCACTGCGCTGGGAGCGGCCTACCTGGCAGGTCTGGCAGTCGGATACTGGCAAGATCGGGCAGAAATCGCGACCCAATGGCAGGTGGATCGCAAGTATGAGCCTACCATGGCAGAGGAACAGCGTACAAAGCTGCATGAAGGCTGGAAAAAGGCGATTCGCGCAACAATGGCATTTAAATAAATGAAAGCGTATGCTAAAATAATGATAAGTGAATAAACGTGTCTGGAGAAAACGGAGAGACCACGATTGCATTCATTATGGCGACAGCCATAGTGTTTGTTAGTGGTCTCTCTTTTTCGTTTTCATACAGATGGAACCAGTGGGAATGGAGAGATTGCCATGTTCAAGCAGATGTCTGGATTGCAAAGAAAAGAGATGCTACGTGCGATGAGCAACCAAAAATACGATGTCATCATCATCGGGGGAGGAATCACCGGGGTAGGAATTGCCTTAGATGCGGTCACCAGAGGAATGAAGGTGGCGCTGGTGGAAATGCAGGATTTTGCAGCAGGTACCTCAAGCCGCTCGACTAAGCTCGTACATGGCGGGTTGCGTTACTTGAAGCAGCTCGAGGTGCAGATGGTCGCAGAGGTCGGCAAGGAACGGGCGATTGTGTATGAAAACGGCCCTCATGTGACCACACCGGAATGGATGGTGCTTCCTTTTCACAAAGGGGGAACATTCGGGAGATTCAGCACGTCTCTCGGGCTCATGCTTTATGATTTCCTGGCGGGTGTTAAAGGATCAGAACGACGCAAGATGCTGGATGTGCAGGAAACGCTGCGCAAAGTGCCGCTGATTAAAAAAGAGGGACTGCTGGGGGGCGGCAACTATGTGGAATATCGCACGGACGATGCTCGCCTGACGATTGAAGTCGCCAAAGCAGCTTGTCATCACGGCGCCGATCTGGTCAACTATGCGAAGGTGGAGGAGCTGCTCTATGAGAACGGACGCATTGTAGGCGTAAAAGCGATCGATCAGGTTGATGGAGAAGCGTATGCGCTGTATGGCACAAAAATCGTCAATGCTACGGGGCCATGGGTGGATTCGCTGCGCGAGAAAGACGGCTCATTGAAAGGAAAAAGGCTCCAGCTATCAAAAGGAATACATGTAATTATCGATCAATCACGTTTTCCACTCACACAAGCCGTTTATTTTGACACCCCGGACGGTAGAATGGTCTTTGCCATTCCGCGCGACGGGAAAACCTATGTAGGCACCACAGATACCTTTTACAAGGAAGAGATCGCCCATCCGCGCATGACGGAAGAGGACCGTCAATACGTGATTAATGCCATTCATTATATGTTCCCTGAAGTGAAGATTACGGAAAAGGATATCGAGTCGAGTTGGGCAGGTGTGCGTCCGCTTATCTATGAGGAAGGAAAGTCCGCCTCCGAGATTTCGCGCAAGGATGAAATCTGGGAATCCGCATCGGGTTTGATCACGATAGCGGGCGGTAAGCTTACGGGTTATCGTAAAATGGCAGAGATGGTCGTCGATTTGCTTGTGAAGCATCTGCAGTCTCAGGGGCAGAAAATTTACCGTCCTTGTATCACCAAGCATTTGCCGATATCGGGTGGTGATGTCGGAGGAAGTACGCACTTCCCAGCGTTTATTGCCGAAAAGACAAAAGAAGGCATGGATCTTGGTCTGTCGAAGGGGCAAGCGGAAAAGCTGGCGCGCATGTATGGCTCCAATGTTGACCGTTTGTTTCACATCGTCCAACAGCATGCTCAGAAGAATGAAATGATTCCATTGCCCGTGGATCTTTTCGCCTCCCTGGTCTATGGCATCGAAGAGGAGATGGTGGTCACACCGGTTGATTTCTTTGTCAGACGAACATCGATGCTGCTCTTTCGCATTCAGGAAGTCCATAAGTGGAAAAAGCCCGTGCTGGCATTCATGTCCAAGCGCTTTGGCTGGTCACAGGAGCAAGAATACGCATATTCAGCCGAATTGGAAAAACATCTTCATGATGCGGTTGTACCTGCTTCGTAAGCAAAAGTCTGCGTCAAGTAGTAACTTTTTCCTGAGTGATCCGTCTTATTAATTGGATAAACAATTCAGGAGGTATCTATGATACGAAAAACGAAGAGGTTCGTCACTGCTGTTATTTGTTCCCTCGTCACAGTGCTGACCTTAGGGACAGCTGTACAACCGGCTGCTGCTGCCACCCAGGCATCAACCATGCAGGCTGAGACGGTAGTATCCGCTGCTGCCAGTAAAAAGCTGAAAGCAAGCACGACCAAGGTGACATTGAAAGAAGCAGACACCAAAACCATCAAGCTTACTTATGATGGAAAAAAGCTGACCGCATCCAAAGCAACTTGGAAAACATCCAATTCTTCCGTTGCGACTGTGAGCAAAGGAAAAATCACGGCGAAGGCCGCAGGAACAGCTACGATTACGGCGGAATACAAGAGCAAGGAAGTAGAAATCAAGGTTACGGTAAGCGCCAGCACGTTGAAAGCGAGTAAGAGCAGCGTCAGCCTTAAAGAAGGTGAGGAGCAAAAAGTAAGCCTTACTTTAAATGGCAAAAAACTTACCGCATCCAAAGCGACTTGGACGACAAGCAACTCCTCCGTTGCCACTGTTAAGAACGGCGAAATTACAGCCAAAGCAAAAGGCACGGCAACCATTACGGCAAAGTATAATGGCAAGGAAGTAAAAATCTCGGTTACTGTAACCGAGAGCACGCTGACTGCCAGCACGACCAAGATAACCGTGGATAAAGGCAAGACAAAAACGATTACCTTAAAATACAACGGGAAATCGCTGTCGGCTTCCAAAGCTACATGGAAGACTTCCAATTCGGACATCGCAACCGTAAGCAAAGGAAAAATCAAAGCGAAGAAAAAAGGCACGGCGACCATAACGGCCACCTACAAAGGCAAGGAAGTAAAGATCTCGCTGACGGTCGAATAAACGATGTCAGCTAGCCAATAAAGAGTGAGGAGACGAATTCGTTCGTCTCCTTTTCTTTTTCAGTGTTCGGAAAAGGTAGTAAAATATTAAACATTTTCGATAAAATTCTGCAACTTATTGCCCATTCAATCCGCTAAAATGTTTGCTACAATAACCCCAGCCAATAGCGGAAATCTTTTACTTTCTGTATGCTAAAAAGACAGAATCGCGCGAAAAAGGGAGGGGACCGCCATAAAGCCTGTTACTCCTTATCGGATTGTTCTCAACAAGCTGCTCCCATTCTCTTTCAAGTCTTCGATCCTTTTTCTTTATTTGCCGATTATCATTCTCTTTATCCTGATTACAGGGACAGCTTCCTACCTGCTGGCTTCGGAACAGATCGAAGAAAATGCTTACAGCAGCATGAAGGATACGGTCACCCAGACGAGAAGCTATCTGGATAATCGGCTTTCTGATGTGTTTGAACAGCTTGTTGCTCTTGTCAATCATCCGGATACGCTGTCGGTGATGACGAAAAAGCCGGAAGAGATTGCCCCCGATGATTATATTCGGATGGACAATCATATCAATCGCATTTATTCCTTTTATAATCCTCTGATTGATTCCATCTTGGTTCACCTGCATCATGGTCATTTCGTCCTGACCAAAAGCGAATCACTTACCACTAGCATCGATTTTTCCTACGAGGAATACCGTAAGCGCTTTCATGGAAATCGGCAGGACTATTACTGGAGAACCTTGCATCATGAAGAGGTCTTCAGCAATCAGCAAGAAAACAATGATGTGATCAGCGTGCTGAAAATGATTGGAAACTCGAATGCACAGACAAATGGCGTGATCATGTTCAATCTGCGCCGCGACTTTCTGGAGAATGTATTGAACAATGCACTCATCGGCCAAAATGGCTATTTGATTCTGGTTAATCGGGAGGGCTACGTATCCTTTAAGCAGGTAAAAGAGGAATATCAGCTGAATGATGTGGTCGTCAATCATCTCCAGCAGCTGCAACAGAAGAACGGCAGCTTTCAATTTCAAAAACCGAATGGCAAAAAAATGATCGCGATCTATGATACCTTGTCGGTCAACCAGTGGAAGGTAGCGGCGATTTTCCCAGAAGAAGATATTTTGCAGCGCGTGAATTATATCAAGTTCGTCACGCTCGCGGTCATCGTCGTATTGATTGTATTTGCCCTCTTTTTGGCCAATATGCTGGCCCAGTATTTGACAAAGCCGATCACCTTTTTGGTCAACAATCTAAAAACGGTGACCAATGACGGCTTTGACTTGAAGTTGAGCATTCATGCCCCGAGCGAAATCAGCATTTTATATAACGGAATTACCGATTTGATGCAGCAGGTGAATGCGTTGCTCGAGCAGGTCCAAATGGAGCAGGAGATGAAGCGGCAGCTGGAGCTGGCGGTCATGCAGGCCCAGATCAATCCGCATTTTTTGTACAATACGCTGTATGCGATCAAAGGCTTGTGCGATATGGGCATGAACAAGGATGCCAGCGCCATGGTGACGGCTCTCTCCAATTTCTTCCGGATCAGCATCAGCAGAGGTCAGGAAATTATTACGGTTCAAGAAGAGATTGAGCATATCAGCAATTATTTGTTCATTCAGGAAATGCGCTACGGCGATGATTTCTCCTACACGATCGATGTGGAACCGCATATTTTGCCAAATACGATTATCAAGCTGACATTACAGCCATTGATTGAAAATGCGATCTATCATGGTGTGAAGCAGAGTCGCGGGGCTGGGCTGATCCAGGTGAAAGGATACCCACAAGACCATAACCTGATTTTTGAGATTCATGACAATGGCAGTGGCATCCATCCGGAAAAGCTGGCAAAGATCAACGAGAGTATCCAGCAAAAGCACTATGGGGGCGAAGCCATTGGCTTTGGCTTGAAAAGTGTTCACGAACGCCTCCAGATTCATTATGGCCCTGCCTATGGCTTGTCGATTGCTAGCCAGCCAGGTGTCGGGACGGTTGCTAAAGTAACAATCCCGCAAGAAAAAGGGAGATGAGATCCGTGCGAAAGATCGTAATCGTTGATGATGACCGTATTATCCGCAAAGGAATCCGGCATACGATTCCATGGTCGGAAAATGGCTATGAGATTGTCGGAGAAGCAAGCGATGGGGAACAGGGCCTGCAGCTGGTGGAGGAGACTCAACCGCATATCGTCATTACGGACATCAAGATGCCCTTTATGGATGGACTGGAGATGGCGAATGCCGTCCGTGAAAAGCTTCCGGACACGAAGATCATTTTGCTGACGGGGCATGAGGATTTCGGATATGCGCATGAAGCGATCAAGCTTAGAGCCTTTGATTATTTGCTAAAGCCCGTAGACAGTGCCGTGTTGCTCGAAAAGGTGAATCAGGCAGCAAAAGAATGGGAACATCACCAAAAGATCAAGGAGAAACTAAAAGAAGGCATTCCGTTTTTGCGACAGCGTTTTTTACAGCATTTGCTCCATTCGCGCATGGATGAGCAAAATGTCCCCTCAGAAGCAGAGTATTTAGGGGTTGACCTGCAAGGACCGTATTTTTCCGTTCTGTTGGTAAAGGCCGATGACTACTTTCACCATTCCTCAACGGACAGGGAGCTGGTGTTGGAAAAAGAGATATTGAAATTTTGCATCTATAATATATGTGAAGAAATCATCCTGTCGGAGCAAAGCGGCGCTGTCTTTGACGGGCAGGGTGACCAGCTGGTCGTGATCTGCTCCAGTCCCGTCGATCAGAAAACAGCCGAAGCGGTGATGGCCGAGCTGGCTGAACGAATCCGCATCAACAGCAAATCATTTTTGCAGTCGACGGTCACCATCGCGATGGGCAATGTATATGAAGGCTGGTCTGGCATTGCCGCTTCCTATCAGGATGCCTGCTCTGCCATTGAGTTTCGGCACATGATTGGAAAGGACCAAGTCTTTTCGATCAAGGACACGGGACTTGCACCAGCAAAACCTTCGGAGATTCATGTCGCCGGTCTGGAAAAAGAGCTGGTACTCAAAATTCGTTTGGGCCTGAAACAGGAAGCGATGAACCTCATCGAACAGTTTGCGGCAGCGCTGTTGCGGGAAAATGTTTGTACGCTTCACGAAGTGCGGTTGATCGCCATCCGGATCGTGGTGCTATTATTTCGTGAAGCGGCTGAATGCGCGAAAGGCTGGGAGGAACAGCATCGTCATGAGCTGACTTCTTACTATACCGAGGTTCAAGAGCTTCAGACCGTGCTCGAGATTTTTGAACGAGTGAAAAAGCTGGTTGTGGAGATCGCAGGACATGTCAATGATCAGCGGGAGAACCAGAAAAATGACCTGGTGGAGAAAGCGATGCGTTACATGGAGGAAAATTATGCGAATGAGGAGCTTTCCTTGCAGGAAGTCGCCGCTCAGGTACACATCAGTCCGACATATCTCAGCATTATTTTCAAGCAGGAAAAGGGAGTCAATTTTTCGGATTACTTGCTGGAAACGAGAATGAAAAAGGCGATGGAATATTTGCGGCATCATAACATGAAGGCGTATGAGGTCGCCGAAAAGGTCGGTTACAGCAATCCACAGTATTTTAGTGTGAGCTTTAAAAAATATACAGGATTTTCGCCGATGGATTTTAAGAAGCAGTTGTAACGGAAGGAGGGTTTGTAGACCTCCTTTTTTTCATACAACTCGAAAAATATGCTCAAATTGAAAATATTCACTAGGAGGAGTAAGATGGCAACATACATATACGTAGAATAACTAGAAGGAGAAACATGGATGAAACAATCAAATTATGAACAAACGCGCAAAGGACGGAGATTTTCGATTCTAGCTCGGTGGATCATTTTCATCACGCTAACGGTGTTCATTTGTTTGCTGGGCACTACCATTATGCTGAATCAAACCGCGAGTAACTCATTCGACCGTCAATTCGAAGAAAAGAATCAGTTCAAAGCGATCAGCGCTGCACGGGAAATAGAGAAACAGATGGGGCAATATGCATATTCGCTTGAACAATTAGCTGATACCATCGCATTGGTACATAATTATGGAGGCAATCTGGAAGAGCTGGCACCAAGATATCTTACGGCTGTTCAGCAAAAAGACCCGTCCTTGGTAGCCACGTATTTCATCTCTTCAGCGACTGGTAAGCTTCACATCGCTCCACCTGCTGACCTTGGCAAGGACGCCAGAGAAACCAGAACATACAAGGAGATCTCTGAAAAAAAGAAAACACTGTGGATGGAAGTGTACAAAGACGAGATCTCCAATAAAATGATGATTTCGGTAATCGCTCCCGTATTGGCAAAAGACCAATTACTTGGGGCGATTGGGTACGATATCGATCTCCAATCGCTCAGCAGTTTCCGTGAGTCGATCGAGAAATTGGGCCATAACAAATTGATTGTCTTGGACAAACAAGGCCTGGTGATCACCTCCTATCTGCAGGGGATGGACGGTAAAACGCTTGACCCAAAAAGCAGCGGGAAAATAAAGGGAGCCGAGGATGCGATCAGCAATAAGGAAGAATTCGCAAAGAAATTCGGCTGGGTATCGCAAGTATATGTTCCCGAGGCCAAGCTGATCGAGGTAGAAATGGATCAAATCCATTATCAAGCAAGCGTTGCGGATGTGAAGCAAGTAGGATGGAAGCTGGTTGCCTTAACCGATGAGGCGGAATTATCACAGGCGCAAAGCTCTTTCATGAAAACCAGCTTGGTTGCCATGATTTTGGCGCTCCTGTTCGGTGCATTGGTTTCGTATTTTATTGCCAAACAGCTTCTCAAGGTTGTCGATATGTTTCGCAAGGTTATGGCTTTAACCGCAAATGGGGATTTGGTAACGGAAGTAAAATATGTGAGCAATGATGAGATCGGCGATTTGAAAGACAGCTACAATCAATTGGTCACCAATATGAGAGCGCTAATCCGGCAAGTCCATGCCAACATATCCACAGTTGATCGTGCGGCAAACGGGGTGAGGAGCGTAGCGGTTGAAAACGCAGCTGCCGGAGAGGAAGTGGCACGGTCGGCCGATGAAATTGCGACAGGTGCAACCAATACGGCGGTGGCGATTGAGAGCAGTTCAAAGGCGGTACATGTGTTGAATGAGGAAATCGAATTGCTGATCAAGCAATCCCATGTCATTGAGGAAGTCTTAGAAGGGGCTAGTGCTCAGGTAAAGGGCGGAAATGAACAGGCGGATCATCTGGAAACCTCCTATCGAAAATTGGAAAGCTCCTTCGAGCAGGTTACGAAAATCGTAGATGAATTAAGTGATAAATCCCAGTCTATCTCTTCTGTGACGAAAGCAATCTCGGAAATTGCCGAACAGACGAACCTGCTGTCCTTGAATGCTTCGATTGAAGCTGCGAGAGCGGGTGAGCACGGGAGAGGCTTTGCTGTGGTAGCCAACGAGGTTAGACAACTTGCCGAGCAAGCGAAGCACTCGACAAACCAAATTCAGGAGACCATCAATCTGCTGATGGGAGAAATGAGCAAGCTGGTGGAAGTGGTGCAATCCACAAATGCAGTCAATCAAACGCAAAAAGATGCGGTGATCCATGTTAGCAATGCGATGAAGCAAATGAGCGAGTCGCTCGGCAAGATGCTTATGAATATTCAAGACGAGCAGCAGACGATTAACCGAATTCAAGCGCAAAAAGAAGTGGTTGTCGAATCAATCGATAGCATTTCCGCAGTATCGGAGCAAACAGCCGCGTCCTCTCAGCAGATCGCATCTGTTATGGAAGAACAATCGGCCTCCACCAGTGAAGTATCACAATTTGCGAACGAATTGACGGATATGGTTTCAGAATTGAAGAAAGTTGTATCACAGTTTGAGACGGAAAAAGCGAAGAATAAAAAGTGATGTACATTCTAGCTTCATGCAGGACACAAACCTGGATGAAGCTTTTATATTTCTCACAGGTTCACCCGCTCACACAGCATAATCAGAAGATGAACATATAGATTATTTCGCGTCATTAAGCTCAGGTTGACATTTTCCGGCGTCTCATGAAATGCAAGTGAAGGGGGAATAAGAAGTAATATACAATATAATAAATTGGAATCGAATAGATAGGATTCCACATATGAAGCTTCATTTACCCGACGAATACGGCCAACCGTTCGGCTATAAATGAGAGAGCAGTAAATAATTTCAGGAGATGATGAAATGGACAGGATGATCGAATTATTTTTTCAAAATCTTGGGTCTAAGGATAAGGAAGTCCAATATGCAGCCTATAAAAATCTATTATCAGTGACTGAAAAAAAAGTAGACTGGGCTTACGAAGTTTGGAATCAATTAGTGGAAGACCTAACCCATCGTGATAGCCACAGAAGGTCAAGGGCTGCACAATTCCTATCTAATTTAGCGATAAGTGATCCAGAAAAGAGGATGTTAAACGATTTTTCAAAGTTATGGGAAGTAACGAAAGACCCAAGGTTTGTCACAGCCAGACATAGCTTGCAATCGGTATGGAGAGTTGCATTAGCTGGAGCTGAACAAAAAGAGATGGTGATCAAACAGCTCGTCGATCGTTTTGAGCACTGCTTGGAGGAGAAAAATTACACGTTGATTCGATTCGATATTCTTCAGGGTTTACGAAATTTATACGATGCAATAAACGATGAAGATATTAGACGTATAGCACTTGATTTACTAGAAAAGGAGAGGGATGAGAAATATCGAAAGAAGTATGCAAGTCTATGGAGAATTACATAAAATGTCTTGTCATTATCATTTAATGCTGAAGTACAAGTCAGCTTCTACCGCGGTAGATTCATGGGCGATTGGGGCGAACGGGTTCCAAAAGAAAAGCCCCCGTGCGTCGCCAATTCCCCGAGCGTATGCGACTTCGCGTGCGGCCTCCAATCGAGATGCTCGTCCGGCAAGCTTCCCAACAGTCGGCGCGTCCCGCCCACTCGATCATGACATCCCCGACAATGCTTTGTTCAACATCGGCTTGTCCCTCCTCGCGCTGGCAAGACGTCTTGCCCTGCGCCGCCAGTATATATTCCGGTACAAGAGTAATTGAAGACTATGCGCATGTAAATCAAAGTTTAACGGTCGAGCAAGGCCCGCTTCAGCAAGTAAACGAGTTTACATAAAAATATTGACAAACCCTTTAGAACTTTCGTTATCCGCTATTAAGATGGGGCTCTTACTTCCCGCCTCACTTCTTCGATTATTTCTCTAACGCCCGCTTCTATTTGCTCCGGCTGCACTCGCGAGATACTGATCCGTAAAAACTTTTCGCCATCCCAATAATCTGATAAATAAAACCGTTTTCCAGAGACGACATGAATATCCTTGGCCACAAGCCGCTTTATGAGACGTTCAAGATTAACCGTTCGAGGGATCTTAAGCTGCACATACACACCGTAGCGGACATCTGATATTTCGAGTAATCCTGAATCGTCATGTCGCCGTACCGCCTCGTTGAGAGCCTGAATCCGCGCTGCATATTGGCTGCGTATCTTGCGTTTATGGCGCTCGTACATGCCGTTTTTGATATACAAATCGAGTGCCGCTTGGGACAGCTGCGAGGTGTCCGCGTATCTTTTGTATTCGCTGAACGTCTCCAGTAGCTTTTCCGGCAAAACGGCGGCGCCAAGCCGGAGTCCAGGGAAAATGATTTTCGAAAAGCTTTTCAAATAAACGACGTGCGACGTAGAGTTATAGGCGTAAATGGGATCGAGACCAGGTTCTTCGCCCAGATCGGCCATGTAATCATCTTCCACCACGTATACGTCATATTTGCTCGCCAAACGGGCGATCGTTTTCCGCTCGTCCGCGCCGTACGAGGTGCCAATCGGGCAGTGGTACCTCGGCATGGTGTAGAAAAACTTAATTCCGCCATGCTTGAATTTATTCTCCAATTCCTGCATATCAATACCTGCCGCCGTACGAGCGATTCCGCATACCGGAATGCGCTCCGCCTCAATAAACCGTAAATAAATATCGTAGCTTGGCTGTTCAACCAGGATGACCGAGTTCCCGTTCGGAAACGGCATCTTCGCCAATATTTCAAGCGCCTGATTGGCACCCGCCGTAATGATGATCCGTTCCGCTTTGGTAAACACTTGATCGCTGGCCAAATGGGAAACGAGAGTATGACGGAGCGTCTCCATTCCTTTTGAATCGCCACAGGTGAACAGGTCGTATTTGTAAGTGTCTAAAGCTTTGTTCAAGCAGTGCTGGAAATCCAAATAGGGAAACACACTCGGATCAGGAGACGCAGCCGCGAAATCGATCGTCTTGATCTCTGTAGCGTTGGGCCGGTTCAAGGGCTTTTCCACCACATAATAGCCGCTTTGCGCAATCGAGTAAATTGCATGGCGCTTCTCCAATTCTGCGTATGCCCGTATGATCGTACTTATGCTGCAGCCATACTGCTTCGCGGCATTGCGGACAGAAGGCAGCTTTTGACCCGAAACGAATTGCCCTTCTTTGATTTTTTGCTCCATATCATCAAGAATTTCCGAATATTTTTTCAAACCGATCTCCTCGCCTTCCAGTAACCATTATATGTGACTCGGTCAACTGTATCGATACAATTTGGTCAAAAAGCGATTGTTGCAAACTGCAGAACGGCCTATTATGTCAAGTAACGGATTCAAGTTCGCGAACACTTATCCCTACTTAAACAAGAAAGGTGTCGATTGTAAATGTCAACCGCTCCGCAAACCGATGTTTTCTCCATATTCCATGAACGTCATTCCGTCCGGCATTTTGATGCATCGTACAAACTCAGTGAGCAAGAAATTAAGGAGCTTTTGGAGATTGCGGGAAGAGCCCCATCGTCTTGGAATCTCCAGCACTGGAAGTTCGTAGTCATTGCGGATGCGGCAGCAAAGGAAAAGCTGCTGCCGATCGCAAATGGCCAGAAACAGGTCATCGATGCTTCCGTTACCATCGCCATACTAGGGGACCTGGAGGCAAACCGAAATGCCGAAGCGGTGTATAGACCCGTCATCCAGGAAGGACTTGAAGATGCTTACGCGGGATATTCATCCCATCCCGTGCTGTTCGCTCAAATTGAAGATGCTTACGCTGGCGCATCATCCACCTATCGGCGCGACGAGGCGATTCGCAATGCTTCGCTTGCCGCCATGCAGCTTATGCTCGCAGCGAAAGCGAAAGGACTCGACTCAGGCCCGATGGTCGGTTTCGACGCCGATGCCTTTGTCAAATCGTTCCATGTACCGCCGCGTTATGTACCGGTCCTACTCGTAGCCATTGGCAAGGCGGCAAGACCGGCTCGGCCTACCTCCCGCTTCCCCGTGGAGCAAACCATCATCTGGAATGGGTTCGAGCCTAACGCCACCAATCTCTGAACAGATTGGAAACAGTACAAGTTTTTGTTTTCAGTCAGGAAATAAAGACGGCAAACCCATCGTGTACCATGCAGGCGAACAAGGTGCTGAAAAAATTGGTACAATTCATTTGCAACAAGGGAGAAAAAATACAACCTAGCCACACAATTTGCTGTCGTTTTTTTGTTAGTGTAGATAGCAGATAGTGTGGCTAAACATGTAATGGAATTCTTTCCGCTCGATTTGAAGGATACGAGGAATATATCTTTTCCTTAATTAATTACAATTTGTTGATCCATGTAGTTATGAAATCAACCAATTTTCTTGCTGCCGGTGAAGTATTCTTGAAAGAAACAGCCGCTATGCCTATTGAACGGAAATGCTCCCCATACAAAGGGCGCATGCATAAGTCATATTGAGTCTGTGACAGTATGGTTTCGGGGAGAATACTTATACCTAAACCATTCTGTACCATGGACATAATTGCATGGTCATCTTCCAATTCATATTTAATTTTCGGTGAAAGCTTATGTTGAGAAAAAATTCGCCGCACGTCTGCATCACAACCGGAGACAGGCATGATGAAGGGTAAATCAATGATTTGTTCTAACCGGATTGTTGAGTGCTCTCTAAGAGGATGATTGGAGGGCATAATGCAAAGCATTCTATCTTTTCTCAGTTGAATGGATTCTAATCCTTCTAGAGTGGGAAGATTCACAAAACCTATATCAACAGCTCCGCTTACGATCCAGTTTTCTATCTGGCGATAATTGCCATCTAATATTTTTGTTTCAATAAGCGGAAACCGCTTGTGATACTCTTTTAAAATTCTGGGTAACCACTGGATGGACACACTTGTGAAGGTGCCTATCCTCACCGTGCCAATCTCCAATCCCTTAATCAAAGCGACTTCTTGATA
This sequence comes from Bathyarchaeia archaeon, assembly GCA_035644815.1. GTDB lineage: Bacteria > Bacillota > Bacilli > Brevibacillales > Brevibacillaceae > Brevibacillus_F. Next base: position 8,319 of record DASQNU010000047.1, on the reverse strand, counting down.
AAGTTCATCATTTAATTGGATGATTTTTTTGAAATGATCGATTAAACGTTCGCCATTATCCGTGAGTTTGATACCTGAACGGTTCCGAATAAGAAGATTCAAGCCTAATTCATCCTCTAACCCGGAGATTGCATGGCTGATTGCCGACTGCGAAAGGTTTAACATTTCTCCCGCCTTGGTGAGACTTCCCATTTCAACTACTTTGATGAAAATCTGGTATTTTAACAAATTCATAATTACACATCCGTTTTCATGAAATAAATTAATTCATTATATCACATATATTCATTTTATTAATATGGATTTTATCAGTATAATCAAGTTAATTCAAAACTATCGCAGGAGGAAAACATATGAGTGGAATCGCAAAAACTCCCCAGCCACCTTACTATGCTGTGATTTTTACATCTGAGCTTACAACTGGAGAACATGGATACGAAAAAATGGCTGACAAGATGGTTGAACTGGCTTCTGAACAGGAAGGTTTCTTGGGTATAGAAAGCAGTAATCGCGATGAAGAAGGACTAGGCATAACGGTTTCTTATTGGGAGTCTTTAGATTCAATAAAAAATTGGAAAGATCATACCATGCATAAAATTGCACAAGAAAAGGGTAAATCGGTTTGGTATAAACGTTTTGGCCTAAGAGTGTGTAAGGTCGAACGAGACAATTTTTTTGAAATGTAATGTAGCACCCAAGATAGGAATATAAGGAATGATGAGGCCGAGCATCTTTGCTCGGCACTTTACTCTCAACACCAAGGTAGCTTTCTTCACGTATTCGAAAAAGTAGAAGTGGGGATTGAACTAACGAGTTCGATAGTTCAACAACAACACCCAACGGGTTTGATGGGATCCAGAAAAGAGTGCAGGTTAGTTAACAATGGAATAACATTAAAGTAACTTTTTACAAGGAGGGAAAAAATGTTTGATTTTCTAGACTATTCTCTTTTGCCGGCATTTATATTGGCGGCATTTATAATTTGTATTACCCCAGGTCCAGATATGGCATTTGTTATCAGCCGTAGTATTTCACAGGGGCGGGGGCATGGAATCGCAACAGCAATTGGGATTCAAATGGGAACGCTAGTACATATCCTTTTAGCAGTACTTGGCTTCTCAGCGATTTTAATGACATCTGTTTGGGCATTTTTAATAATTAAGTATATTGGTGCAATTTATTTACTCTATTTGGGGATTCAAACGCTAAGAAATAGAAAGGGAATTAGTGTCTCATCAAATAAAAAAAGTGTTAGTATGTATAAAGCATTTTGGGAAGGAGCGCTAACAGATATTTTTAATCCTAAAGTGGCTTTATTTTTCTTAACTTTCATTCCGCAATTTATAAATCCGGACACTTCTAATATAAATAGTCAATTTATCATTTTAGGTATAATATTAGGGATTATTGGACTAACGGTTGATATTTCGGTAGCACTAATTGCAAGTTTATTCGGAAATTTTTTAGCCAAAAACAAAGTTGCTCTTTGGTGGCAACAAACAATAAGTGGAATTACACTACTTGGATTAGGTGCATGGCTAGCACTAGAAGGTAAGATGAATAAGTAGAAGGTAGAAGAAGAAAATAGCAAAAATAAAAAAACACAAAATAGCATTTTGGGACGATATTTTAATTAAGCAAACGGAATTGATAGTGGAACAATCAGGGAGCAGAATGCTTGTGGCAACTGTTCCTTTTTTTATTGAAGTAACGGTCACCATAGTTGAATAATTAGGAGGAGGTTATTTACGGGTCTGAGAATAGAAGCGGTAATAAAGCAATGCAGCGGTTAGGAGGAAGTAAAATGCTAATGAGAACTGAAAATGTGAAGGGTAAACGCTATCAACTATTAATCGACTTTCTATCAAAACAATGCAATCGTTTTGCTTTTGTAGAAAATAGAAAACTGATGGAGATTGAGGAAGAGCGTCTTGCTTATATTGATAATTTGATAACCGATATTAAAGAGCATCTAATCGAAAGGAGAATTCAACAAGAATGGGAAACCACAAAACTTGCTGAGGATTCAGCGTACGTTTTTTATTTTCAATTGAATAATGCAACAAGGCAATTTTTGAAAGAACGTAGTAATTCTCTTTTTGATTGGATCAGCCCAGAACTACCAGAAGACTTAATGTTTTACCAAAATGATAAATGTATATTAGCTGGATGTTCACACGAAGGATTTTTTATGGTTGATGAAACTATATGGGACAGTTTCTTATTGCATTAACGGAGATCGTAAGTTCAATCAAGACATTACGGCAGCTGGTGAAACTATGAGCTGCCGTTTCCATTGAGGTAACGTGCAGGATACGCTAATGATAAATATCTGAAAATTGGGCGTAAAGAATGAGACAATCCATCACGTTCATACCTTGGTAAAAAGGATTGAGGCGATGGTACATTTGAAGATAAAGACCAAACCAATAATCATTTTTTTTAAAAGATCGACAATAAAAAGAGTTATTCTTTTCGATATCATTCTTGGAACAGGGATTTATTATGTTGTTAAGATGATTTCTTCGAGTATGATAATCGCAACTATAGGCTCTCTAATCGGAACTGAGGGAGCTAAGAGAGTTCAAAGGCCAATTAATGGAAAGATTATACGAGTCTCTTAAAGATACTAGCGAGAACAAGAGCGTGGCGATGGATCCAATTCATCGCTTATTTGCCTTACATCCGATTTGCTCAACTATCGGGCGGTATTGTTTGGTCTTGAACTTTATAAAGGCCGATTTTTGGTAACCCTACAGAGGGTGATGCTTTTGGAAATGAAACTAATCATCAAAGGTGCTTTAATTTTAGCAATCGTTCTTGCACCAACGTGTACATTTGCCATTGATGAAACAAGAGAACAGCTTCTGGAGGGAGCACTCATCAACCGTTACGTGGAGTTGATCGGTGGAACTTTACAGAAGCCATTCGGATGTGAAAAGGTAATATCCATTAGACGGCTTGGGGAAGTGTCTATACCTTTTTTTGAAGTTAAAATCCAAGTGGCTACATATTCAAAGGAATATGGAAAACCACCGTATGATTTGGTTATCCTCACTATCCGAGACAGGATAGATTTAATGCAATTATCAGGTATAGAGAAAAAGTGGAATATTACTTTAGAAGAGTACAAAAGAAATTGCGGATGGTTTAAAAGGTAATAAAAGTGCTTGTTGAACAAGGAAACTATAGTGGAATAAAGCGGTTGCTCCGGTAGCCGTTTTAATTTGCTGCGCTAACGGGGAGAATAGCATAATAACTAAAAACTGATTTAGGTAGGTACCCTTAGAGGTGATTAGCTTGAATTTTGTAAGTAGTTTGATAAACTTTTTGCGGCCAACAAATGGTGATCAGAAAAAGCGCAAAAGGCGAGTTTTATGGGTGCTCAGGATACCCAACATACAAAAACACAAAGGTAATCTAACAAATCGAATCTACTATACTAAGACCCAACAAAATAGAGCCTCAAATTAAAAGCGACCGACTTGGAATTACCTTCTTCCAAGTCGGTCGCTAAAATTTCATGCTTGCATCGATGACAAAGATCGATGTGCTTTTGTGACTATATAGCCATATCTTGTCGATGTGTCGTTTAATTTTATACCTTGTCAGCTTAAAGGGGTACTAATGTAGCTGTTTACAAAATTAGGCATTATTGGTAATGTCATACCTATCAGTAGACTGTTAAAATTTAGTGGTGGAGGATATTTATGAAAATGCATGCCAGTAGTCACAGCACTCCTCTCGCAACGACAACTATTTTTACTCCAGGAGTATCGATATTTGCGAAAGACAAGGTCAAAAAAAAGCGGGAGGGGTTGAATCAGTTGTGAAACGAAGACATTCATGTTCCACCCGCTGGACTGTGATACGATTTGACCAACACCATTAACTTTTCGCGAGGTGATATACATGAAACCATCGTTTTATTACGTTGTACCATTCGAGAATACCGACTTCTATCGCGGCAAACTCATCCTGTGGGGCGTTCCCTTCATGTTAGAACAAGATGAGGTTGGGAACACGATGTTCCTCTTGCCCGAATTGCATGTGCCCGTATACTCGCAAGTGCGATCGTTGTTTGGACGTGATTTTGATGGGACTATAACGGGTTTTAGAACAAGATAAGTCTAGCCAAACTAGTTTTTAACTGCTTGTGATTCTAAATCTGTAACAGAACCGGCAACTGTTCCATGAAAATAAAGTGTTAGACTCACAGTAAATTAATAAACGAACGGGCAGAATTTTTATTATATCAAAAAGCTTAGGGGGATTTTTATGTTCCATACCTTAGACAGTTTTTTAAAATCTTGGGAGTACGAAGCCGGGGCAACACAGAGGCTACTAAATAATCTAACGGATGAGTCACTTAAACAGGAAATCACTTCGCAGAATTGGACTTTAGGACGTATTGCTTGGCATACCGTAGCTGCTATTCATATAATTGCCTCAAATACAAATTTAAAGTTTGAAGCCCCAGCTGAAGATTGGCCCGTTCCTGCTTCGGCTCAGTTTATAGCAGGCAGCTATCATCGAGCCAGTGATGCATTTATACAGGCATTAAAAACTCAATGGATCGACAAAACCTTAGAAGAACGTATAGACTTTTTAGGTCAAAAAATGCCAAACGGGTCTCTTTTGATGTTTTTGATTCTGCATCAGAACCACCATCGAGGACAAATGACGGTTCTTATGCGACAAGCAGGATTAACCGTTCCAGGTATTTATGGTCCGTCAAAAGAAGAATGGGCTAATTTTGGTATGGAAGCCCCGAAAATGTAACCTATTCATAACAGAATGTTTAGTAAAATTAGTTTGCTCTTTTTTCTTTTAAGTCAGAAGTAAGACAATAAAATGAAATACAATATGCAGTATCTTATTAAGCGACGGGTTGATAGCCCAATGAGATAAGGTGCAGTCTACGACTTTATTTTTCGGTTCTAGATTGCATTTTTTGTTGCACCCCCAGTCAGTCTAAAACCAATTTCCTAAAGGTAATTGATTTTTGCACATTATAATCCCGACAATTCAACAAACTCAGTCTACAACTTTCTTAGAACAAAAAGTTTTGGTGCTGTATCGCGAACAAAGTGTAGCCATGCTGGAAAAGCGGGCCTCCCAGAAGGTGTCCCCTATACAAAAGCTGGAGGCTATATGCGAAGCTGCGCTTTATCCAAAGGAAGACGCTATACCCCGAGGATGTGTGATGGTCAATACCGAACATTATTTTCAAACAATTAATCTTGTTTCATACAATCCCCAATTAATAATAACGCGACATAAAACTGCTTTAACACAGTTTAACGTCGCGCTTTTCTACAGTAGTCATGCCAGGACTATGAAGCTAATTTTTTCCTTGTGGCGTATAGTTTCATGCGTGTACCTAGTGCTGTTTCACTGTGAAGATCTGGAACGTTACGCCGAATCGATCCGTTACAACACCATAAGCTGGACTGAAATGAACTTCGTCTAAGGGGATATTCACTTGGCCACCCTGCTGCAAGGCTTCAAAGAACTGCCTCGACTGATTCACGTTTGCTGTCATCAAGCAAATATTCACCTGATTTCCTTCCTCGTATGGAAAATCCGGGGAAATATCAGCCGCAAACAGTTCAGTATCACCTATACGCAAAACGGAGTGAGCGAGCCGTGCTTTCTTTTCATCGGACAAATTCTCTCCTCCTGGCGATTCTCCGAACGTTTGCTTAAATACTACAGTCGCTCCTAATGCCTCCTCATAAAATTGAATCGCCTCATTAGCATTTCCATCAAGCATAATAAACGGTATTGCTTTTAACATCCGTATCGATCTCCTTAACATGAATTAGATAGGCGTCCATTTCATCTTCTTATGGACTACATTTTCATTATGACCCATAATAGTGACAATAACTGTCATAGTTTATGCAATAGGGAGAACTGAATTTTGCATCTTATGGAATAGACTTTTTCCGGTTGATCGAAAATCGCCATCCTTAGATCAGGGGAATAATGGAACGTGGGCTTTTCTACAAAGGAACTTTCGTTGTTCAGGAAAGAAAGCGTTGTTTGGGTTGGAGCATGACGACCCTGTCGCATTCCAAAATGGAATTACACTATCGGGATCGATAATTCAACATTCTCTTTTTACGGGAATGAAGGAACGCAGAGTACTTCAACCCGGCGAGTCTTTGGCTGGGTTGATGACAAGGGCAGCTAGACTGGCGGTGGCAGATGCAGGACTGGAAATTGGTCAAATCGACCGTTTGTACGGCTATGGATCTGTGGCAGAGTATATAACGCCCAATGTTCTATACAAAGTTCATCATGACATGGGACTGCCATCATCGACACTAGTTGTGCCTATTCACAGCGACTTCAGCAACTATGCATTGAGTCTGATCCAAGCTTAGGAAGCCATTGAAGCCGGGCACTGCCTCTATGCATAAGTAGTGTCCGGAGGGCATTTTACCCGTCATGGCGATTATACGGCAGGTCATTCCTTGAGCCTGGGCGACGGGGCAGTTGCAGTGGTGATTGGACGAGGGAGTCAATTCACCATACTCGATTACATCAGTGAAACGATTAGCGTGGAGTACGGGTACATGACCGTACAGTATCGCGAGCAAGTACACCATGGAATACGTTCATGGCCAGCAGATGAACGCAATCGAGTCATTCCAACCTTTGGAATCGAACAGGAAGAGGGGTACAGTCTTTTATATTGACAGGTATGGATGCGCCGCCTCGCATGATGAATCATCTGCTAAAGCGGTGTGGACTGACCGGGGACAGGTAACGTTAATCGGTCATCAAGCAAGCAGGAAGCTGATGGATCATTAGGCCAGCCTCATTCAACCAAAAGCGTATTTGGATACTTTTGAGGAGTATGGGAATATGGCACTTGCATCCGTTGCCGTAACGTTGGCTCGGTTTCACAAGAAGATCCATACAGAGTATTTGCTCCTGCATTCACTTGGGCTCGGGTTTCATCAGACGGCGCTGCTTATCTAGTGTAACCCTCGAACGGATTGACGAGTGATAGAATTTGACTTGCAATGCAGAACCTAAAGTGCCATCTTCATGCTCCTTATAGATCTTGCCGGTTGCAAATGCGGCAAGGTCTTTTTTGAATCTGCTCACTTGTGAGGTGTTCCTGCAATAACCTTCGATGAGAATGCCAAGGTCTATTTCTTTTGAATAGCATACCACCTTCTACGAGGAGGGCTGTTGTAGATTGTATCCGATTTTCTATTTGACTGTAATCGAAGTTTTGGCAACAGCTGATATGTTTGTGACGAGGTTTTTGACGGTGGCTTGGAATTGATACGCTTTCTTTTTTTCAGGCTTAAAGAGGATCAGTACTTTATGCAGTCCGTTTTTATCGTCGTAGCTTTGACTGATTTCGGTAACGTCATAATTGTATTCTCTAGCAAATTGCTCCGGTTTTGCTCCAGGTGCTTTATAAGACAACAGAAGATAGATTTCATCACCGAGCTTGAGTGTAGCTGTTTGCGGGCTTAGTGACGGGTACAAATGTTGGTCTGGCTCGACTGTAAATGATGCATCGGCAAACCCTTCGGTGAGTTCGTCTGTCTTTTGATTTTCCATGATTACAGAAAAGTTGGCCAGATAATTTCCCTCTTTTCGAGGAGTAAAGTAGCCTGTGGTAATATAAGCATTTTTGGCACGGTTATAGATGGTTTTCACTTTTTCCACCTTCTGCGTGTCGTCTGAACCGAAAGAGAGAAAGTCGATAACGGCTGGTTCGACAATTTTCCCCATATTGGGCGTCTCTACCGTAAACTTGATCATTTCTCCAACTTGGATCGATTTAGAGGGAGAGATAGTAAAAGTGGAATCTACAGTTGGGATAGACGGGGGCATGTTATCAACAAAGATGCGTTTTTCCGCTGTCCCCGTCCACGTTTTGTCATCATCTATCATAATGATCTTGTACCGAATCGTGATGTTTCCTATCTGAAGGTCCAGATCTTCTTCTGGTGTAAAGGTCGCTGTATCTTTTGGGTATCAGGTTGTATGGCTATCACCACCAAATCTTCTTCTTCCTCGGACTCATATTCTAACTCGAAGGAAGCGGTATCGAGCTTTCCTTCCGCTTTGGTCACTGCTTGGATTTGTATCTAATGCCGCATCAAATCAACAAAATCAGTCAATGTTAACAAACACTACGATGAGCACCCATAAAAAAAGTAAACGTTTTCAAAAAGAAATTACATTCAGAAAGTTTACGCACTTTCTTACAATGAAGTCACCATCGTAAGAAAGGAGAGAGCAGATGCAAAGCAGATTACAGGCACAGGAAGAAGCACAGATGCG
>DASQNU010000046.1:0-3533 GCA_035644815.1 Bathyarchaeia archaeon | reverse complement strand
CGGATGATCGGCAAAAATCGAGTGGAAGGTGTACCTGGCGCCGACCACTCTTTTCCATTCCTGCCGATAGTAGTCCAGCTTGCTTTCCATGAGATTGTATCGCTCCACCAGATTGCGCAGCTCGCGCAAGTCATTAAAGATGACCTTTCCCAAAGCTCCGACGATCTTGTCTCCTTCACGCAAGGGCATGCGGCTCACGAGTATGTCCCGGTTGCCCACCCTCATCAAGTGGCCAAGCTCAGCAACGCCGGTTTCCATGACTTGTGGCATGCGTGTATTTTCGATGACCTCTGTAATAGGCTTACCAATGGCTTCCTCCATCGTCGTTCCTAGAAAATCGCAGTAGGTCTGGTTAATCATTGTCACGATGCCAGCGCGATCGCACATGACAATACCGTCGTACAGCTGCTCGACCAATTCTCGAAACTGGTGCAGCTCTCGTTGTTGTTCGGAAATGCGCTTGGAAGCATCGACATAGAACGTAATATCCTGAAATACGGAGATCCCGCCGACGAGTTCCCCATTCAGTGAAAAAGGAATGCGGTCAACAAGAAACATCTTGTCCCCATAGCGAATCTCCACACGCATGCTGGGTTTTCCCTCCCGAATCACTTGCAGGATGTCCGTACCTGGGGCAATTCGCGTGACATGGTGATGTTGGATCTCCGCTAGTCTGAGGCCCAGCAGCTGACACCCTGCTGGATTGACATGGAGAATGATCCCGTCCTGATCCACAAGCATGATGCCATGAGGCAAAGTGTCGAGAAAATGGAGGAGATGCGGGGGAAGGAACGGGTGAACATTATAGGGTTGTAAATCCATCGGCAAACCTCCTTCTATCGCGGTTCGGCGGAACTGTCGCAACCATGCAGCATGTCGCGATCGTGCAACAGAACAACGTCGTATATTTGCGACAGCCTCCTCATTTTTTCTAAAATTCCCACAACTCTAGATTCGGTATGATTCTTGCTATTCCTATCAAGCAATAGAAAACGCTTCCAAAAATGAGGAGGACAAGATGAAAAAAAGATGGACCTCGATTGCGATGACGACCTTCCTGCTTTCCACTTTTGCGGCTTCCCCTAATGCGGTAATGAATGTACAAGCCGCTTACTCACCGGTGATTCCGGGCGCCCATAGTGTCACGGTCACCAAGTTTGATGGCGAGAATGGCAATTGGCTGACCACGAAAAATCCGATCCAGTATGCGGCGGCGATCCAGAATGGGAACATTGGGCTTGCTCCTTATGCGTGGGGCTCTGCTGATGAGAAAACAGGCTGGTATCGGATGTATCAACCAGGCGAAGTGCGTGGAACACAAGTCAATGGCATGTTCGATGATGCCAAATTTGTCATTCGCGTACCTTCAAAATGGAACGGAAAGCTGGTGGTAGCGGGGATTCCGGCTACACGCAATGAAACCTCGACGGATCTGTTGTTCAGTGATTACGTCTTGGAAAAAGGCTACGCCTTTGCTGCGATCGACAAAGGTACACAGGGAGAAATGGATCCGAACGATCCGTATGCCAAGGTAAAGAACGCGCTGGTAGCAGAGGAGGACTCGCTGGAAGAGTGGAATCAACGTTTTCGCCAGCTCACCAAAGCGGCCCAAACCTATCTGAAGGAGAATTACAAATCCAAGCTGATTGATGAGGACGATCGGGATAATCCAGCCAGCAAGCTTGTTTCGAAAAATCACCCGATTCCTACATATGCAGTCGGTATTTCCAATGGCGGATATGTGGTTCGCTATGCGCTGGAACACGACAACCCGAAAAAGTCGAAGGAGCATGCGCTGTATGATGGCGGTGTAGACTGGGAGGGAGTACTGTGGCGCTCCAAGGAAGCTAATCTGGTCTCTTCGTTGACGACCGTCGTCAATCATGCGGAGGATGCCGTCTTTGGTTCGGGAGAAGAACAGGAGCAGGCAGCAGAAGCATTGTATGAAGCGGGCGTTCCCAAAGGATCGGAAAAATTGTGGGCGTATCATGACCAGGTCTACTGGTTTGTCACGCTTAACATCTATCGGGACGAGTTCGACCCGAAGGCCCCTCATCGACTCGACTGGCAGGACTATCTGAAGTTTGACGAGAATGGACTTCGCGACCGCAGCAAGGACGACCGTTTCGAGGACTATGACTATTTCAAACGACCAAGCAGCGTCAAGAAAAACGTAGCGGAAATTGAAAACACGGGTGAGATTCATGTGCCGCTGATTTCGGTTGCAGGAACATGGGACGCTCTCATTTTCCCGGATCTGCATGCGAAGGGATATCAGGAGCTGGTAAAAAAAGCTGGAAACGAAGACCTGCATCGTCTATACATGATCGAAAAAGGCAATCACGTCGACGGATTGGTCTGGAGCAAATCCGATGCCGATCGGGAGTTGCAGCCATTGCTTCCGTATGTCCACCAAAGCTTTGATCTGCTGGTCAAATGGGTGGAGGAAAAGGAGAAAGCACCGGAGAGTAAAACCATCCCAGTGCCCGAGGACAATACGAATGTGATCGATATCGAAACGGGCGAAGAGATAGAACCATACTGACAGGGGCTGGCTTTCCTTGCAACTCCATATCCGATATAGTAGAACCATTCGTGATAAATGGAGGAAACCAAGGAATGTCGAATGCACCAAGCTGTCCAAAATGCCAATCCGCGTACACGTATGAAGATGGGGAGCTTTACATTTGCCCGGAGTGTGCGCATGAGTGGTCCGTCAATGGGGAAACCGAAACGAACGAAGAACAAAAGATTGTCAAAGATGCCAATGGCAATGTCTTGCAAGATGGTGATACCGTAACCATCATCAAAGACCTGAAAGTAAAAGGCAGCTCGTCTGTCTTAAAAGTAGGAACGAAAGTAAAGAACATTCGGTTGGTAGATGGCGATCATGATATTGATTGTAAAATTGACGGATTCGGTGCCATGAAACTGAAGTCTGAGTTTGTGAAGAAGGTATAGGGGAGTTTTTTTGGTATACCGCAGCTATCGATATGGAAACTTAAGCCACAGTGTTTGGCAATTTGGTTGATGGTAATAAGGATAAACAAAAGCAGGGCACCTCACTCGAATGGGATGCCCTGCTTTTTTGTGTGTTCTGCCAGCTCTTACAAATAAAGTCCTTCCACATAGACAGAGCTGATCGTCTTGGCGATCTGCTCGACGGAAGACTGATGTTCATTGCGTACAATTTCCCAGAGATACATCTCGTTCGTAAAGAACCAGCCTCTCGCAACAAGCTCATGGTTTAATTCTTTCCGGGCCAGACCGGTCTGCTGGGAAAAGGCAATGTCCTGCGAGATCCGGTTAATGAACTTTTCACGAATGGCTTTCCACTTGCTCGCCACTGCGGGAGAAATGCCGATGGCCTGTTCAAAGACCTGCATCATGCTGCGTTCCGTATCGGCCATATGTAAAAAAGCGCTCGCTTGTGATTGAATGATCTGCTCCGCTTCTTCTCTGGATGTGGGGAAAAAGGAGATCTCGGCGATTTCATAAAACTTCTCCATCACGTTTTCCATCAACACAATCAG
>DASQNU010000045.1:0-22765 GCA_035644815.1 Bathyarchaeia archaeon | reverse complement strand
GCGCTTCTCGGCAAGCCGGGCCATGAAGCGAGAAAGGCTGAGCTGGAGGCTCGACTTCATGGAGGAAAATAAGACGTACCTGACCATTCCAGAGACAGCGGCCTATTTGGAGCTGCCGGAAGCTTTTATTCTGGAAAAGGTAAAAGAGGGACGCATCCGCGCTGTTCACAATGGCGAAGAGTACCTGATCAACAAAGATCAGTTTGCTCATCATCTGGAGCAGATGAAAAAGCTGAAGGAGTTTCTCGAGGAATGGAACAATGAGCCGATTCCCGAAAGCTACGATGTGAAGGACGAGGATTAATTAATTGAATAACGTTTGTAACAACTGCTAGGGGAGTCCATCATGCAGGACTGAGAGGACGGAGCGGATCCGTCGACCCTTTGAACTTGATCCAGGTCATGCTGGCGCAGGGAAGTGGTGTGAAGGAAGTCGTGCATCATCTGCCGCTTCTCTTTTTGCGTAGATCATGACGCCCACCTTTCCTTGTGAAGGGTGGGTTTTTGCTGTTCTGAAAAAAAGAGAGGCGGGGGAGAAGATGGATGTCATTGTAGTGGGTGGAGGAATTATCGGGTTGAGTCAGGCGTATGAGCTGGCTACACGTGGGGCATCGGTGACGCTCTTGGAGCAAGGTCAGTGGGGAGGGGAGGCTTCGCAAGCGGCAGCGGGAATGCTCGCGCCATATAAGGAGTTTAAAGAGGCGGGGCCCCTGTTCGAGCTGGGAAGAAAATCGCTGTTCCTTTATCCGGAGTGGGCATTGCAATTGGAAAACGAGACGGGATTCGATGTCCAGCTGAAGCGGGGAGGGATCCTTACCGTTGCTGCTAGTGAGGCTGATATAGCCGAACTTCATGCCAAATTTGCTTGGCAGAAAAACGCTGGCTGCAATCTCGAGTGGCTTGCCGGAGATGTGTTGCATGAGCGGGAGCCGTTGCTTTCCCCAAACATGCAGGCGGGTATCTTCTCCGCAGACGAAGGAGATGTAAATAACCAGCTTTTGCTGAAAGCATTGCATGCCGCCTGCCAGCGACGTGGGGTTGTCATGCATGAAGGGACTGTCGTTACAGGTTTGATCACGACTGGGGATCGCGTTATCGGAGTGAAATCGACTGCGGGAGAATTTCACGCAAGCCATACGGTGCTGACCTCAGGGGCCTGGGCGGGGATCATGGCGGAGTGGCTGGGCTTTGTGAATCAAGTGCGTCCGGTTCGCGGGCAGATCGCGGCTGTATCCTCGGCAGGTGTGCCGCTGCGCCATGTCGTTTTTGGTCCAGGCGGGTACCTGGTGCCAAAACGAGATGGCCGGATCATTCTCGGCGCAACGGAAGACGAGGCGGGATATTGCCGGAATGTAACGGCCAGTGGTGTTAGCCAGGTGCTGCAAGGGGTGCAAACGATCATTCCAGCAGTGGCAGACGCTGTTTTTCTGCAGGCCTGGGCAGGGCTGCGGCCGGCTTCACCGGATGGCTTGCCGCTGCTAGGCCCGGTACCTGATTGGGCAGGCATCTCCATGGCAGCTGGTCATTTCCGCAATGGCATTTTGCTTGCGCCCGTGACAGCCAAGCTGATGGCCGATTGGTTGGTGGAAGGCAAGGGTCAACCGTTGACTCCGTTTTATCCAGGAAGACTTCGGGAGATACGCATATAGTAAAAAAATAACCCCATATACAAATTATTTGTGTACGAATAATTTGTATATGGGGTATTATTATGGTATCAATCTAAATTTGGGAGGAGGAGCAGGATGAGAATTGAAGACTGCCTAACTTTTCTGGCGAGCAAAACCTATCAACGGCTCTCACAACTGGCAAAGACGAAATTAAGCAAGCTTGGGATCACGACAACGCAATGTGCGCTCTTACACGTGCTGTGGGAGCAAGATGGTCTGAAAGGCATCGAACTGGGAGAGCGTCTGCGTATTGATGGAGCGACCATTACCGGAATGCTTGATCGGCTAGAGCAAAATGGAATCATCGAACGCCGGCCCGACTCACGTGACCGTCGGATTAACCTGATTTTTGTAACGGACAAGGGGAAGGAATTGGAGGGCCCAGTCAAGGCTGTCATGAAAGAAGTCGATGGTGCTGTACTGAAAGGTTTTACTGAGGAAGAAGCAGCAATTTTCAAAAAGATGATGACCGCGATTGGGCTTGAGGAGGGGAAATAACATTACAAGGACAGGGGAACCAAATAGAAAAAAGGTCAGCCTGCATTATGCCTGGGTGATCTTGTTTCTGGCATTTGCTGCCTTATGGGCATCCCAGGGCGTCCGTTTATCATTTGGCGCATTCATCCGGCCTTGGGAAGAGGCTTTTGCCACAGACAGGGGAACACTTTCTTTCATCTCGATGATCAGCTTTATTGTGTATGGAATCTCTCAGCCGATCGTCGGAAAGCTGATTGATACATACGGCACCAGAAAAGTATTAACCATCAGTATCGCGATCATCGGGGTCTGTCTGGTCCTCACTTCGTTTGTGACGAGGCCATGGCAGCTGATGCTCCTCTACGCGATCTTTGCGTCTATCGGCTTCGGGGGAGCTTCGAATGTGACGACGAGCGTATTGGTCAATAAATGGTTTCACGCGAAAAAGGGCCTAGCCTTTGGCTTGATGGAAGCCGGGGCGGGTGCAGGGCAGATGCTGATCGTGCCAGCCTCGCTGTTTTTCATTGACTGGTTTGGGTGGCAGCAGACCGCTTTGCTGCAGGGAGCTTTTCTGATCGTGATCGTATGTCCAGCGATTCTCTGGTTCATCCGAAATGAACCGACTGAGAAACAATTAAGACCGCTGGGGAGTGATGGACACCACTTGGAGGGAAAATCAGAAGCTGATGCCCTGAGCCCAATCAGTGAAAAGAAGGGGCCTTCCATTTTCCGCTCCAGACTCTTTTGGTTTTTGGTCCTGCCGTTTTTTGTGTGTGGGATTACCACAACGGGATTGATCGATACGCATCTCATCCCCTTTTCCCACGACCACGGGTTTTCCACATCGGTTACCAGTACAGCGGTCAGCCTGCTGGCAGCTTGTAACATTGCAGGGATCCTCATGTCCGGCTATTTGGCGGACAGGTGGAGCAGCCGGAAAATGCTGGGCATGCTGTATCTGATCAGGGCTGTTTCGTTGACGATCCTTCTCTTCACCCATGATCCGACGATCCTGCTCGGTTTTGCGATCCTATTCGGGCTGGTGGATTTTGCGACGGTGGCACCGACACAAGTGCTGGCTGCCCATTATTTCAAGAATTACTCGATCGGTCAAGTGCTAGGCTGGATCTTCCTGGGCCACCAGATCGGCTCGGCACTCGGTGCTTATTTGCCGGGAGTGCTGTACAGTGTGACGGGAAATTACAATCTCTCCTTTATCGCTTCAATCATTCTGCTGCTGGGTGCTTCGTTTCTCCATGTGTTGTTGCCTGAGACTATGGCAGGCAAGCAAAAAACGAAGCAATCCGAACAGCAAGAAGCAAACCTAGCATAGTTTCAAACAGAGAATGAGAATGTCTTGCCATGGGTTTCCTGAAAATGGTAAAGTGTGAGGTGGTGAAAGGAAGGAGAACATGATTGAAAGTGAAACAAGCCAAATTTTTACTCATGCTATTCCTTTTATTGACTACCGCTGTGTTGGTTCCATCCTCAAGCGCACATGAGTTACTGTCAGAGAAAAATGGCAATCAGATTGTGAAGGAAAGCTTTGCCGTGGAGGAGCTCGAAAAGTACCCGGATGTGAAGGCGTTTCTCATCGAAAAAGGGTTTGAGCAATATTTGAAGGATGAAAGTCATACTTATGAGGTGTTGGCAAAACGATTTCACCTGCAAGAGTCTGAACCTTCTGACTCGGATAGTGGAATCCCTTCCGAAATTAGGGAAGAAATCGAAAAAAGATATGGGCTTGAACCGCGAAAACCGAAAATCATCCTGTACGAGCAGCACTTTACCGTGGAGCGATCCATTCATGATCGCAGGATAGAGGCGGTCTGGATTGAAACCAGTGTTGCCAATCGTCATAGCTCAAGCTCGGAACAAGTACGAATCGACCGCAATACCTCAGCCTCTCTTAAAGAAAAAATACAGCAGCATTTCAGCATCCAAGATGAAATGAAAAAGGATACAGGAAAATGAAAAGAGAAGGGCCGCATAGGAACCCTTCTCTTTTTGCTATTTCACCAACGTATTCCAAAAGCTCTGATTTCCAAAACCAAGGCGCCAGACACCATATCCGCCTAAATGATAGGTTTCCACCAAGGAGCGCTTCAGCTTCAGACTCTGCTCGTTTTCATACCAGAGCGTCCGCGTGACTCCGTCTTTGACATAGGTGAGCTTCGGTGATTTGGCTTTCTCATCCCAGGTGATTGTCCCGTCATACTGCTCGATCAAATCCGGGATCGCTTTGTACGGAACCGCCCGATTTCCCGCGCTGCTCCACTCGTAGCCATAGCTGGCGATCCCCAGCAAAATTTTCTTGGCAGGAATCACTTTGGTGCTGTATTTCACAACGCTTTCCACCCATGGATAGGAAGCGACTGGACCTGCTGCACTCCAGGTTCCATGCTCATCGTAGGTCATTAGCTGTACGTAGTCGCTTTTTGCGCCGATTCGGGCATAGTCAAAGCCGTAGGTCCATGAATGAGCAGGGGTATCGACTGCTTTGGCCGGTACGGAGACGATCAGCTTCTTTCCGGCCGCATGCAGCTCGTCCGCCAATTTGCTGATAAAATCAGCGTAAACAGTACGGTCAGAAGCAGGTACATTTTCAAAATCAAGATTAATGCCGGTTGCATTGAATTCTTTCGTTTTGCTCAGCAAGTTGGTAAGCAGACGATCTGTCGCTTGTTTATTGTTCAAGAGTGCATGCACAAGCTCGCGGTCAAAGATTTTATCACCGTGGTTCGTGACCGCCAGATAGAGATCCAGCTCGCGGCTGCTAGTTACATCCACTCCGTGTGAGGAAGCAGTCCCTTTCAGCTGCCCATCCGCTGTCGCATCAAAGGCGACCATGGATACATCGGTTAGCATGGAACCATAGGCTGCTACGGCATTGTAGGAAAGTCTGTCCTGCTCGCTATACTCTACGTAATAGCCGAGCACTTTCTTCCCGGTAGAAGGACTCGGAGCAGGGATCGTTGCTACGGGCTTGGTCTGCGTTGGAGCGATGGGGACGGTCAGGTCCTGCTCCATGACAGAAAGCCAGCTGTCTTTTGACAGAATGCTCTGAACCTGTTCATCAGCTGAAACGGTTTTATGTAAATCAAAAGTAGTTGCTGAGGAGGCGTGTAAAGCGGGAATCAGCAGTAGTGCGAAAAGCAGATATGCACTGAATCGTTTGAATTTCCTGCGCACGTAGGGTGACTCCTTTCCGAGAGAGAGATGCCTTACCCTCTGTATATCGGATAATCGGGGACACACGCTGCAGGTCCAAATCTTTCCTTTTGGAAGCAAATGCGTACCTTTTCCACTTTTGTTGCACACTAGTAGGGAGACTGTGAAAAAGGCAGGGATCCCGCATGAAAACGATTCAGAGCAGCCTGACAGGAGTGCAGGGGGCGTTCGGTTATATACGCGACTCCCTCCAGCAGGATGGATTTACGCTGGCCAATTGGGAGTATGACGGTGGATATTTCGATAAGGAACTGGATGATAAGGGGATGGTGTTTTTACGTCTCCCGATTGAAGTGATGCATGGAAAGCTGGATGACACCGATGCCCGTATCGAGTTTGGCACCCCGTTTGTCTTAAAACACGTGTATCGGACAGGGGTGGAAAACCACATCGGTTATACGGCAGGACCAGTCGCATCCGCGATGATGAACCAATTCCAAGAGCCGGTCAATAAGGATGCCGAGGTAGAAGACCATTGGGTGCAGCAAGCTACTGATATCGTGAGATTGATCGAGCAGCGCTTCGCTTAAAGAAAAGCCACAGGGACTCCCTAATGATCCCTGTGGACACATTTCATCATGTACTTCTGCTACCAGCGAATTTTGACTGGAGTGCCAATCTTCACATAGCGAGCCAGCTCTTCTACATCCTTGTTATACATCCGGATGCAGCCATTGGATACATATTTGCCGATAGAAGACGGTCGGTTCGTCCCGTGTATCCCATAGTGCGGTTTGTTGAGCCCCAGCCAAAAGGTACCGAAAACCGTCAATGGCCCGCCCTTGTAGCTATTGGGATAAGGCACCTTGTTGATGATCACAAAATCGCCGCGTGGTGTCTGAGTCGCAATTTTCCCTACGCCGACGGGATAGACCTTGACCAATTTGGACCCGTCAAACAGAGAGAGTCGGCGTTTTGAAAGGGAGATACGAATGTGGTAGAACGGCATCGGCTCACACCCTTTCCTCTTCCTTCCTTATACTTATGTGAACCTTCTATGACGGGTTCGCGTGCCGAAAATCATTTGTGGTATAGTGAGGAAAGAGAAAAGCGTGGAGAGATCCACCGATAAGATGGTGACAGATAGATGAAGATTGCCACAGTACTAAGAAATGACGACTATACAAGGGAAGTGTGCGCGACTTTGCGCCAAAAGCTGGCTGACAGCAAGGTGCGTCCGTATCGACTGATCGAGGAAGGCGAGAAGCCGGATCTGGTCCTGTCCATCGGCGGAGATGGAACGATGCTGGAGGCTGTACACCAGTATGGATTTGAGCCTACCTATGTAGGCATTCACACCGGACACCTTGGATTTTACGCCGACTGGCGGCCAGATGAGCTGGATGATTTCGTCCAAGCATTGGAGTCGGTCGAACCATTTATTGCGGAGTATCCGACCGTGGCCTGCTTGCTTCATACGACGGAGGGTGACATTCATCAAAAATGGGCCCTCAACGAGCTGGTCATTCGCAATACATCGCTCTCTACATTGGTCGCTTGCGTGTATATTAACGGGGATGAATTTGAAACATTTCGGGGAGACGGCTTGATTATCTCTTCTCCGTCTGGAAGTACGGCGTACAACAAAGCGGTCGATGGCGCCATCGTGCATCCGTCGATTGAAGCTATCCAGCTATCCGAAATTGCCTCGATCAACAACCGCACCTACCGGACCATTAACAGCTCACTGGTGCTGCCCCGTCACCACGAAATCGAGTTGATCATGATGAATCCGGAAATCTTGATCGGACTTGACCGCGAGCAGGCGGTGTGGAAGGGCATTCGTTCCATTACGTGTCGCGTGGGTGCGGAAAAAGTGCGATTCGCCCGGTACAAAAAGCATCCGTTCTGGGGGCGGGTCCGCAATTCATTTATACGGGATTAATGATAGGAAAAGGCTGCGCCAAGCTTGTCGGCGCAGCCTTCATTTCTGCTGGAACACATCGCTCTTAAGCGACGGGGTCCGTTTTCGAGTCTTCCGCTGGAGTTGACAGTACCCCGCTTGACAGGAAGACGAGCAATGAGCATGCCAGACTGATCGCTGTAAAGATACATACAGCAACATAACCGTGAAAAGCCGCATAAAGCAATCCTGCAATCCAAGCTGCAAGGGTTGTCGCCGCATTCATGGTAGAGGTGGCCAGACTCGAGATGGTGCCGCGAATGGTTGGATTGAGACTGTTCAACAGCCCTACCATAAGCGGGAACAGAATGCCGAGGATCGTGAAAATGATAAAGTATGCGACTTTGACGATAACAATCGAGGGCACGAAAGGCAACGCGATATACGCTGCAGCCACGGTAAGCATTCCCGCTGTCATCGTCCGGAGTGGTTGAAAAGCTTTTAACACATAAGGGCTGCATAAGCTACCGATCAAATTCCCAAGCCCTAAAAAAATGATCACATAGCCAGCTTCATCAATCGAAAGGGCAAAGCGGTCCGTCATCCATTTCCCGAGAAATGCAAAGGCGGCGCTGCTTCCCAGATGGACAAAAAAGTAGGCGAGGAAGGTTCCTCTCGCGGTGCTGCTGGTTAGCAGGGGAACGTACCGCTTTACGATAGAAGGCTTCGCTCCTGGGTGGACGAGTGGCATCATGCTAGGAACGGAGAAAAAGGCTGAAACCGCAAGTAACAGGGAGAATACCCCGATGGTCCAAAAGGGAAGCGACCAATTTCCAGCAGCAAGCAGGCTTCCGATCGGCACCCCGAGCGCTTGAGACACAGCAAGCCCTGCATAGGCGATGCCCAGCGCCTTGCTGATTTTGGACGGGGGAAAGAGGGTCGGAATGGCTGCCCATACTTGAGGAGCCGTAAACGCTGCGCTGACTCCAGCCAAAAAACGGAACAGGCACATGGTCCAAAAGTCAACGGCGAAGCCGCACAAGCAAGTGGAAATGGCAAAGCAAGCAAGCCCTGATACCAGTACTTTTTTGCGGTCCCATCCATCGGATAAAGGACCGGCGATTAATGCAAACACCGCGGCCCCCAAGGTATAGGCTCCCATCATCCAGCCCGCCGTTTCAGTAGGTACGTCGAACTCACTTTGCAGAGTCGGTATCAGTGGAGAGATCAGAAACGTATCCGTACCGATCACAAACATGACAAGGAAAAACAGCACGATCATTTTATTCATCTTTATCACCAATTCCTTTTTTATTTGATCATGACCTGATTGTAGAGGATAATGGTGACAGAAAATGTCATAGATTTTCAAATGATAGAGGGGCTTTGCCATGTCCAAATCGAAACGTTTGCTGGAATTGATGATGACGGTCAACCGAAAACGAAAATTTACGGTGAGAGAACTTGCGGAGGAGTTTGGGGTATCCACCCGAACCATGCTGAGAGACCTGCAGGAATTAAGCGAGCTGGGAGTCCCGTTATATTCGGAGGTCGGTCCTCACGGCGGTTACCAGGTGTTGAAGGAACGAATTTTGCCGCCGATCGCGTTTACGGAAGAAGAGGCTGTCGCCATGTTTTTTGCAGTGTATGCCCTCCGCCATTATTCATCGCTGCCCTTTGAAACGCAAACGGCATCCGCCTTGGACAAATTTTATTTGCACATGTCCGGAGATGTTCGCGACCGTATCGATCAAATGAAAAATCGGGTCGATTTCGTGACGCCAACCAGACAGCAGGAATCCCCGTATTTATCGATTCTTCTCGAAGCTGCTGTTGAGCAAAAGGTGTTACTCATCGAATACGAATCAGGCAATGATGCGCCCAGAAAAATACAACCAATCGGAATCTATGCAAGTAACGGCTTGTGGTTTTGTCCCGCTTATTGCTTTCTTCGCAAAGAGTTCCGTATCTTTCGTTGTGATCGGATTCATTCGGCCCAATACGATACGGATGGTACGGAGTCAATGGATCTGAGGCATGTACATCTGGGAAACAAGGAGGAGTTCTTCCAAACAGAGAAGGAGAAGGCCCAGCTTTATGTGGAACTGAGCCCAAAAGGTGTGCAAATGTCCGAGGCTGTGCTATGGTTGCGATCCCATTTGCATGTGAGGGAGGATGGCACGGGGTGGCTGGAGGGCCCCATTCCTCAGAGTGAACTCCCTTTTTATGCGAGGTTTTTCATCGGACTGGGGATGGAAGCAACCGTAAAGCAGCCGCCAGAACTGGTCAATTATATGAAAAAGCTATTCGCCGAAATCATGGCGAAATATGACTAGCTGCACTCCGTTACTCAGAGATTTCCGTCTCATCTGTGGGGGGGACAATTCGACTTTTGTACGTTTCGCCCCATTTTTTCATCTCCAGAATGATCGGAGGATACCATCGGGAAAGTCGTGCTGGCTAATTTCCCTAAATAAGCATGTCTCCACCCCCTCGACTGAGTGAACGAGGGGGTGTTTTTTCGTACAGAAACGAGAAAAAGAGGGATGAGAAGACAGCATATTTCTAAGGAAGATCACATACAGCTCATAAGGTAGTAAAAAAATGGAAGCTGGTAAGAAAGTACAACACTCTCGGTAGGGGGAATGTGTAGTGTCTCAAGCAAGCATTCAATCAGCAAAAACGGTGCGTCAGTTAGCGATCGGGGCCGTACAGTCGATTCCAGAGGAATGGTATGATATTCAATTAAAAGGATTCAATAATACGATTCGATGGAATGTCGGACATATCATCACGCTGATGGATGTGTTTCTTGTCTCGGGATTGTCGTTTGATTCAAAAATACCAAGTCGTTACAGCGATATGTTCCACATGGGAACGAAGCCAGCCGACTGGCACGACAAGCCTCCATCAAAGGAGGAGTTGCTGCTATCCCTTTCCGAACAGCTCAGTAGGTTGTCAGAAGTGGCTCCTGACAAATTGAGCGAACCATTCAGTCCTCCCCGTGAAATGGGGCGATTGACTTTTTCTTGTAGGGATGAATTGTTTCAGTTTGCCTTCGTCCACGAGGCTCTCCACCTAGGAGTTATTTCTTCCTTGGTCAAAGGCATTCAAGCCAGCAAATAATCCCGGATAATGGAGCTGGCCACGTCATGAGGCTGGGCCAGCTGACCTTCCTCCTTCAATCTGACAAACCGCTCCAGCGTAGGAAAATGTACATCAGTTGCAGCACGGATGGTCTGCTGCATAGGGGTATCCATTACTCCCGGATTGACATTATAGACCGAGATCCGTTCATTGCCTTTGACCTGCTCGGCCAAGACGTTAAAGAACATCTCTCCTCCAGCTTTGGTAGAGCAATAGATCGACCAGCCATCCTTCAGGTTTTTCGCTGCGCCTGAGGAAATGAACAGGACTTTTACCGGAAGCGTCTCAACCGCTTTGATGGCGAACAGAGTGTTGCTCAGTAAGATTGGGGCGGTCAGATTCACTTGAATCGCCTCCGTGATCTGCTGTGGATCCAATGTGCCCACGGCTCCGATCGGTTCAATCACCGCGGCGTTATGGATCAAGACCACTTCCGATATCTCCTTTTCACCAAGAAAGGACTCCATATCCGAAGCCGTCGGTAGCTGGGAGGAATCACGCAGATCTGCTTGAAAGAGCCGGATATGTCTGGTTGACTGGGAAGCGAGCTCGATTTGCTCTGGCAAAAAGCGGCGAGCGATACAGAAAAGCGAATGATTTTCGGCGGACAACAGTTCAAACAGCGCTTTGCCCAAGCCATTGGAAGTACCGGTAAGAAAAACGGCTTTGGTCATTCTTCATTCCTACTTTCTACTGGATATTTATGTTAGTATCTTAGCAGGTTACCAGTTTTCAGAAAAGTGAGGAGAACGGATATGGGGAAAGTAGGAAAAGTGGCAGAGCTTGTCCGCCATCCGGTAAAAGCACTGCGTGGCGAATCTTTGCAAGAATGTCGTGTCGATTCATTTGGTCTGTACGGGGATCGCAGCCATTATTTTGGTGACGGAACCAAGGAAGGTAGACCGTTGAGTCCGGATAAGTGCCCCAGCTTCATCGAGTATACGGCAAGGTTCATCGGGGATGGGACTGAGGAAGCGTATCCACCGGTTGAGGTCACAAGCCCTTCTGGAGATACGTTTACTTGGGGAGAGGCTTCCTTTTTTGCCGAAATGGAGAAAGCCGCCAAGTTGCCGATCATGCCTTTCAGCCGTACCCCGATGGAAGGGGGAGAGAACTGGGACGGGCATATTCTGATCGTCACCGATGCATCCCTTCGCGAACTGCAAAAAGCTTGGGGGAAAGGCGTGGTTGATCACCGACGGTTTCGGGCGAATGTGGTGATTGCTTTGGATGCGGATCAACCCTTCCAAGAGGATGAATGGCTGGGAAAACGGCTGCAGATTGGAGAAGTAACACTGCAAGTGAACAGTCATTGTGAACGGTGTCACGCGATTAATATCGATCCTGCCAATTATGAAATTGATACCAGCCTTTTGAAGACCGTGGTGAAGAGTAGGGAAAATCGGTTCGGTGTCTATGCGACGGTGGTGCAGACGGGATCCATCAGGGTTGATGATGAAGTGCATGTAGTAGCAGAGTCCGTCAAGTAAATCAAGTGCTTCATTGTCAAGTAGATAAGCAGATAAACCCGGTTCTGAACGTGAACAAGAACCGGGTGTTTTGGTTTCACTCTTTTTAAGTTCTTACTGCTCCAGCATGAGCTGATAAAAACAAACATCCTGCCAAGCATCAAACTTATACCCCACCTCGCGAAAGTGGCCCGCCAAAGAAAACCCGAACTTTTCATGCAGCCGGATGCTGGCTTCATTGCCGCCTGTGATCCCTCCGATGACGGTGTGGTACTGTAACTCTTTCGCGCGCTCCAGAATTACTTTCATCAAGGTATTGCCAATTCCATACCCGCGCTTCTCCGAAGAAATATAGATCGAAACCTCTACTGTTTTGCTGTATGCGGGTTTTTCCCGAAAAGAAGACAGACAGCTATAACCCACCACTTCTCCGTCCAGCTCCGCGACGATCAGCGGATACTTTCCACCGTATTTGGCAAACCATACGGCACGCTGCTCCAAAGACTGTTCTTCTAAATCAAAGGTTGCGGTAAGAGTGCGAATCGCTTCGTTGTAAATATTCAAAATGCTTGGTAAGTCCTCTTTGACTGCATCACGAATCGTGACCATCGTTGTTCACGTCTCCTTTGTTACGTTCATTCAAGGTTGATTTCCAATTTCTTGGTAGATTTCCTGCAAGTCTCGAAACCCTTGCTGGATCGCCTTCTCCAGATAGATGCCCCACAAGAAGGCAGTCGCCAGTGCATCGTGATAAGCGTCATGCCGCTTGCCGATGGTAATGTTGTGCTGGGCACAGAGCGCATCCAGAGATACATTTCCCAGCGGACCGGACGAGAGGCGGATGAGCAGCATCGTATCCAACAGACGATGGACAAAGCGGGAACGGCTGGTTTTCCATAGGGCCGTTCGAAAAAATTCCCGTTCGTGTCGGGAATGATGGGCTACCATCGGTCGGTTGCCGACAAATTGAAAAAATTGCGATAGAGCTGCTGCAGGGAGCGGTGCGGATGCCAACGCTTCATCAGTGATCCCGGTTAACGTGACGATATGGGGAGGAATTTTACGGGAAGACTGCACCAGCGTCGAAAAACTTTCCTCTTGTAATACTTGTGAGCCACGCATCGCTACCGCACCAATCGCGATGATTTCATCACCTTGCTGGGGATGAAAGCCTGTCGTTTCCAAATCCACGACTACGACCTCTAGATCGGGAAGTGGGACTTCTGTGTTGCGGTTATTGTCCAGGTCTTTTGTCAAGGAGCGTAAATAGGCGAGGTGATGGGGATCATGTTCCGACATGGCGGAAGATAAGGAAGGCGGGAGTCGGCGTTCCCTGGTCATTTCCCACAGACGATAAAATGGATTCCACCGATTCATTCACACCGCTCCTTTGCGAAGGAGGCCGTCATTTTATGCAAGTCGAGCGCTTGCTTCATCGCTTGCTTCAATGCAGATACCTCGTTCTTGGAAAGGTTGCTGATATTGACATAGCAACTGCTTTCAAATAGATCTTCTTCCCAGTGGGTAGCAGCCAGCAGTCGGAAGTAGACGGCTTGCTGAAAATGCTTCAAGACCTCTGTGCAAAGCTCTTGGCTCCAAATTCCTCGTTGTTCGAGGATATCCAGTCGCTCGAGGGAATGAGTCGCTGAAATCCCATGGGCAAGCGACCATAAGCGTATGCAATTGACAAATGGGAGGTACAAACCGTTTTTAATATGAATAGCCCCCTGGTATTGACCATTCACCTCGGTCACGATTCGGCCAAAAAGGCCAAGGGGGACGCGGTGATGTAAGGTATTGCTGACACAGCGGCTGATTAATGAAGGATGTTCGATAAACAGTTGATGATAACTCGCCTGCCAGCTGGCAAAAAGAGCCGGATCGCCCGTGATCATGCGGGCATCGCCTGCCAACAGCAAATACCGGATATTCTCCCATGTAGGCTGTGTCTGCCACTCGGCAAACATCTCGCGCCACCCTTCCAGCGGACGATTCCAGCGCTCATTCGAGCAAAGAACGTTTCCGATGCAAGGAGGATAGCCTACTTCGCTTAATCTCTTGACCACAAGCTGGCCCAATTGTGCAAAATATCCGGCGATCTGGCGCTTGGTCTGTGCATCCGCATGTTCTGGCGTTTCATAGAGCAGACCATTATCCTGATCACTGAATAGCGTTTGCTCCCGCCGGCCACCGCTGCCAAAGAGCAGAAAGGCAAATGGAGCTGGTGGCTGACCGAAGCCCGTTACAAGCATTTCCTCTATACATAGCTCAATACAGCGTCGGATGAACAAGTCATGCAGATCATTCAATTGATCGGAAAAGCCGGGAAACGAAAAAGAAGCAGCCAGCACCGGGAGATCAAAAGATTCCCGGTGCAAGCTGGCCAGCTCTTGATTGGTGTTGACCTGACAAATTTTCTGTGAACGATTATGAGACGGAATGAGAGGAGATTGCAGAGGCGCCACCGCCTTCATATTGACCTTTTTTGTTCTCGTGAAGAAGCTCAGGGTACCCGTAACCACCATGCTCGCTGATGTCGAGACCGACCACTTCCTCTTCCTCTGTTACACGCAGCCCCATCGTAACCTTCATAAGTCCCAATACGATAAAGGAAACCGCCAGCACGTAAACGATTGTTCCGGCAAGGCCGAGCGCTTGAACGCCGAGTTGGTGAAGACCGCCGCCGTAGAAGAGGCCAGGAGAACCAACCGCTACTTTTTCAACCAGTTCAGGTGTAGCGAAAAGTCCTGTCGAAAGCGTGCCCCAAACTCCGGCAATTCCGTGAACGGAGAAAGCAAACACTGGATCGTCAATGCCACGGCGATCGAAGTAGATCGAAGTGTAGAAGGTGAGAATTCCTGACACCGCACCGATTACGACAGCAGCCCAAGGATCTACATAAGCGCAGGAAGCTGTAATCGCAACGAGTGCAGCCAACACGCCATTCAGCATGCTTGGGATGTCAGCTTTGCCCATGACGATCCAGGAGATAGCCAGAGCAGCGACCGCCCCTGCAGCAGCAGCCAGATTGGTAGTCAAAGCAATATAGCCGAAAAAACCAGAAGTCGAGCCGAGTGTAGAACCTGCGTTGAAACCAAACCAGCCAATCCACAAAATGATGACGCCGAGCACGGTATACACTTGGTTGTGCCCAGGGATCAGATTGGAAGTACCGTTTTTGTTATATTTACCAATACGTGGCTTGAGCAGAATGGTTGCTGCGAGCGCCGCGAGTGCACCTTGCAAGTGAACAACGGTAGATCCAGCGAAGTCTTGCATACCGAGAGCAGCCAACCAACCGCCGCCCCATACCCAGTGTCCAACTACCGGATAGATCAAAACGGTGAAGAGTACGCTGAATACGAAATACACAGAGAGCTTCGCGCGTTCGGCAAAGCCGCCCCAAGCGATCGCCAGCGATACACCCACAAAGCCAAGCTGGAAGAGAAACTTGATGCCGACCGGAATGGTGGAATAGGAGAGCGAAGAGAATGCCGCCGCTGCCTGTTCTTCCGTGCCATCAAAGAAAAATCCGGATAAACCGATGAATGAGTTCCCATCACCAAAAGTAAGACCAAAACCAAGTGCCCAGAAGGCAAGTGAGCAAATACCAAATGTAAGTACTGTTTTTCCAGCGACGTGCCCCGCATTCTTCATCCGGGTCGAGCCAGTCTCCAGCAAGGCAAATCCCGCCTGCATGAAGATCACCAAGATAGCTGACACCATGACCCAGGTGGCGTCGATCGCTGTTGCAAGTTGTGTAATCTCTGGATTCATTTCTCCACACTCCCTTTTCGTGTAATGTTTTCTGACATGTTGTTATGATTTATGTAAGATTATATGACACGGGTAAAAGCGTGGCAAGAATAAATTTGAATTTGTCTGTAAATTTTTTTCTTAATGTCGATAAACGTTCGCTTGTAAAAATATTGGCGGAAAAGGTAAAATGAGGAATGTAATATATTTACAGATTCTTAAGACAAGAAAGGGATGGGAAAAATGAAGCAACTGTTTAAAATGTTGCTGGTGCTGACGATGCTGCTCTCGATGGCAGGGACTGCGTGGGCGACAGCTCCAACGGATCCAGAATCAATTGAGGTGGAGTTTAAATCGTTAAAAGACAGCTACAGTGTCGGGGAAAAAATTAAGCTGACCGTGGAAACGAAAGTAGGAGGAACGTTTAAGGACATTAAGCTGCAGGTATTGCCGATCGTCGGTGGAGATGAAGACGATGAAATCAAAAATATCAAGACAACGGGATCAAAATCCAAATATACGACCACCGGTTACCTCACACCATCGAAATCAGGCCTGTACATGATTGCAGTCACAGCATCCATGACTTCTGGCAGCA
Source organism: Bathyarchaeia archaeon (assembly GCA_035644815.1). Lineage (GTDB taxonomy): Bacteria > Bacillota > Bacilli > Brevibacillales > Brevibacillaceae > Brevibacillus_F. The sequence goes on along the minus strand of DASQNU010000045.1, from coordinate 6,574 downwards.
AGGTGATCGAAGCTGAAAAAAGCGCGGTTATCGATGTCAAAGACCCGAAAAAAATCACGCTGACGGTTACTCCAGGGGATGCTGAGATCGATTTGGGTCAAGAAATTCCAGTGCTGATCACTTACAGCTCGAAATCTTCAGTCAAATTTACATACAGCGAGAAAGTTACAGAGCTAGCTTCCAAAAAGGTCAATGGGGTATATAAGAAAGTAGTTCTCTTCAAGCCAGATGAAAAGGGTACCCATTCCTTAAAAGTAACGGCAGAAAGCAAGTATGATAAGGTAAGTGAGACAATCGAGGTAGAGGTAAAATAAATGAACAACGTTGCCATTCCTAAGACAGCATACGTCCTAGCATCGTTGTCAGGGTTCAAGCAACGAAAGGAATGGAAAACATGAAGCGATGGGTGAGTGTATTTCTCACAATGATGCTGGTGTTTGCCTTCACGGGAACTTCCCTTGCAGCGCTTCCGCCGGATGCATTGGCGCTTTCGATCGATCCCATAAAAGAAAGCTATAAAGTGGGCGAACGAGTGAAGCTGACTGTTTATGCTAGAGTTGGTGGGACGTTTCAAGAAACAAAGCTGCAGGTCGTTCCGATTGAAGGCGGGAGTACTGAGGATCAATTGAAAGATGTAAAGACTGAAAAGCATAAACGCCAGGGGGACTTATTTATTACAACAGGATCGTTTACCCCATCAAAATCCGGCGTCTATCAGGTTACAGCAACAGCAACCATGCGATCAGACTATTATGGCGGCAAAATCATTACAGAGGTAGTCACGGAGACGTTTTCTGTGACGGATCCGAAGGAAGTAATTCTATCCGTTACACCGAGTCTCTCACGAATACAGTTAGGCCAAGAGGTGCCGATCCTAATTACGTATAATGGAGACTACTCTCCGAAGCTGACCGTGAGCGAAGAATTTACCGAACTCTACATGAAGCGGGTAAATAATATACGGCAAAAACTGGTGCTCTTCAAGCCAGAAAAAGCAGGGACATATGTCTTTAAAATCGTTGTAGAGACTAAGTACGATCGGGCAGTCGAGGAAGTAAAAGTGGAAGTAATTGAATGAAGAGAAAGCCTACATCGATAAAGATGTAGGCTTTTCTTCATATTGCTGTATCTGTTTTTCCTTACGATTCAGCAGCAGACCGACCACGACCGTAGCCAGCAGGAATAATCCGCTGATGAAAAACAGTGTGCCGACTGGCAAACGGCCCAACCAGATCGCGCCGAGACTGCTGGACAAAACGCCGAAAAAGGTGAAGGTCAGCATATTCAGGGCGAACACTTTTCCGGTATTTTGATCCTTCACGACTGTCTGGATGGCTGTTAACTGTGGAATGCCGATCAATGGACCGCCGATTCCCGCCAAGCAGGCCGAGGCATAGACGAGATAAGGAGCATCTTGTCCAAACGACATGGTGATATAGCCGATGCTTGGAAACAGCCAGCCGATCAGCATGACAAGCAGATGATTCTGGTGCGTGAAGCGAGCCATGTATAGACTGCCCAGCAGATTGCCCGCCCCGTAGAAACCAACGAGAACCCCAAGCATACCAGCGTCGCCGTTTCCCATTTGATCCGCCATTACAGGGAAACCCACACTCCAGCATACCTGCCAGACAAGAAACCCGATGTTGCCAAAAAGCAGGATATACAAAAGGGAACGATTGTGAATGACTTCTTTGACCGCAGAGCCAATGTCGCGTGAGTACTGTCGAATCGTCAACGGCTCCTGAGCAAGCTTAGCCTTATTGCCCAGCGAGCCCCTAATGGTATAGACAAAGAAAGCCGAAAGCAAATACATACAAGCATTGACGAAAAAAAGAGAAGCGATCGGGACGCTTGCAGCCAGCACCCCGATGCTCATTGGCGCCAGAATACGTATCGTGCGAAAGGTTGTATCTAATATCGCGTTGGCGCGACCAAGCGATTCGGCGGGAAGCGTCGCTTTCAGGGCAACGGTTTTCGCCGGATAAAAGAGCGTAGAGAATATCCCGAGCAAAAATTGCGCCAGCAGGAATAAACCGATATGATGGACGTCTGCCATTACCAAAAGTCCGACACAGACGGCAATCACCAGACGAGCAATGTCCGCAGTAACCATCAAGGTGCGTGAGCTGAAACGGTCGGCCAACACCCCGCCGATCAAGTAAAAAAGAAATCCGGCCACCATCTCCGGGATGGGAATGAGACTGAGGGTTGCCCCTGATTTAGTCTGCTGCAGCAAATACCAAAGCAAGGCGATACTGTAAAATTGATCGCCGATATTCGCTGTCACTTGGGCGAGCCAAAGGCGTATAAACGAACGGTTTTTCCAAATAGATGAAGGCAGCATGAACCGCAACTCCTTTAGCCAATCCTGAATCGTAAAAAAATTCAATCAAATATTTTTTACTAGGATAACAGGAAATGGAAGGCAAGTAAAGAAGAACGCTCCTTATTCATCTGCTCGAACCGTTTCTTGACGGATCTTCCCTGCGAGCACGCGAAATGAAATCAGTAAACAGAAGGCTGCCAAAAGACTGCAGTAATCTCAAATTCATCACGCAAGAGAGGCAACAAAGGTGCCGCGTAAACGTATCGGTACCAATCACAAAAGCAACCAAAAATAGCCTGGCGATTATTTAATTGTTAAATAACTATTGAACTTATGTAAAAAAAAGAGATACCGACTACAGGGTATCAAGAAAACCAGGCAAGTATCGTTCAAATGTTTCTTGCTGCAAGGTAACTAAACGATTTTGCGCCTCCTTTCTTACCTTGATTAATCCTGCTTCCCGTAATGTACGGAAATGGTAGGAAGCATTTGATTTCGATGACAGATCTTCCGGGCATGCTTCTCCGCAGCTGAGCTCTTTTCCCGTTTCGTATAACTTTTTAATGATCTGAAGGCGAGTATCATCGGCAAGTGCCTTAAAAATTTTAACGCGTACTTCATTTGGATTAAATTGTTCAATAGTCATATAACTAGAATAACAATTAACGTACTTTTGACAAGCTTATTTCTGGTTAAATGGTATGTTATGTACTGGTAGGCTCTTTCTACGACGAGGAGTGATATTTGCCAGCCATTTGCCTGAACCTATATATTCACAGTGGATTTCATCATGATCGTCATCCTCAAACGGGAACGATATGCGATAGTAATTGCGATAGAGGCTTGTATACCAACGGGAACGATCCGTAATCCCTTCTGAGCGGGGATGGGGAAAAAACGGCATCTGTTTCTCTCCTTACCATTCTGTTTTCCTTTCTATCGTCGACAACATGCAGACATTCTAAACAAGACCATGCATATGTAGCATCTGCATAAAAAAACAGCGAAACCGTATTTGGTACGGCTTCACTGTTTTATAAGTACAATCTTTTCTTACGGATTCTTTTGGGACTTGCTTTTTTGCGGGCGTGAGTTCCCTTGGTTGTCCTCCGTGTGCAGGTCATCCGCTACGGTGCTGCTGGTGAGGCCTGCGACGGCCAGACCGATTTGATTCGCATTTCGTTGGCTTTTGAATTTACCCATGCATGCTGCCCCCCTTTTTTATGCCTATCAATAGTTTGGCTTTGCATTTTCGCGTATAATCATCCAGATATCGGTACGGTAAGAATAATGGGAAAGACTTGATGGCGGGAGGTATTTCAATGGATGTCCGAGTGATGATTGTGGAGGGGAAAACAGATCGCGAACGTTTGCGAGGTGTCCTGGATGAACCGGTAACCATTCTATGTACATATGGAACCTTCAGTACAGAGCGGGCGGAGGAGCTGAAGGAAGAGATTGACCCAGATGCGGATTTGTATATTTTTACCGATGAAGATGACAGCGGAAAAAAGCTGCGCAAACGGCTGCGGGAGGAATTTCCTGACGCCGTGCATTTGTATACGCGCAAAGAGTTTGCAGAGGTAGCGGATACCCCGCTTGAAGTGCTTGCTGAGATACTGGAGAATGCGGGTTTTCTCGTCAAATCCGCAAGTAATTGGGAGTAGCATAAGTTTCTCGCCGGTTGGCAATACCAAAGCTAGCAGTGTATTAAAAGCCGGGAGTGATTGAACAAGTGGAAAATATTTTCCGTTTTGCCAGACGGATGAATGTACTCGTTTGGGTGCTGGGCTTGTTTGTCGCACATGCCCTGTTTTACTTGCTATTGGGTACGGACGGATGGTTGACTGCCTCTTTGCTGGCGGCTGCTGTATACGGAGTGCTGCTCATGGTGTTGAAAATGGTGGCTAGACGTGGCGTTGCTGATAAGGAGGAGATCCGCTAATGAAAAAGCTGATTATCTATATGGCGGTGCTCTGCCTTTGCTTATCTGCTGTTTCGGTTCCTTCCGTACATGCCCAAACACCTGAAACCGATGTGTACATCGTTCAACCGGGCGACAGCTTGTGGAAAATCGCACAGAAGTACAGGGTGGGTCTGTCTGAGATTATTGCTGCAAACCCACAGTTTCGGAATCCGGCATTGATTTACCCGGGGAACCGTGTAACGATTCCTCTGGTTCCGAAGCAGGTCCTGTCTATTGAAGAACAGGTGGTCCAGTTGGTGAATGCCGAACGGGCCAAAGTAGGGTTGAGACCGCTCGCCAACAACTGGCAGCTGTCCCGAGTCGCGCGAATCAAGTCGCAGGATATGCGGGATCGCCACTATTTTTCCCATACATCGCCGACATATGGCTCTCCCTTTGACATGATGCGAGCCTTCAATATTTCGTATCGGGCAGCAGGAGAAAATATTGCGGCTGGTCAACGAACTGCGGCGGAAGTGATGCGGGGCTGGATGAATAGTCCGGGGCATCGCCAAAACATACTTAGTGCACAATATACCGAAATCGGTGTTGGCTATGTGGAAGGCGGATCGTACGGCATGTATTGGACGCAAATGTTCATCCGACCATAAAAAGAGAAAAAGCGCTTTGACGGGTTATGCTCGAAGCGCTTTTTTCTTAGGGTAAGTGAAAGCGAGTGGCTGCGGTGGGGAGAGTAAGTTTCGGCTTCGCAGGCGCTCCGTCTCGAAACATGCTCTCCAGCGTAGCAGAAGCTATTGCAAAAGGAGTAAAGGCTAGATAAATAGCTTTTGTTCAAGCTTTTTTCTTTTATCCGATAGATTTTATGCAACCGCTACGTGAGGAAGGGAGGAGAGGGAAGGGCGGAGTCTTTGTCACGCCTGCTCAGGTGGAGCTTCCAAAAACGGGACACGTTTGTCGCGCAACCCCGTCGGTTGAATATGCTTCTTTGAAACCTTTTGCGCGACGTAGCGTTTTTGGAAGCGGAACCGGACAGTAATAACTCCCTTGCGGGTGTGGCAAGAACGTAGCCCCACCCTCTCTTCCCTTCCCCCACCACCATGTTTGCACAAACCATAGCTACACTTGCCAATATCCAAAGAACTGCATGGCCAGGATGACCACCCCAAGCAGCCACACATAGACCGCAAAGCCCTTCATCGAACCTGTGCTGATAATTTTCAGCATCCAGCGAATGGCAAAATAACCGGCAATCGCAGCGAACATCGTCCCGATCAGCATTGGGATGAGAGCGATGCTTTCTACAGGGCCATCCACCAGCTTTTTCGTTTGCAGTACCACTCCGCCCAATATCGCGGGAAGGGAAAGCAAGAAGGAAAAGCGAGCAGCTTCCCCACGCTCAATGCCACGCATGAGCGCCCCTGCGATGGTCAGCCCGGAGCGTGAGATCGCCGGAAGAATGGCCGCACCTTGCAGGGTACCGATGATCAAGGCATCAGTGTAGTTGATTTGTTCAAAGCTGCGCTTTCCTTTGCGCATGGATTCGACCGCCCAGATAATGAGCCCTGTCGCCAGAAACTCATAGCCAATCGTCATTCCGGTCTGGGAGATTTCCTCAAAAAAATCTTCAAAGGTAAGACCAATCGCGGCGGTAGGGATCGTGCCTACTACCAACAGGCGTGCCAGTTTGCCAAAAGGATTGCGCAGCAGCTGGAGAATTTCTGGCCAAAATACGATGACTACGGCAATCAAGGTTCCAAAATGAAGCATCGTATCAAAGAGGAGGCCCGCCTCTTGTAAGCCAAAGAGCTGTCGGAACAATACAAGATGGCCGGTGCTGGAAATCGGGAGAAACTCGGTCAAGCCCTGGATAATGCCTAAAATGATGTGTTCGATCAAAACTAGCATGTTTTTTCGCTCCTTGTTTCATAAAATGGCAATTCGTGACATGCTCTTTCTACAGATATATGTATGTATTCTCTTGATGGACTTGCCTAAATGAGGAAAGCAATTGGTATAATGAAGCTATGAACAGTGAGCTTTTGCAAAAGGATGGCGACGAATGAGAAGACAAATGCGAATGAATCGCAACAGCAACCAATCGTACAAAACGAATAAGTCGAAGAAGCCTGGGCATTTCAGCCAAGGGCTGTTTCAACCGGGTATGATCGTGACCTTGTTGGTTGACAGGAAGGTCGAGTATGGATACTTCCTTAAAGACGAGGGTACCGGTATTTTGTTACACGAAAATGATACGGATGAAACGTTTGAAGTCGGTGATCAAGCAACCGTCTTCTTATACCTTGATTCCGAAGATCGGC
>DASQNU010000044.1:0-28926 GCA_035644815.1 Bathyarchaeia archaeon | reverse complement strand
GCCCGGCTGCATCAGCTTGGATACAGCTCCACAGCCCAAGCCGAGGATCGACTGAACCTCTTCCATGATCATGATGTTATAGATGCTTTCCTGCCCTGGCATGGAATATCCGACGTTCTCCAAGTTGCCGAGGATATTTTTTTGACGATACAAATAATAGGGCTGATAGCCTTGCTCCTGCGTCCATTTTTCTGCGAGTTCCATCATCGCGCGAATCTCATCACGATCGGCAACGCAGTAGCGATCCTTGTTCTGGGTCATTTCCGAGGCGCGTTTAAAGGAAAGGGTATGCACAGTCAAGGATGCAGGCATCAGCTTTCCAACCTGCTCTAGGCTGTGTGTGAATTCCGCCAGACCTTCATTCGGCAGCCCGATAATCAAGTCCATATTGATATTGCGCAGCCCCATCTCCATGGCGAGATGATATTTTTCAATCGTCTCTTCTACCGTATGGTGACGACCGATGGCATGCAGTGTCTCCTGCGTAAAGGACTGCGGATTGATGCTGATTCGATCCACGTTCCACTTTTTCATAACCTCGAGCTTTTCAGGCGTGATCGTGTCAGGACGTCCCGCCTCTACCGTCAACTCGCGCACTTTATCCATATGCGGGAACGACTCGTGCATGGAAGCAAACAATCGATCCATATCGTCTGCCGTGATGCTGGTTGGTGTACCTCCCCCGAAATAGATAGAGGTGATCCGCTGATCATGCGCTTTCAACCATGCGCCGATCTGCTCGATTTCGTAGTGGAGTCCCTCCAGAAACGGATTGACGGATGCGGTATGGCTTTTGATCGCATACGCGGGAAACGTGCAATAGGCACATTTTGTCGGGCAAAACGGAATGCCGATGTAAACTGACAGCTCTTGATCGATCGAATAAAAATCCGGCACAACTGCCAGCTGCAGGTCTACAATTTTTTGCAACAGATCAAGCTTATAGGGACGCACCATATAGTCGGTGCTTAGGCGGCGATGCGCTTCTTCCTTGGTCATACCTGACGAAAGAAACTGATGCAAAAGCTTAGTCGGACGAATTCCGGTTAAAATACCCCAGCCTTGCTCCACTCCCGTTAGCTGTTCCATCAGCATGAGAAGCGTATAGCTGATCGCTTGCTTTGCCGTCTTGCGCATGCTCTTCTCATCGAAAGCCGGGTAAAGACGATCATAGTCATACGTAAAGCGAGTATCCCCTTTTTCGATACTTCCCTGCGTATGAACACCCTTTTCACCCGGATGCAAGGTAAGCTGGATATATGTTTCACCATTGGCTGGTGTATACTCCTCGGTAACAAAACGAATGTCCGGTTCTTCTTCAAAAAGGGCTAGAATCAAACCAATCTCCCGTTCAAAGGAGTGCCCTTCACTTTTTACGACAATCATGGATTCACCTGCTTTTCAGTATGACATTCCTCATCTTATCGAACCTGAAAAGCCTGGTCAATGTGAAAACAGTGGTTCTATCGCTTCATGCGATGCCGCAAACGCTGAATATCATGAATACTGATCTGAAACTCTTGGGATAATTCTACGTCATTATAGATGGACTCTTTTTCCAAAAAGTCGTGAAAGTCGACAGAAAACAGTCTCTTGCTAGATTCATGGGCAAAACCCTCATTCCTTGATTGACGCATCGTCATCCACCTTCCTACGAGCTTTTTCTCGCTTTTCCTCTTAGTCTTGCCAGAAAGTGGCGCGTTGATGTGAGAATTTGTCGTTTTGTGCAGGAAAATGAAGGCAGAATCCCGAATGACTATCATGGCAGCCTGCCCGCGTTTTTTACGCAGGTGGTCGCATCATTATTTTGTAAAGAAAGGATGTCATACGTGTTCACTCGCATGAAGCTACACGTGCGTATTTTGCTCATCTTGTCACTCTTCGTCCTGCCCTACACGGTGTTGGCCGCTGCGGGTTCAGTACAAGTGACTGTTGATAAGCTGAACGTTCGTTCTGGTCCCAGTCTAAACGATCCCGTCATGACGACGGTTACCAAAAATACGGTTCTTCCCGTGCTAAGCGAACAACCCAATTGGGTAAAGGTGAAGCTCCCCAACGGGCAAGAGGGTTGGCTGGCTTCCTGGATGGTCAAATCCATCCCGACCGCTGCAGCCCAAAAGAAAATAACCAGTAAGGTAACGAACTTGAATATCCGCTCGGGGCCTAGTCAGACCTTTCCCGTAGTGGCCAATATCAACCCGGGACAAGCTTATCCCGTCCTGCAAAAAAGCGGGGAATGGGTGCAGATACAGCTTTCTGGGGATAAAAAGGGTTGGGCCGCAGGCTGGCTGGTGGCCGAATCCGGCGGAACTGCAACAACACCTGCCAAAGCGCCCGTAACTGCACCAACGACACCATCCCAGGCTCCGACACAGACACCGGCTACTTCACCGGTTCTCGTTACCCAACAGGGCGGCACGGTCACCGTAAATCATTCCCCCTATATTTATCCGGAGCCCAACAGCAGTCTGACCGCAATCGGACAGTTGAGCCCCGGTATGACAGTGAAACAGCTTTCGGAGCAAAGCGGCTGGATCAAAATTGACATTGATGGCGTCATTGGCTGGATTTCCAAAACCGAGAAAGCACCGCCGCCACTGACAGTCACACCGCAAAGCCCTTCGCAGACAGCACCGCCCACTACTTCCCCTTCTGCCAATGACGGCATCGGAAAGGCGACTGTCACCTCGTCCATGGTCAATCTGCGGAGTCAGCCTACGACAGATAGTGAGCTCATCTCGACGCTAGCGCAAGGGACAAGCCTTACACTATTGGAACAGCAAGGCGACTGGTATCGGGTCAAAACATCTGAAGGAAACGAAGGCTGGGTTGCCGGGTGGCTGATCAATGTAGAACAAGCAGCGATTCCGGCCGAAGCATTCGTGACGATTCTCAATCCAGATACCAATGTCCGCTCCGGCCCGGGAACGACCTATGATATTGTCGGACGTGTCCAAGCAGGCGAGCGATATGCGATTGTCAAAAAAGAAGAAGATTGGTTCCGAATCAAGCTGAAAGATGGCTCTACGGGATACATAGCCGGCTGGCTGGTAAGCGCAGACGGCACGGAAAACGTAGTCAAAGGAAATGAATTGGTCGATAAAGTCATCGTGGTAGATGCGGGACACGGCGGCGATGACAATGGCGCCACTGGCTCCAGCTTCTCCACATTGGAAAAAACGATCAATCTGCAGGTTGCCTTGCTGCTGAAAAACAAGCTGGAAGCAGCAGGAGCAAAAGTGATCATGACCCGCAGCGATGACCGCAAGCTAACCTTGCAAGACCGAGTAGATGTAGCGGTCAACAACAATGCCGATATTTTTGTCAGCATCCATCACAATACGCATCCGAATTCATTGACAAACGGCACAATCGTGTTCTACTACAATCAAGGGAAATCGAGTCAGCTCGCCTCTCTGGTGCAGTCCGAGATCGTCCGCTCCACCACTTATAAAGATCTGAATGCCCGCTACGGCAACTATTTTGTCCTTCGTGAGAATCCGGTTGTCTCAATCCTTGCCGAGATCGGTTTTCTGTCCAACTACCAGGAAGAGCTGCGCTTGCGTTCCTCCAAGCAGCAGGAGCTTGCGGCTGATGGCTTGTACAAAGGCATACTTCGTTACTTTGCAGCACAATAAATGCATGAAAAAAAGGAGTCCGATCTTAGTCGGCTCCTTTTTTGCTTGGCGATTAATAAAACATTTGTGCACAGTAGACAACAATCGTGACGGTTATACTGCACAGAATCGTGGAAAGCAGTACTGTCTGCGCCGCATATTCCGGATGATTGTCGTATTCCAAAGCGAACAAGGCGCTGTTGCGCGAGCTTGGAAATGAGCTGGCTATCAGTAACGCTTGGGCTGTCGTGCCCTCCAAACCAAGCACATAAATAATGCATACCGCGATCAGCGGCGACAAAAGCAACCGTCCGACAAGACTGAGGAAAAGCGGCAAAGAGATCCCCTCAAAGCGCAGATAGGCGCTCTGTGCTCCTAACGTGATCAAGGCGATGGCCAAAAACGCTTCCGCAGCATTTTCAACCGGATTCCATAAGACTGACGGCAGCTGCAGATGGAAATGATTCATGAAAAGTCCTAACAGAAAGGCGTAGATGACCGGATTTTTCACCATCTCCCGCACAGCACTTGTTCCCTTGCTCTTTACAGACATGGCGTTCATGAGGCCATACGTGTAGGTGAGCAGGTTTTGAAAAATGCTGACCACCACCTGGATGGACATCCCCAACGGATTGGCATGGAACACCAGTTGGCTGACGGGCAAACCAAAATTCCCCGAATTGTTGAGCACTACGCTGTTTTCAAACGTGGCAGACAACGCGCGATCAAATTTCGCAACCTTGGCAATGCTCGTGCTGATGAAGATCAAGCAGAGATTTTGTAGGACCAAAAAACCGAGAATGCCGATAAATGCTTGGCCGCTCATTTTGCTTTCGTAAATGTTAACGAAGCTGACGGCTGGCAACAAAAAATAAGTAGTGATTTTCGATAAGGTATTCATGTCGAATGAGAACTTTCGATGCAAAAATGCCCCTACGCCGATCAGCGCGAAAACAGGCAAGATGACTTGATATACGATCAGAAATAGGACGTTCATACTTGTTGACTCCTTCTTTTACAGCAGCTCGAATATTTGGATCGAGACGGAATAATTGTTTTCGTAGACCACGCACAATGCATGATCATAGGTGCCGTTGCTTTCTTCTTGTATCTCTTTGATGCCGACGAGCGGCAAGCAGAAAAACCTCCCTGTCTGATGCTCGCTGATGAGAAGGCTGTTGCTCCCGAGCAATATTTTTGCTTTGGAGATATAGGTGGTGAAATGAAACCCTTCTGCCTGTAAATCATCCTGCAGCAGGGCATCAAAGTCTTTTCCTTCATGGCGCTTCATGAAGTCGATCAGGCTGCTTCTCTGGTCTCCCATCCCGTTTGCTTCCCCCTTCTCTCCACATGATAGTACCGATTTGTCATTCTTTAAAATACAAATCTTTTATTACTATCCATAACGAAAACGAATGACTGATATAAATTGTGCAAACATGGTGATGGGGGAAGGGAAGAGAGGGAGGGGCTGCGTTCTTGCCACACCCGCAAGGGGGTGGAGACTGTCCGGCTCCGCTTCCAATAACGGTACGTCGCGCAAAAGGGTTCAAAGAAGCTTATTCAACCGATGGGGTTGCGCGACAAGCATGTACCGTTTTTGGCAGCTCCTCCTGAGCAGGTGTGACAAAGACTCCGCCCGTCCCTCTCTTCCCTTCCTCACGTGCGATTGCAGAAAGTCGAACAGATGAAAAAAGTAAAAAGCTTGAATGACCCTATCTTTTCATGCTTTGCGCCAATAGATAGTTTCTATAACGTCAAAAAAGACCACTCATGCACATGCACAAGTGATCCATTCTTCCGCTGTGAAAAGAAGGAACGTACTACTAGAGATCATGGATAAAATCGAGACCCTCGACAAATTTAACAAACGCTTTTACTAGGTTCATTTGCAGATCGTTCTCGTGGTAAAACATCCACGTGTTTCGGACAAGCGGTTCTCCCGCTTCATTCTTGAGATTGATCCGATACAACTCTTTATTTTTCTCGACCAGCACACTCGGGAGAATCCCGTAGCCCAAGCCGTTCACGACCATTTCCTTGCAAGTATCCGCCTTGTCCACCTCCATGCCGATTAGGGGAGGCTGGGAAAAGGTGCCGCTCCACCAATTGTCGATCATGCTCTTTAGCAGGATGTCAGTCTGATAGTCGATCCTGGGCAGGTATGGCAGCTCGTGCAGCTCGATTTTCTCCTTGGAGGTGATGCAGATGTTTTCCTGAAACAAGAGCTTCTTGGCATCCGACCATTGGTAGTCGCCGCGTACCATCCCGACATGTACATCCTGATGATAGGCAAGCGTGAAAATATCCTTGCTCCAGCCGGTCGTTACGCTAAACTCAACCTTAGGGTACTGTTCACGAAAGAGCTTTAACAGACGCGGCAGCTTGTGCTGAGTAATATAGTTGGACACTCCCAGCCGCAGCGTTCCGCTTACCTCCTGCTCCATATTGAGCGCCCTTTCTTTGATTTGGCGCAATCGCCGCAGCATATCCTCCGCACATTTTGCCAAATACTCGCCTTGCGGTGTAAAGTGCACCCCTTTTGTCCCCCGCTGTACGATCGTCACCTTGAACTCTTTTTCGATCTGCTGCAGTCGTTTCGTCAGGGAAGGTTGCGATATGTAGAGGCTATGGGCCGTCTTCGTGATATTCTTTTTTTCGTATAGCAGCTTAAGGATCAGCCAATCCCTTTCATCCATAAGCTATGACTCCACGATCAACGTTACTGGTCCGTGATTCAGCAGCCGTACATCCATCATCGCCCCAAAACGCCCTGTCTCCACATGCAAGCCCTTTTCGCGCAATTTTGCATTAAACAGGTCATACAGCGGCTCTGCCTGCTCAGGACGGGCGGCCGCCATGAAGTTGGGTCTGCGCCCTTTGCGGCAATCCCCGTACAGGGTAAATTGCGAGATCGAGAGGATTTGTCCACCCGTATCCAGGACAGACAGATTCATCTTCTCCTCTGCATCTTCAAAAATGCGCAGATTTGCCACTTTTTCTGCGACGAATTCTACATCCTTTTCAGTATCCGTATGCGTGACGCCGACCAGCAGAACCAAGCCATGTTCGATCTGTCCGACGATTTCTCCACCTACCGTCACGCTTGCTTCCTTGGAACGTTGCACTACCACTCGCATCTTGCTGCCCCTCCTTCGTAAACTTGGCCACGCCACTTTCATAGCGCAGCCTTCTTTTTTGAATCACGAAAAATAGACCCGACGCCAGAAAGGTAACGTCGGGTGTGTTTCTATATGAATGGGTTACGTACTTAAAATACGACGTACGGAATAAATGTCTTTGATGCGTTTGATCCGTTCGACGACTTTGTGCAGGTGGTCGAGATTCCCGATGGAAATGGTCATATGAATCGTAGCTACCCGATTTTTGTCGGCCTTGCCGCTGACTGCTGAAATATTGGTTTTCGTTTCAGCGACAGCTTGCAGCACGTCATTGAGCAGTCCATTGCGATCATTTCCGGTAATTTCAATATCGACCTGATAGTTGTGCTTGAGCGTGCTTTCCCAATCCACATCAATCAGGCGCTCATTGCATTCCTCAGCCAGTACGTTCGGACAGTCGCTTCGATGGACAGAAACCCCTCTGCCTCGCGTCACGAAGCCAATGATCTGGTCCCCCGGTACTGGCGAACAACAGCGGGAGAGACGCACCAGCAGGTTGTCAACGCCGCGAACCTGAACCCCGGACTCGCTCCGACCGACCTTAGAGCTCGATGCCGGTTTGAACTCCGGAATCGCCTGTTCATCCCGCTCACGACGCAGCTTTTCGGTCAGACGTGTCGTGATTTGCGAAGCGGTGATACCGCCGTAACCAACCGCCGCATACATGTCCTCTTCGCCCTGGAAATTGAATTTATCAGCCACATCTTTGAGATTTTCGGCTGTCAGCACCTCTTTGACATCATAGCCGCGTGCCTTGATTTCCATCTCGACCATCTGCTGGCCTTTGATCACGTTTTCTTCCCGCTTTTCTTTCTTGAACCATTGCTTGATTTTATTGCGGGCATGCGCCGATTTGGCGATTTTCAGCCAATCCTGGCTCGGTCCATACGAATGCTTGGATGTCAGAATCTCCACGATGTCTCCGGTACGAAGAGCAAAGTCGAGTGGAACGATTTTGCCGTTGACCTTGGCTCCGACGGTCCGGTTTCCGACTGCCGAGTGAATCCGATAGGCAAAGTCCAGGGGAACGGAGCCTTTTGGCAGCTCGACGACATCGCCTTTTGGCGTGAACACGAAGACCGTATCCGAGAACAGGTCCTGTTTGAGCGATTCCATAAATTCCTGAGCGTTTGGCGTCTCTTCCTGACCGCCCTGAATGATCTCGCGCAGGTTACCGATCTTCTCGGCAAAGGTGCCTTGCACCACGCTTTTTCCTTCTTTGTAAGCCCAGTGCGCCGCGATCCCGATCTCCGCGGTCTGATGCATCTCCCAGGTGCGGATCTGTACTTCGAGCGGTTCGCCTTTTGGTCCGATTACCGTGGTATGCAAGGATTGATACATATTGGGCTTCGGCATCGCGATATAGTCTTTGAAGCGGCCCGGCATCGGTTTCCAGAGTGTGTGCACGATGCCTAAGACTGCATAGCAATCCCGAATATCGTTCACGATGATGCGCAGCGCAAGCAAATCGTAGATCTCATAAAATTGCTTGTTTTGTGTCGTCATCTTTTTATAGATGCTGTACAGATGTTTGGGACGACCGGAAATTTCCGCCTCGATATGCAGCTCATCCAGCTTTTCCTGAATCATCTCGGAGGCTTCATGGATGTACCCTTCCCGCTCAGCCCTTTTCTTTTGCATGAGGTTAACGATACGGTAATACTGCTGCGGATTCAGATACCGCAGAGCTGTATCCTCCAGTTCCCATTTTACGGAGGCGATCCCGAGCCTGTGGGCAAGCGGCGCAAAGATCTCCAAGGTCTCATCGGAAATCTCCCGCTGCTTTTCCTCCGACATGTGGCGCAAGGTCCGCATGTTATGCAAACGGTCAGCCAGCTTGATCATGATGACACGAATATCCTGTGCCATGGCCACCAGCATTTTGCGATGGTTTTCCGCCAGCTGCTCTTCTTTGGACTTATATTTAATTTTGTCCAGCTTGGTCACGCCGTCGACCAGAAGCGCGACTTCATTCCCAAACTGTTCTCGCAAGGTTTCCAAGGTGATTTCTGTATCTTCAACGACGTCATGAAGCAGCCCCGCTGCAATGGTTACTGCATCCATATGCAAATTAACCAGAATTCCTGCAACGGCGATCGGATGCATAATGTAAGGAACGCCCGATTTCCGCACCTGACCGGTATGCGCTTGGTCTGCCAAAGCATACGCACGCCGGATCATTTCCAGATCCTTCTCCGGTAAATAGCTGCTCGCTTTTTGTAATACTTCTTCCATGCCCGTTGTCATAGTTCCCTTCCCTTATCCTCTCGAACTTTACTAATTTAATCTCGTAAGGGTGGAAATGCGCTGTCGTTTAACAAAAGCTTGTACAAAGCGACATACTCCGCTGACGATTTTTGCTGTATTTCATCTTATTATCTTGTAATCCGATACGGTTGTAAAGCAATTACACTGATCAAAATATGGAGATCTTCCAAAAAAACGAAAAAACGGGCAAATGCCCGTTCTTCTTTTTTCTAATTAATATTGAACGAGAGATTTAACCGGGATATTGCCCAGGTGCTTACGCCCATCCAGATAAGAAAGCTCGATGAAAAAGGCCGCGCCAACAACCACACCGCCGAGTTGCTCAACGAGTTTGATCGTCGTGGTGATGGTTCCGCCTGTTGCCAGCAGATCATCTGCGATTAACACGCGTTGACCTTTTTGGATCGCATCCGCATGCATAGCCAGAGAGTCTTTTCCATACTCCAGGCTATAGTCCGCTTTGATGGTCTCATAAGGCAGCTTGCCTTCTTTGCGAACAGGAATAAAACCAAGCTCCAAGGACGTTGCAAGCGGAGCTCCGACTACGAAGCCGCGTGCTTCCGGCCCTGCCACAACCTCTGCATCCAATTCTTTGGCAAACGCAGACAGCTCATCAATCGCTGCTTTGTAGGCTTTGCCGTCTTTCAACAAGGTTGTAATGTCTTTGAAACGGATACCTGGTTGAGGAAAGTCAGGAATAACGCGAATATACTCTTTAAAATCCATATGATGGCCTCCTATGGTGTGGTTGATTCCACCCATTGATTCAAGTATTGAACAAGGTTGTCGTATGAGGAAAGAAGCAACTCAGTCGCAAGCTCGGCTTCTTCTATCCAATCCTTGTAGATTTGGGAATGATCAAGCTGCTTTTTACTGGCATCAGGCATCAGTTGATAGCGATCCTGTTCTTCACGGATAAAGTTCAACTCCGCAAATACAGCAAGCATGCCTTCAAGCATATTGCGTTTGATTTGCAGCTTGCGGGCGAGTGCATCCAATTGATGCTTTTCGATCGAAGGAAAACGACTGAATAGCTGATACAACTGCTTAAACTGCTCACGACTCGGTGCCTGGATCCGCTCCAAACCAAGATCAGGGTCCCCAAACAAACAATAGATTCGCTCCACATGAGCAGTATCCTGCAAGATCTTGCCCAGAACAGCTTTCTTTTTTGGTAAATCATATAAGACAAGTGTATGATACCCTTTTGCATCGTCTAAAAACAAGTCTTTTTCGGCAAGATGATGATTGATGCAATGCAAAGCCTGTAAAGCAGCTTCGCTGGCTGCAGCCGTCTGTGCATACCCGAGCAATGCTTCATACGCCGCAGCTTCAAAAACAATGGTTAGCGTGTCCGCCTGATTAGCCAACGGGAGCCATTTGCCTTCCTTGTTTTTGCTGCCGCGCCAATCAAAAATTTGCCGATGGGGTACGGAAAGATCCCGGATGACCATTTGCGGCTTTTTCATGCCATTCCATTCATTGACAGACAGCTCACCGACTACGTCAAGCTTGGCCTTCGCTGTGACTTTCTCCATCGCATCTGCCCACGAAAACCCGATCGCATCGAGCGATACCGTGTCCTGTTGCAGTGAACACTTCAAATGGGTGTTGTCTCGTCCGATCTTTCTCATACCCTGTGCCTGGGTATCCTTGATCGTCACGATCGGCGTCGGATTGCCCATTCCAAACGGGGCAAGTGCTTCCAGCTGCTCTACAAGCTCCACATTCACCTCGGAAAGCTCAACCGCCAGATCGACCTTCGTCAACGGGGTATAATCCTCTGGCGTCAGCCACTCTTTCGCCAGCTGATTCAGCTTTGTCCGCAATGCAGGGAGATTTTCTACCGGTAACGTCATCCCTGCTGCCATGGTGTGTCCGCCATAATGCGGCAAGAGCTCCTTGCACACTGTCAATGCTTCGTACATATCAAAGCCGGCGATACTACGTGCAGATCCTTTGGCCGTTCCTTTTTCCGGATCAATGCCCAGGACGATCGTAGGACGGTAAAAGCGTTCGACCATTCGTGAAGCTACAATCCCTACGACTCCTACATTCCAGCCTTCCTTCGCCAGAACCAGGACTCCGTTTTCCTCCGGCGGATAATCCGCCAGCACCATCGCGATGGCCTCTTCGGTCATTGTTTGTACCAGCTCTTGCCTTTCCTTGTTCAGATCATCCAGCAGCTGGGCATAATGCTCTGCTTCCTTGGCATCGTCCGTCGTCAGCAGCTTCACCGCAGCTTCAGCGGTCTCCAAGCGGCCAACCGCATTGATGCGAGGGCCAATGGCGAAGCCGACATTCCCTGCGCTCAGCTCTGTATCTGCCAGCCCGCACACCCGGATCAAGGCTTGCAATCCGATATTTCGGGTCTGATTGAGACGCCGGAGCCCCATGCTCGCCAATACCCGATTTTCATCCACCAATGGAACAAGGTCAGCAATCGTCCCGATGGAAGCCAAATCCAGCAAATGAAGTGGCGGCTCCTCCAGCAGTGCCGTTGCCAATTTAAAGGCAACCCCAACCCCTGCAAGCATGTCAAACGGATAGGTACAGCCCGGTTTCTTCGGATTAATGACAGCATAGGCATCCGGGATGACCGCCGGCGGTTCATGGTGATCGGTTACAATGACGTCCAAACCGATTGATTTGGCGAATTCGACCTGCTCCACCGCACTAATCCCTGTATCGACAGTAATGATCAGTTTGTATCCTGATTGCTGCAAATGCTCAAGCGCTTGGTTATTTAATCCGTATCCTTCCTTGAATCGATTCGGAATGTAATAATCGAAGACAGCTCCCAATTGTCTCATGGTATGCACCATCAAGGATGTAGAGCTGACACCATCCGCATCATAATCTCCATAAATACAGATCGGTTCCTGCAGCCGAATCGCTTCACGGATGCGGTGAACACTCTTCTCCATACCATCCAGCTTGTATGGATCATGAAATTGCTCGACACTTACATGTAAAAAGGATCGCGCCTTCTCGGGGGTATCAATCCCACGAATCACCAAAAGACGGGCGATCAATGGCGATATCCCGCATTCTTCCGCGATCTCCTGCGCCAGCACATCGTCATACGTGGCCAGTTGCCAACGCGTTTTCGCTTTCAGCATAGGCCTTCCTCCAATCCACATCTAATTATATGAAAAGGGGAAGGCACTGACAATATCAGAGATTAATGAAGATACTCCCTTTCCGGGGAATCTTGCCGAGTGTGCTGGATAAATGGGGGGTTCATTTCGTCAAACGGATTGATGTGAACGAAGACATCGCGTACCTTCGAAAAGTTCGTCAGCAAGGCTTGCTTTACTTGTTTTCCGATGCGATGGCCTTCCTCTACGGTAATGGACGGTTCCACACTCACCTTTACATCCACGATCAAGTAGTGGCCATGTTCCCGTGCATGCAGCGTATCGATCCGCAATACCCCCGGAACCGCCTCAACCGTCTGGCGCAGGTCTGTCGTTTCCTCTTCATGAAGGACATGATCCAGTGTCGTATGAATGGATTCCATCAGGATGTTGTACGACATCTTAAAGACAAGCAAGGAAACAAAGATACCCGCGATCGGATCCAGATAGAGCATCCATGGAATGCCAAAACGACCGCCTACAATGGCTCCGCCAATCCCGATCAACGCAGCAAAGGAAGAAAAGACATCCGATCGATGTTCCCACGCGTTGGCGATTAAGGACTGGCTGTTTAATTTTTTCCCCAGATTGTACTTATAGCGAAACATCCACTCTTTGATCACCATGGAGCCGACCGCTGCCCAGATGGCGATCATTCCCGGTGCTTCTAAAGGAGCAAATAACGATTCCACTGATGCCATGCCGATCTCAAAGCCCACGACTGCAAGCAGTACAGCAACAATGATCGCAGCTACGGATTCTGCCTTGCCGTGACCATACGGGTGATCTTCATCGGGCGGCCGATCCGCTGCCCGTAATCCGATCAGGACAGCTACTGACCCGATCACGTCGGATGCGGAATGGACAGCATCCGCAATTAATGCTTGAGACCGGCCGACGATGCCGATCAAGAGCTTGGCCCCTGCCAAAAGAATATTGCCCACGATTCCAACCCATGCCGCGAACTGTGCCTGTGCGAGACGATTTTCCACGGATTTGCCTCCTGTGCCAAAGTGGTATACATACAGGATTCGCTTTGCATACGGCGTTTCATACGTTGCATGCGGATAGAGCCATATCGTGGATTGTCTCGGCAAAAAATAAAAACCGCGGAACACTTTGTCCGCGGCTATTATTGATCAGCTTTCGTTAGGAGTAGTGGAGAAACGTTGTTTCGCCATTTCTCTTTTCTTTAACGTAACCCATACTTGTGCAGCAATAAAGATGGAAGAATACGTACCGCTCACCAGACCAAAAATCAGCGCCAGGGAGAAGTTGCGAATTCCCTCGCTACCGAATAAGGTAATGGCCAAAGCAGTGAAAAATACGGTCGCTACTGTATACAGGGAGCGTCGCATAGTTTGCCACAAGCTTACATTTACCATATGCTCCAGATCCTCGACAGTCTTCACTTTCATCGAACGGAGGTTTTCACGGATCCGGTCAAAAATAACGATCGTATCGTTAATCGAATAACCGACGATGGTCAAAATCGCCGCAATAAACGTCAGGTCGATCTCCAGACGGAACAAGGAAAAGAAAGCGATCGGGATAAACGCATCGTGCAGCAAGGCAACGACGCACGCGAGCCCAAACAGGAACTGGAAGCGGATCGCAATATAAATCACAATCCCTACCGAAGCGATGGCGATGGCAAGTCCTGCTTTCCCAACCAGTTCTCGTGCAATGGAAGGATCAACGGTTGACTCTTGTTTGGTCACTTGTGGACCATATTTTGCCTTAAGTGCCTCTTCCACTTTCAGCAGTTTTTCCGCTTCAACTACCTGCTCAAAGCGTGTCGCGGCCTGAAAGTTACCGTAGGTCGTAAGCGGTGTGAAATGAACGTCCGGCAACTGCTCCTTGATGACTGCCTCCACATCCGCGGTCTTAAACTCCTTGCCGATCAACAAATCAAGACGGGTACCCGCTTTGAAGTCTACGCCCAGATTCAAACCCATGATCAGCATGGTGAGCAATCCCAGAATCAATATCGTCGCTGAGACCATATATGCTTTTCGGCGGTTTTTCACAATATCAAACTTTACGATATTATCTTGTTGCTTAGAGCTCACCGATTTCACTCTCCTTTACACCGTACCACACTGGCTTTTTAAACATGTTGGCACGAATGACCAACCACAGGAGGAAACGGGAACCGAATACGTTCGTAATCAAGCTTACGATAATGGTCATAGACAACGTAACCGCAAAGCCTTGGATTGCGCTGGAACCAAAGAAGAACAGCACGCCCGCAGCAATAATCGTGGTAACGTGACCGTCAATGATCGTAATAAAAGAGCGGCGTTGGCCTGCACGGAATGCAGAGAGCACGGTTTTTCCGGAACGAAGCTCCTCTTGAATGCGCTCGGTCGTAATAATGTTGGCATCCACGGCCATCCCAACGGAAAGAATAAATCCGGCAATCCCTGGCAATGTCAGGGTAGCATTCATCCAGTCGAGCACCACTAAACAAAAATAAACGAACACGGCCAATGTGATATTGGCAATCATACCTGGCAAACGATAAACCACCAGCATAAAAATCAGGATAAGAGCCCCGCCGATATAACCAGCAAAGATGGTCTTTTGCAAGGCCATTGCACCTAAGCTGGCACCTACCGAGGTTACCTGCTTCTCAATCAATTTGGCTGGCAACGCGCCGGAGTTCAAAATGCCCGCGAGTTCTTGCGCTGATTCAACCGTATAGTTACCGGTAATCGTCGCAGTCCCCCCTGGAATCGCCTGCTGAATTTGAGGGTTCGTCAGGAGATTATCATCCAGATAGATCGGCATCAGCTTCCCTACATACTCACGGGTTACCTGCTCCAATTTATCAGGATCCTTAAACTTCACGACAACAAGCGGTCTGTTCAAATCGTCGTAACCGACAGACGCCCCCCCTGGCGCCAAATCGGCTCCACTAAACAGCACTTGCCCTGCCTCATTACGGAATTCAAGCACGGCAGGTTTCCCGATCAAAGCACGAAGCTTGTCCTGATCTGCGTTTTGCGTAGCAATTTTAACGCGAATCCGATTGGGAAGCTCGATGGTAACATCCGGCTCGGTTACCCCCCCAATGTTCACCCGCTTCTCCACCATTTCCGCGGTGGCTTGCAATAATTCAGTCGTCACTTGCTGATTTGCTTCCAACGGCTCTACCTCGTACAGGATTTCAAAGCCCCCCTGCAAATCAAGGCCGAGCGTAATTTTGTTCGCTACTGGCACTGTTGTCGTGATGAGCAAGGCTGCTAACGCCCCCACCACTGCCAGGAACAAGACCAATCTGCTCCATTTAATCATCTTCTCTGTAACCTCCCCTGGGACCGTCCCTTACGAGCGCTCCCTCATACAACCCCTTGTTGTCAATATGCCCATTATAGCCAAGTGCTAAAAACAGGTCAAATTGCGTATAAAAATTACAAATTATTGCGATAGACTTTCATCATTTGCCAGTTCATATACTTCGTCGTCTTTAACGACAAAATGTCATTGACCAGCTTGTGGAGAGCTGGAAATTCCTTGTAGGACGAGGATACACACTCCCAGATGTCTTTGGGCGATACATTGTCATACCCCAACAGCTCGAACTCCTCTGCCTTGCTTTTGCACAGATTAAACACCTGCATAAACAACTCATCCTCGCTGAAATTGTTCAAGTCGGACATCTCTTTCTTCTCCCCTTTTTGAAAATAGTCATTCTCCCGGCAGCACGTCCATATTCTAACAATAGGCACAAAAATCGAACCATTCGTAAAGGAAAGGGCTTTTCCATGAGACAATCATTTCTTTACGGTACCGTCATTCTCATTGTTTCGGGAGCAATCACAAAAATCCTCGGGTTCGCCAATCGCATTGTCTTCTCACGCATTATCGGTGCAGAAGGAGTAGGCTTGTACCAAATGGTGGTGCCGATTCTCTATTTTCTCATCACACTCACCACATTTGGACTTCCTGTTGCCATCGCGAAGCAGGTAGCAGAAACCGAAGCAGCCCGCGATCCGAAACAGACTCGGCGTGTCCTGCTCCTCTCTTTGTTGATCACCGGTGGAATCAGCCTTCTTGTTTGCTTGCTTCTGTTCCTTAGCGCTCGCTTGCTGACGCAATGGCTGTTTACCGATCCACGGGCGTATATCGTGCTGTTAGCAGCCATCCCGATCATCCCGATAGCCAGCATTTCTTCTGTATTGCGAGGCTATTTCCAAGGGAAGCACAACATGATTCCGACCGCCGCATCACAGCTGCTCGAACAGATCGTCAGAATGGTTCTGGTAGTTGTGATGACTATCTCCTTTATGGAGCATGGCGTCGAGTATGCGACAGCTGGAGCGGTTGCAAGCATCATTTTTGGTGAAGCTGCAGGATTGCTCTACATTATCTGGCAGTATCGCCGAGGCAGCAAGCAAACGGCCGAGAAGCTGATCCGCACACCCATCCTTTCTTCTCTGCAGCAAAGCCGGGACACTCTGTGGCAACTGTTGTCCGTATCATTTCCAGTCACCTTGAGCAGACTCGTCGGGTCAATCGCTTATGTATTGGAGCCAATGGTCGTTCCGTTCGCCTTGATTTACGCTGGCTTTCAAATTGCGGAAGCTACCTCGCTGTACGGTCAGTTTGCCGGGATGGCGGTGCCGCTTCTTTTGTTCCCGACATTTTTGACTTATTCCTTATCAGTCTCGCTTGTCCCTGCCGTTGCCGAAGCGGCTTTTCAAAAAAACACCCGCTTGGTCCATCGGCGGATATATCAGTCGATGAGAATTACATTGGTCATTGGCGCACCTTGCACCGTATTACTGTATGTATTTGCAGAACCACTCTGCCAACTACTTTATGGGGATCCCGCAGTGGGGATATTACTGAAGGAACTGGCTCCCTTTTCTGTCTTTTTGTTCTTTCAGGCACCACTGGCAGCAGCTTTGCAAGGATTGGATCAGGCGAATATCGTTTTTCGTAACACCTTAATCTCCGCCATTGTCAAAACCGTCGCTATGTTTGTTATTACGGCTCAACCCTCTTTTGGGATTCACGGCGCAGTGATTGCCTTGAATCTGGGCATAACATTGACAACTTTGCTTCATTTTGCCAGCCTAATGAAAGGGATTGGCTTTACGATTAACATCAGTGATTTTGCTAAAATCGGAGCGGCCATGTTTGCCATGGGCTACAGCGGCTCCTATATGGCTACGTATTGGTTCGCCAACCTCACATCCGGGCAAATCCTGCTGTTCAGTTCCTTTTTCAGCTCCTTGCTGTACCTATTGCTGCTGATTGCACTGCGAATCCTGGGCAAACAGGATGTAGCCCGCATCCCGTGGATTGGCGAGCAGCTTGCGTTGTTTTTTCCCCGCCGCTAAGCTAATGCTTGGGGCGGGGTTTGTCTTTTCGATCGATAAACATGTTTCCACGGTCATCAATGCTGCAAAAGCTAATCTCCTTGACGTCCTTGATCCCGTGCTTTCTGATTTCCTTTTTCAGCCAGAATTTGTTCTGTCCAATTTTACGCAGCGCCTCTTCACGAATCACGCCATCCATAATGAGCGGAATCGGCAACCCATGATAAACGACCGGCGTATCCAGCTTTGGCACATTCATATGCAAGTCTTCTCTGGTAACCGGATGTTTAGAGTCTTTTGGAAAGACGCTCATCTGACCAGTCGGCTCCAAAATGGCAAATTCAACGTCGGCCAAATTATTGATGTTCTTTTGCCGTAAGTGTACCAGTAAATCATCCATATTCAGGCGATTCCGCCGCATTGCCTCTTCCCGTATTTCCCCGTTTTCCACGATGATATCCGCCCTACCGTCCACGACATCGCGAAACTTCTTATTCCGCATGGAGAGATAGGCCATGACGATTTCCAACAATCCGATCAAAATCATCGGGGCATAAAAATAGATTGCCGGCCGATCGATCTGATCAATCGCCAGCACGGCCATCTCTGCTAGCATAATGGAGATGACCACATCAAAGACAGACAGCTTCCCCAGCTCCCGCTTGCCCATCAGACGAAGCAAGACAAGCAGGAAGAAATACGTAAAAAGGGTGCGCAGCAAAATGGTAGTGAGTTCCACTTTGTCCGACCTCCCGCTTTGATAATACCCATAGTCTTTTGCGGGAAGGTCCACCCCTATGCGCCAGAGCGTGCGGGAATCAATTCCTGCCTGCTACAGCCATTTTCTCTTTTTAAAGATATACAGCATCGAAAAAGTCATCAGCAGCATGATGGACAAAGCGATGATCAACATATACGGCTCTGCCTCGTGACCTAACCAAGAAAAAGTGTTCATCCCAAACAGCCCCGTAATAAAGGTCAACGGCAGGATGATCGTGGAGATAATGGTCAGCACGCGCATATTTTCAGTCGTTTTCGCACTGATGATGGTGTAGTACGTATCCAATGCCCCATTCACGAGATCACGCGATGTTTCCGTCGAGTCTGCGATCCGCTCGAGGTGATCCGTCAGGTCGATATAAAATGGCAGGTTTTCTTCCGATATGTCGAAAGAATAACGGCCATTGACGTTGGCAAAAATTCGTTTTTGCGGAATAATGACACGTCTAATCAAGATCAGCGTTCGTTTCAGCGCGAGGAACTCTTCTGTAATTTCTTCCATTTGGTGCTCATAAATTTCATCTTCCAGCTCGTCGACACGCACACTGATACGATCCATGATCGGAAAGTACTCATCGGTAATCCCGTCCACAATGGCATATAACAGATAATCAGGTCCTCGGTTCAAAAAACTGTTGCTGCGGTGACACTGCGCTGCGATCCGGCCGATTGTATTCATGGGCGATTTATGTATAGTCACTATATAATTGGGTCCCAAGAATACGTTCAACTCGACTGTCGTAATCTCATTATCGCTTTCCTCATTGTAACGTAATGCATGAAAAACGAAGAAATAATACTCTTCATATTTATCCACTTTTGCACGTGGACTGACATGCAAACAGTCCTCAATGGCCAGCGGGTGGAAATCAAAGATTTTGGCAATGTACTGCAATTCATTGTTGCCGACATCATACAAGTCGATCCACAGCAAATCCTCCGGTGAACGCAGCCATTCATCTTTTTTCTCGAGATCCACATCATGAAACATCTTCTGGTCCGAGTGATTGTAAAAGTAAGTTTTGATCATCTCTTCACCCCCGTCTGGTTCCTCATTCATCATACGAAAATTCTTCCTGATGTTCAACGCAGAAGATGAATAAGGCAACCAAGCCCCTCATATAGATGTACAAACTTTACCAAGAGGAGGGGTTTCATTGCGGAGTACATCCACCTCTGTCATTACCGGGTTGGTATCGACGTTCGGCCTGGTCCTGATCGGATCATTGCTCACCGCGCTTCTGCTGGCGTTTACCAGTCTTCGGGAAAGCACGCTTCCTTATTTTACGTATACCATCAATGTCATTAGCCTACTCATCGGCGGCTTCATTACCGGCCGGCGGTGCGGAGGAAAAGGCTGGTACTACGGAGGATTGACGGGAGTGGCATATTTCCTTCTGGTACTGCTGGTCGGCTTTCTCGGGTTTGACGCGCCGATGCAATTTTCTACCCTTTTCTATCTATTTGGAGCATTTATTTTGGCAGCGCTTGGCGGCGTGATCGGAGTCAATTCCACATCAAAAAGATATTCGTAATGATTGTTCTTGATTGCAGGAGCGTACAACACGTTCCTGTTATTTTTTTTGCCTTCTTGAAAATGACTACCAGCAATCGGAACATATGTTCTATAATAGGAATACAATCATGAAACAGCAGCCGGACACCATTCCAAACGAGGGGGATTTCCTGTGAATCACGCTTTTCATGTTACTGATTTGGAGCAATTTATCGTTCAAGCAAAAAAGAACACGTATGTGGGTAGCGGTACACGCTTATTGCCTTACCGTCTCCATTCAAAGGACTTGCAATTTACACAAGGGGATTGGATTTATCACGACAGCTACTTTGGCGAAAGTGACTTTATCGGCCAAGAGGTTGTGTACTTTCAGAAGAAACCGGTCTGGGCCATGAATTATTTTGGCTATGTCCTGCAATCAGAACGAATTACCTCACACACTGCCGGGCCTGTCATTAAGAAAAGCTTGTCGCTCATGTATGAAGAAGGCAGGTTTTTAGGTGCCTTTGAACATCAGGATGGAACCATGAAGTATGTGGATACCAACCAAGGAGATGTACAGCTCTTTACCGGGAAGGAATGGATTGAAGAAGCGGGAGCAGTCCTCTACGAACTCGTCTATCATGGAGGTATTTTGAAAGCATAGATGGTTAACAACAAAGGAGCTGAATCCCTTGTGTAAGGGTCAGCTCCTTATTATGTATGTTACGATTTTACTTCTTCTGTTTTCTCAGTTTTCTCACTCTCAGCAGATGGTGCAGGCGCTGCATTGCTGCTGCTCACTACGTTATTGATCGCACCGCGGTCAAACGTCACATTTACATTGTGAGCAATGCGCAGTGTCACGCTGTCATCGGAGATTTCCTGGATCGTTCCGTGCATACCGCCGATTGTCACCACTTTATCTCCTTTTTTCAAAGCCGACAGCATTTGATTGCGTTGTTTGGTACGCTTTTGCTGCGGACGGATCAAGAGGAAGTAGAAGATCGCGATCATTACGATGATCGGCAAAAATTGTTGAATGCCTTGCATGAAAAAAGCCTCCTTTTAACGTTAAAATGATCTATCTTCACCCAATCCATATTGGGCGAAAAACTGGTCGCGAAAATCAGCGAGCCGGTCTTCCCAAATTGCTTGTCTCACCTGCTCCATCAGTTTGATGAGGAAATGCAGATTGTGATAGGTAGTGAGACGAATGCCAAATGTCTCCTCTGCTTTGATCAGATGGCGAATATAGGCACGTGTGTAATTTTTGCACGTATAGCAATCGCACGCAGGATCCAGCGGCGTGTAATCACGTGCATATTTTGCATTTTTGATGACCAGACGGCCTTGGCTTGTCATGCATGTCCCATTTCGCGCAATGCGCGTCGGAAGCACACAGTCAAACATGTCGATGCCGCGGATCGCGCCTTCGATCAACGCATCAGGCGACCCGACTCCCATCAGGTAACGAGGCTTGTTGGTCGGAAGCAGCGGCGTCGTATAATCGAGCACCTCATACATCAGCGGAAAAGGTTCCCCTACGCTGAGTCCGCCAACCGCATAGCCTGGAAAGTCCATCGAAACGAGATCGCGCGCACTTTGCTCACGCAGATCCCGATACATCCCGCCCTGCACGATCCCGAACAACGCTTGCTCCTGCGGACGCTGATGAGCTTTGAGACAGCGCTCTGCCCAACGGGTTGTCCGTTCCATCGATTGCTTAACATAATCATATTCAGCAGGGTATGGTGCGCATTCATCAAATGCCATAAAAATATCGGCGCCCAGTGCATTTTGAATCTGCGTCGCTTCTTCTGGCCCAATGAACAGCTTTTCCCCATTCAGGTGAGAACGGAAGGTTACCCCTTCTTCCGTAATTTTCCGCATGTTGCTCAAGCTGAATACTTGAAACCCTCCGCTGTCTGTCAAGACCGCACCAGACCAGTTCATGAACTTGTGCAATCCACCTGCTTCACGCACAATTTCATGGCCGGGCCGCAAATACAGATGATAGGTGTTGCTGAGGATAATCCCCGCCCCCATCTGTTTCAGTTCTTCGGGGCTCATCGTTTTCACGGTTGCTTGCGTCCCTACCGGCATAAAGACAGGGGTATCAATCGTACCGTGGGGGGTGTGCAATTTTCCAAGCCGTGCCCCCGTTTGCTTGCATGTTTTTATCAATTCATAGCGTACAGCCAATCTCTCGCACTCCTTAGGTTCATTAACTGAAAATCTTGATGAGTAAAGTCGTATTCCTCCGAAAGTACCAAGCCGTTTAGGAAGCTTTTACTATTATAGAGGGAATAACACAGAATCACAAGGATAGAAGCGTTTCCTCATACGATCAGCATGGCATCGCCGAAGCTAAAAAACCGGTACTCATGAGCAATCGCAGTCTTGTATGCGTTCAAGACATGCTCCCGTCCCGCCAAGGCGCTCACCAGCATGACCAAGGTGGATTTGGGCAAGTGAAAGTTGGTGATGAGACCATCAATGATCGAAAATTGATAGCCGGGATAAATGAAGATATCTGTCCACCCGGATGAAGCAACCAACTTGCCACCATGGTCTCTTCCGATGGTTTCCAGTGTCCGGCATGAAGTCGTGCCTACTGCAATGACCCTTCTACCCTCGTCTTTCGCGGCATTCACCACTTGTGCCGTCTGTTCAGACACCTCATAGTACTCTGCATGCATGACATGCTCTTCCACAGAATCCGCACTCACGGGGCGGAAAGTGCCCAAGCCGACATGAAGGGTTAGGTAGGCGATCTGAACGCCTTTTTCTTCGAGCTTTTGCAAATACTCGCGGGTAAAATGCAGACCTGCCGTAGGAGCAGCCGCAGAGCCTCTTTCCTTTGCATACACTGTCTGGTACCGCTCTTTGTCTTCGAGCTGGGCATGAATATACGGCGGCAAAGGCATCGATCCTAGCTGATCCAAAATTTCATAGAAGATTCCTTCATAATGAAAGCGAATGATCCGTCCACCTGTTTCGGTGATCTCTTCACACACACATCGGAGCAGTCCATCGCCGAAGACGATCTGCGTCCCGACCTTTACCCGTTTCCCAGGTTTTACAAGTGTCTCCCAGCGATCATCCCCCAGTGAACGCAGGAGCAGCAGCTCGATATTGGCTCCCGTATCCTCCTTCACCCCGATCAGTCTGGCCGGCATGACACGACTGTCATTTAACACCAGCACATCTCCTGCCTGCAGGAAGTCGATCAACTCCGTAAACTTGCGATGCTGCAGTTCCCCTGTTTCCTTCTGCAAAACAAGCAACCGTGATGCCGTTCGATCTTCCAGCGGGTGCTGCGCAATCAACTTTTCCGGCAAGTCAAAATCAAACTGATGTACATCCACGTTTCTCTATCTCCTCTATCGTACGAATACCCCACACGGCCAACATCCCATGTAGGGTTTGCAATGCATACACCTGTTGCTATTGTAAGGCTATTTTAGTCATCGATCTTGATGCCACGGTAATAGTGTTGCAAGATTTCTTTGTAGTCATACCCTTGTTCGGCCATCGCTTTTGCCCCGTATTGAGAGACACCTAGCCCGTGTCCGAACCCTTGTCCGCGCAGGAGGAACATTTGGTCTTTTGTCGCGACCCGCCAGTTTTCTCCTCCATCCAGGATTAAAAAGGAATCTGCATAGCTGTTCGGAAGCGACAATTTCTTTCCAGCCCCCATTGCATACCAATCATGAGCATTTCCAGAAACGGTCTTCTTTTTCCCATTTGCTGCGATAGCGGTGATGGTCCCCATTTGCTCAACCTCAAATTTGGTGCTGCGCAGAGCGCTTTCCCCCTGCTTGAAAACGGAACGAAACGCATCAGGCGAAGACACTTTCAGCTCCTTGCCGTCTGCTTCCATCTCGATCACGCGTCCTGATGGACCTCGCTTGGTGACCTCCAGCGATTGGATCGGACTGGAAAAGGTTGTTCCTTTATTGGTCTTTTGACTGGTATTAATCATCGCGGTGATCTCGCTTGCCGTATAAGGACCTCTTGTCCACGCATAGGCATTTTCCTCAGGTTCCTGCCTGATGACGGTCACTTCGGTTCCCACCGGCAGCGATTGGATCACTTTATGGTAGGTGGTGCTTGGCCCGGAGCGAAAATTTAGATTGTCCGTGTTCACCCGAGCGATGGACAACCCCAGTTCATTCGTCTCCCCATTCATCGTGACAAAATCGGTGCGAACGTAGCCAATCGTGCCATCCTGTAAGGAGACCATGTACCATTGATGAGCTGCCGCAGCTGGATAAGCATCATCACTCTCCACCGGCCGCAAATACGGCACCTCATTGCCCCATACCTCCGTACCGTCCGCCGTCATGCCGCCAGCATTGGAATAGAACAGCGCTTCGATGATTTTCCCGCGATACTGCAGCACTTCGCCTTCTGTCTTGTCCACCGCTTTGCGCACATCGGCAGCTTCTTTATTGACGCCAATATACACTTGTTCCAGTACTGTGTCCGAGACATCGGCGATCCCGTATTTATCAGTTTGGGAGAGTGCACGGGTGCGCGCCAGTACTGCTTGTGCTTTTAGCGCCTCCAATGGCCAACCGGTCTGCATCTCTGCCCCGACTACACCGTACAGGTATTGTTCTACGGGAAGCTCGTTGATCAGCGCCAGCTTGCCTTTGTATTCGGACAGTTCCATGTCTCCGCGATAACGTCGCTGCTCTCTTTCCACTACGCCAATCAGCTCATCTTTTCCCTTTTGGGGGGAAACCGTCAATTTGACTTTTGGAGCGAGAGTGTACCCAACGGCTGTTTCCCCACTGCCACCGATTACTTCCTCATTGAGCAATACGTACTCTTCACTCGTAGGCTCTTTATAGGAGAAGCGCGGAAACTTCGCTCCAGCCGTCGCTTCGAGATTATCCAAACTATTTTCGGATATTTCTGCACCAATCCATACCGCATATTCCGCTTTCTTGTTTCCACCTACAAGTACGGTATAAGCCTGAATGCCAGCTTCCTCAAACTCCTCTTCCCACTTTTCTGCTTCTTTCAGGGATTTGAACTCATCAACCTCCAGGTGATAGGGCCCCCTGACTTGTGGATTAGTCCCTGTCGCTTGTGCTGCTGTTTTTGCCTGCGCCAAGGCAAGCTGGTATGTATCGTATGAACCGCTGAGAACTCGATAGGCTTTCTTGTTTCCTTTTTTCACAAGCTGAATCTGTGCATCAAGCTTTCGCTGGCTCAACTGCTGCGCAACCCTCTGCGCTTCATTAAGACTGCTGGTTTCCTTAACGACGAGCTGGAATTCATCCACGCGAACACGCATGGTTTCCTCATCGACGTCTGGCAGATCTGTTTTGCTTTTTCCGGAAAGGGCAAGTGAAAACCCCGTCTCGCTAGTCAGCGTATAAGCAGGCAACGTATTCCGATAGCCTTGTCCGTTATCAATAAAGAGAGCAACACGAATATTTTTTTGTGCTGCCGACGCCGAAGTATCTATTGAAGTAAGAGTCAGGGTAAGTAGGCTCGCTGCAAGCAGTGACCTTCGCCCCAGCCATCGATTGTTCATGGCGAAAACGTCCTTTCTTTCACAACTATTGTCGAAAATTGCCTATAAGAGTCTTTGTTTTCGACAGAGTCGCTCTATCTCCTGCCTTTCTGCGTGAAATGGGACTATAGAAATGATAATGAATGTGCGGTTATTGTCGAAAATTTAGAAACCTTCAAACTCTTTTATCCTTCTTTAATCGTTTTACGCTATGATGTTTCCAACTGATTTCACTCGGAGGTACTCTCATGCGCATCAACCGTACTTGGCCGTTTGGTTTGCTCATCGCGTTTTTATTGATCGGATTTCTCTTTCTTTCTTTGACTAACTCGGTCTTTGGGCCAGTCATCACTACATCCTCTACCTTGCTGCACAATCAGATTGAAACGTATTATCCGCTTGGAATCACTCAACGGATCAAATACAGTTATCCAAACCGCCCTTTTGATACTGACCTGACGATTGAGGGAATCGGCTGGCAGGACGGTCAAGCTTTTCTACTCTTTTCGTCACGTGTCAGTGCGCAGGCAAATACCTACTCCCATATGCCCAAGCATTTTTCACCCCGTGTCACGTTCCAGGGTAAGACTGTACTCTTTTCCAAAACGCTTTGGAGCGAAGGAGCCAGCGGCAATTTTAACGGCAGTCTTTATCGGTATGCGGTGGCCGCTGACGATCCTGTTTTTTTGCCGACCGGCACATTGCCTGATGCCATTCAGGTCAGAGAAGCGAAATACCCGCTTCCATCCAATCTGCCTGCTCCCCAGCTGCTCCCCTCCATTCCCCTGCTGGAAGCGAGCATCGGCAGTGTTGAGAAACAAATTGGCAGTGAAGATCTCCTTTATCAGGTAAAGGGAATGGAAATCAACGATCAAAAACGCGAGATCACCCTTCTCGTCACAAGCGAAATGGGAGCCGATGAAACCAGTTTCTTTTTGTTGCAGGATGACAAGGGCAGGATATATTCCTTTGAACCTGATTCCTTGCCGAGCCGTTATGACTCCGGGGAGAACGAAGTGACGCTGAAAATAGCCGAACCATTGCCGGGGGATATCTCCCATGTAAAATTGGTGCTTTTTGAAGGGGAATTTCAACAGCTGGCTCTCTATAACATTATATCCGAGGCTAGCATTCCGATCTTTTAGGAAAAAGGAAAAACTCCTTGTCCGTGTTGTGGCAAGGAGTTTTTGTCATGCTTTTTCTTATTTAAACAGACGGAACAGGTAGCTGATCAGAGATAACACAATGCTTATCACAATACAAGTGACCACCGGAAAGTAGAAGCGGAAGTTTTCCTTTTCCACCGCGATATCACCAGGGAGTCGGCCAAACGGGATAAATCTCCCGCCTACCTGCCAGATAATCCCGATGATCACAAGGACTACTCCCCCGATAATGAGCAGCTTGGCTACCGGATTCATGCTTTCATCTCCCGTCCAAAATGCGCGTATGCACTTGCTGTTACCGTACGGCCGCGTGGTGTGCGTTGCATAAAGCCAATTTGCAGCAAATACGGTTCATACACATCCTCGATCGTCTGGGATTCCTCTCCGATGGTGGCAGCGATCGTGTCCAAGCCTACGGGGCCTCCCCCAAAGAGATCGATGATAGAGAGCAAGAGCTTATGGTCGATATGGTCCAGGCCGCACGCGTCAACCTGTAACCGCTGCAACGCTTCTTTGGCAATTTCATTCGTAATGATGCCCTGCCCTTTTACCTGCGCAAAGTCTCTCACTCGCTTTAACAGACGATTGGCAATACGCGGGGTTCCCCTGGAACGTCTAGCGATTTCCATCGCGCCCTCTTCTTTGATCCCGATCTGCAAAATATCCGCGGCACGGCTTACGATAAACGCAAGCTCGTTCACCGTGTAGTATTCTAATCGATTCACCACGCCAAAGCGATCTCGCAGCGGCGCGGAAAGCATCCCCGCTCGCGTCGTTGCTCCGACGAGGGTAAAAGGCGGCAAATCAATACGGACGCTGCGGGCACTCGGCCCTTTTCCGATAATAATGTCCAGCGCAAAATCCTCCATCGCCGGGTAAAGCACTTCCTCCACACTGCGATTGAGCCGATGGATTTCGTCCACAAACAGGACATCGCCTTCCTGCAAATTCGTCAGGATCGCGGCCAAATCCCCCGGCCGATCGATCGCGGGACCAGAGGTAGTGCGGATATTTACGCCGAGCTCATTCGCAATGATTTGCGATAAGGTTGTTTTGCCCAATCCTGGGGGACCGTACAACAACACATGGTCCAACGGCTCATTCCTCATCTTCGCCGCTTCAATAAACACCTTGAGGTTTTCCTTCACCTGCTGCTGGCCAATGTATTCATTCAAGTAACGGGGGCGCAAACTGCCTTCGATGCCTTCATCATCCCACTGCATATGGGTGGTGATCAATCGGTCGTCCATCTCCATCTATGCTTACCCCCTCAAGAGCAGGGATAGCCCCTGCTTTACGAGCTGCTCGGTCGGTGTACCGCTCTGTGCCTTCTCAGCCAAAGATCCGCGGATTTGCTGTATTTCTGCATCTGAATAGCCTAGCGCAAGCAAAGCGTCGATGGCTTCGTCCAAAGATTGTCTGCCCGGTACCTCCGGACTTTGCGGAGAAAGGGACGCAGCAGCAAATATGGAAGGCGTATACCCTTTCAATTTGTCCTTCAAATCAATGATAATCCGCTGGGCTGTCTTCTTGCCGATGCCCGGGAACTTCGTCAAATAGGTGACATTCTCTTGTTGCACCGCCGTTACAATCTGCTCTGGCGTAGCCCCTGCCAGAATGGCCAATGCTCCTTTTGGCCCGATGCCCGATACTTCGAGCAGCTTGCGATACAGGTCGCGCTCGTCACGGGTGGGAAAGCCGTACAGCTGAATCGCATCCTCCCGCACATGGTGGTGGGTAAAAAACCGGCATGTTTCCCCATCTCGCGACACGAACGCGTATGGATTGGGGCAAAACACGCGGTATCCAATGCCGCCCGTTTCCACGACGACATATTCCGGATCCAGATAAGCAATTTTTCCTTCTACAAAATCGATCATCGCTGTACACCTTCCGAAAAACTATGATAAGTACGAAATTGCGCATGGGTAATGGCAATGCCTAGGGCATCGGCCACGTCATCAGGCTTCGGCACCTTCTGCAATTTCAGCAAAATGCGCACCATTTCCTGAATCTGCTTTTTGTCTGCCGCACCGTAGCCGGTTACCGCTTGCTTCACTTGCAGCGGCGTATATTCATGTACAGGGATTCCTGCCAACTCGGCGGCCAGCAGGATCACCCCGCGCGCTTGCCCTACTGTAAATGCCGTAGTCACATTTTTATTGAAGAACAGTTTTTCAACCGCCATCTCGTCTGGCTTGTACGTAGCAAGCAAGCTTTGCATCGATTCAAAAATTTGCTTCAAGCGCAGCGGCACGGAAAGCCCCGCTTCGGTCTGTAT
The DNA here is from genome assembly GCA_035644815.1 of Bathyarchaeia archaeon. Classification (GTDB taxonomy): domain Bacteria; phylum Bacillota; class Bacilli; order Brevibacillales; family Brevibacillaceae; genus Brevibacillus_F. Next base: position 134 of record DASQNU010000044.1, on the reverse strand, counting down.
GCTTCCATATTGAATCGGGATAAGCTGACTCCCTTTTTTCTCCAAGACACCAAACCCCACAATCGCGATTCCGGGGTCAATTCCAATGATCCGCATGATTCACACTCCGCTACCTGTTGCTTCTCCTAACTGTA
>DASQNU010000043.1:0-8993 GCA_035644815.1 Bathyarchaeia archaeon | reverse complement strand
TCAAGTGGTTCCCCTCCTTTTGGCAAAGTGAACGTAATGCCTTACCACATCCTATTCACGTCCATCGGAGGTTAGTCACAACAATCTTGTCCGAATGCAGGCCTATTTCTTTTGCGCGAAAAAGATCATCCGTGGAGAAGTCAGCGGCTCATAGCCGGTGTAGGTATAGTCGCCAAACAATTGAATCGAGGTGAACCCAGCCTCGGTGAGCATCGCTCTCATCTCCTCAACCTCAAATAGTCTGACTTGCTCCATATATTCACGCGGTCCATTCGCTTCCGCATCCTTAACGACAATCTTTTTCTTTACATAACCGCCCTCGATCCAGCGAGTTTCTTCGATGTAGAGTCCCTCGATTTCTTTGGTTGAGGAGGGGATCAAATTTGCTTTTACATAAGCCGGATTCAAATAATCAATTACGACCTGACCGCCTGGCTTCAACGCATTTCCCATATTGGCAACCACTTGTTTGTGTTCCTCGTCAGTAGAAAAGTAGCCAAAGCTGGTAAACAAATTGACGACAATGTCGAATTCGTTTGCGAACGGTATCTTGCGCATGTCGTATTGATAAAACGTCAAATTGTCGTAAGTATTCTGATCTTCTGCAAGCTGCAATAAGACAGGCGATAAATCAACGCCAACCACTTCGTAGCCCCGTCTGGCGAAAGCACGGGCATGTCGTCCGCTTCCACAGCACAGATCAAGCACGCGCCCCGTCTCCTTGATCGGCAAACAGGCCAGCAGATTCGCTACCTCTTGATCTGCAGAGTCTTCGTCCCGATGGCGATAAACCAGGACATAATCTTCGCGAAAACTGCGTTCAAACCAAGCTTCTTCCATTCTTTTGGCCTCTCCTTTTGTAAGTTGCTTTCGCCATTATACCACATGTTGAATGGAAGCTTATGCTTTCAAACGTGTTCGAACTCCCGCAAAAAAGGAAAGCAGCGTATGGCAGGCGGAACGCACTGATACGCCCGCTATATCACGCAAAGGATCCAGCTCTACCAGATCCAAGGCCAACACTTTCGGCTCCAAGCCTAAGTGAAACACGGCCTCAAACAGCTCCCATGCCAACATCCCTCCAGGGGCTGCTCCCGGTGAGCCGGGACATTGCATGGCATCGAGCACATCCATATCAACCGTGACGTAGATCAGGTCTACCTTCGCCGCCAATTCGGAAACGATTCGGCGTACCAGCGGCTCAGTGCCGATTTGACGCAGCTGACGCATCGTATAGTAGGCAATGCCTTGCTCACGGACATAATCCCTGTAAGCAACCGCATTGGAAAACCCGTGAATCCCCAATTGAACGATATGCTCACCCTTGATCACACCATCCTCAAGGAGCCCTCGAAATGGAGTGCCGTTACTCGGACCCCCATCTTCCAGATTGCGTACGTCAAAGTGGGTATCAAACTGGATCAGTCCAATGGTTTTTCCCGGGTGAGCCTTGGCAAATGCCTTCAAGGAAGGTCTTGTTATCGAATGATCGCCGCCGATGACGACTGGCAGCATATCCGGTTCACTCTGATACAACAGCTCCAATCCCTTTTCGATCTGATCCTGACAGCGCAAGATATCCGTCGTATGCATCGCGATATCTCCCATGTCACGAACAATCAGATCGCTTACATCTACATCAAAGTCCGCGTACCAAGTGCCAAAGCCCTTCCAAGCCAAGCGCAGCGCATTGGGGGTTTCACTGGCACCCGATGCGCTGATCGAGGAACGGGAAAGCGGAGCCCCGATAAGCCCCACTTCCACCTTTTCTCCTTGCTCCCACGGTTGGATCCATTGGCTCGCTTTTGGGTCGAGGCGATCAGCCCCGCCCAGACGATTGATCAGCCCCGGTGGTCGCAGATACGGATTCGTGTTCATAGACCAGCTTGCCTCCCTCTACTACGACCTGACCATTTTTCAAGACCGTATCGGTATGATTCACGCCGTAGTGATATTGCAGGTGTTGATAGGATGGAACATTCATGATCAGGATATCTGCCTGCTTACCTGCTTCCAGACTCCCCACATGCCGGGCTACCCCAATCGCATGAGCCGCATTAATCGTAGTGGCCACGATGACTTCAGCTGGGGTCATTTTCATGTTCAAGCAGGCCAGATTCATGATCAACTGCAGATTTTCCGTAGGGGATGATCCCGGATTGCGATCTGTAGAGAGCGCAACTGGGACACCCGCTTCGATCATGCGGCGTGCACGCGCCGGCGCCGTCATCAAGAAAAAGGCAGTGCCCGGCAGCAGCGTTGCTACGACGCCTGCTTTGGCCATGGCTTCGATCCCTTCGTCTGATGCCTTGAGCAGATGGTCGGCAGAAATCGCCCCGATCCGCGCTGCAAGCTCAGCTCCCCCCATCGGTTCAATTTCATCCGCGTGAATTTTGGGCCGCATCCCCAGCTGTTTGCCTGCTGTCAAAATTCGCTCCGACTGCTCAACGGAAAAAACGCCATGCTCACAAAAGACATCGCAGAAGGCTGCCAGCTTTTCCGCAGCGATGCGCGGCAGCATTTCTTCGATTATCAGCTCTACGTATTGGTCAGGCTTTCCTTTATATTCTCCAGGAATGGCATGTGCACCCATAAACGTAGAGATCAGATCGAGCGGATGGGCTTCCGCAAGCTGTTTTGCGACCCGCAGCTGCTTGAGTTCATCTTCTACCGTTAGCCCATATCCGCTCTTTGCCTCAATCGTCGTCACACCATGCTGCAAAAATACGTCCAGACGCTTCCAAGTCTGCGCAAAAAGCTCCTTCTCACTCGCTTCACGCGTCATCCGGGTCGTGGCCAAAATCCCTCCACCCTGTTGTAAAATCTCCAGATACGTCGCGCCATTCATCCGCAGCTCCAGCTCATACTCACGGGATCCGCCGAATACGACATGCGTATGGGGATCGATTAGTCCCGGCATGACGAGCTTGCCTGTTGCATCGATATAATGAATCGATTCGGATAGAATGCCCAGCTCTTTGATCGTTTGCAAGACTGCAGCTTCCTTCCCGATCTGCACGATCTTACCTTGATGGATCGCGATCACAGTATCCGTTTCCTCAATGATGCCGAGATCTCTCATTCCCTCCCTTGTGCGCGGCTTTCCATTTTCCCCTGCCAAGGTCAGGATTTGGTTCGCATTGCGAATGATGGTCGTATTCGTTTTCATCAGCCTACTCCTTCATCATCGGGATCCGAACCCCTTTTGCTTTGGCCGTCTCGATCGCTTGCTCATAGCCTGCATCCACGTGCCGCACAACCCCCATGCCTGGATCCGAAGTGAGTACGCGCTCTAGTCGGCGGGCTGCTTCCGGCGTTCCATCTGCGACAATCACCATGCCCGCATGGAGGGAGTAGCCCATGCCGACTCCACCGCCATGATGAACCGATACCCAGCTAGCCCCGTTGACTGCGTTGATCATCGCGTTCAGAATGGGCCAATCCGCTATCGCATCGCTGCCATCCTTCATCGCCTCGGTCTCCCGATTGGGTGATGCCACCGAACCGCAATCCAGATGGTCACGACCAATGACGATCGGCGCCTTCAATTCCCCTCTCGCGACCATCTCATTGATGATCCTGCCAAATTTGGCTCGCTCGCCATATCCCAGCCAGCAGATCCGGGAAGGCAAGCCTTGGAATGCCACTCGCTCTTGCGCCAGCTTGATCCAGCGAACAAGTGCCTCATTATCGGCAAACTCGCGCATAATCACTTCATCCGTTTTATAAATATCCTCAGGATCCCCCGATAATGCTACCCAGCGAAACGGGCCTTTGCCTTCGCAAAACAGCGGACGGATAAAAGCCGGTACAAATCCGGGGAAGTCGAAAGCACTATCGACGCCTTCCTCTTTTGCCACCTGCCGGATATTATTCCCATAATCAAAGGCGACTGCCCCTTGTCTTTGCATCTCCAAAATCGCTTGCACATGCTTGGCAATGCTTGCCTTCGCCAGCTTGATGTACTCCTCGGGATCTTCCTGACGCAGCCTTGCCCCTTCTTCCAGAGAAAGCCCGACAGGAAGGTAACCGTTCAGTGGATCATGGGCAGACGTTTGATCCGTCACCAGATCCGGAATTTCTCCACGGCGTACCATCTCTGGCAAGATTTCCGCAGCATTTCCTAAAAGTCCAATGGAAAGAGCTTTCCCCGCTGCTTTTGCCTCTTTCGCCAACCGCAGCGCCTCATCGAGATCATCTACCCTGACATCGCAATAGCGTGTATCAATTCTGCGCTGGATTCGTGTCGGATCGCACTCGACTGCAATCACGACGCCTTCGTTCATCGTCACGGCCAGAGGTTGAGCGCCACCCATGCCGCCTAGACCTGCCGTGACCGTAATCGTACCTTTTAAGGACCCGCCAAAATGCTGTCGGCCTGCCTCGGCGAATGTCTCATATGTACCTTGTAAAATGCCTTGGGTACCGATATAAATCCAGGACCCCGCCGTCATTTGGCCGTACATGATCAACCCGCGTTTCTCCAGATCACGGAACACATTCCAGTTAGCCCAAGCGGGTACCAGATTGGAATTCGCCAGCAAGACACGGGGGGCATCCGGATGTGACTTGAATACTGCCACCGGCTTTCCGGATTGAACCAGCAATGTTTCATCCTCTTCTAAACTTTTCAATGTATCGACAATGGCATCAAAGCTTTCCCAGTTGCGCGCCGCTTTGCCGATCCCTCCATACACAACCAAATCCTCGGGACGCTCGGCTACCTCCGGATCAAGGTTGTTCATTAACATTCGCAATGCCGCTTCCTGAATCCATCCTTTGCATTCCTTCTCGCTACCTCTTTTTGCTCGCAGGATACGTGGTTGACTTTGCTGCATGGCAAGCCCTCCTTACACAAGGTTATTGGATAACTGCATCTACCAGTAAGTACAACATAAGGAATGAAAGCGCTGCAAGTCAGTGGAGCAGCACGTTAGCTATGTATTCCTTTATCTGGATAAAGTGTCCTTTTCCCTTCAAGTATATGAACAGGTTACCGTTGACAGTGCTTTTCTTAAATGTTAACCTACACTCGTACATAAGTTAACAAAAGATGGAGGTATTCCCCATGCAAACTCGTTTACGCGGACTTATTCTAGCTGCTTTATTCGCTGCGATTACTGCCGTTTTAGCACAGGTAACCATCCCCCTCCCACTCGTTCCGATTACGGGACAAACCTTGGCGGTGGGATTAGCCGCCACGATTCTTGGAAGCCGTTTAGGAACATTGTCGATGGTGCTCTATGCCTTGCTTGGCGCGATCGGCATTCCAGTTTACTCTGAAGCATCCGGCGGTTTTCAAGTGATTCTCGGACCGACTGGCGGGTATATCATCGGGTTTATCGTGACCGCCTATGTGATTGGTTTGATCATCGAAAAAACAAGCTTCACCTTCACGAACGCCATGATTGCCAATGTTGTCGGCATGGTCGTCACCCTGGCGATCGGTGTGGTTCAGCTGAAGTTTGTGGCTGGATTGGCATGGGGTGCCGCGCTGGCCGGCGGTGTGTATCCTTTTATCATCGGGGGAATCATCAAAGCGGCGATTGCTGCTTATCTCGGAATCATTGTTCGTAAGCGGTTGGCCCAAGCAAAGCTATTGCCTGTTACAGTCCAATCATAAAAGGTAATCATAAAACCCGGAGCGTAGCTCCGGGCCTTTTTGCATTAGAGTGTTACCTTTTCCCCAAGCCCTTTCCTTTCTTCATGGCTCGATCACCAATAAGCTTCCTTCTTTTTTCCCAAATCGTGAGGAAAAACAGAATCGCGAGTGGATACAACCCCGACCACCCAAGGGAAGGATACAGGCCGAGTGATACGATCAGCGATATCCATGCGGACAGATGGCCGATCCTGCTGTCTTTGAGCAGCCGAATACCCGCAAGGCATCCTCCAATATAAGTAGCGAAAAAGGTGGCATTAGGCAGTTGAATCAGCTGTGTCAGAGTGAAAATATCACTGGCCATCAAGAAAAGGACGAGGAAAAAGAAAAGCAGGATAAAAGCAAGCCCGCCAATTGGGGTATGGTATCTGGGGTGCATCACGCCAAACCATTTTGGCGCGATTCCTTGCTGGGAGAGCGAATAGGCAATCCGCGCGGCCGCACTGACATACGCATTGCAGGATGCGATACAGATAAACAGCGCCGTCACGGCGACGACCCACCCGCCAACCGGTCCGAGTGACAGCTGCACCATCACGCTGAGCGAGGCTGCCGACATGTCGTTGCCATAGCTGTGTGTAGCCACGGTTAAATAGGCGACGCCAAAATAAAGAAGCGCGACAAATCCGGCACTCCACAGGACACCGCGAATGGCATTTTTCCGTGGATCAACAAATTCTTCGGAAAGATGGGTGACCGCTTCCCACCCGATAAAGCACCAGAAGATGAGACCAGCCGTCTGCACGACACTTATCCAGCCATTTGGCATAAATGGTGCCATATTCGCCTGATCGACATGCGGTATCGCTGTGACGATCGCCAGTAGGATAATGGCGATAATCAGGGACACGACAATCGTTTGCACCTTGCCGGCGAGCTGCAAGCCAAATACGTTCAAAATAATCACCGTTAAAAAGATTAAGGCGGCGACCGTATATAGCTGTACATTTCCCCAGTTCAGCAAGATTGCCACATATTTGGCTCCAGTCACGGCCAAGACTGGTCCTCCGATCGGTACCGCAAGCAGGAAAAACCAGCCTACGGCATTCCCGTACCGATTACCGAAAGCGAGCCGCACAAAATGGGACACACCGCCGGAATTCGGATATTTCGCGGCTAATAGGCCCATCGTGATCGCCATCGGAATGACCAGAACCGACATGACCAACCAGGCAATCATGGAGGCAGGTCCAGCCAGTTCTGCCGTAAGCCCAGGAATCAGCAGTATCCCGGAACCGACCACCGCGCCCATGTAAAGGGCCACAATCTGCGGCAGCGACAACGTTTTTTGGAACACAGGTTGCTTCACTGATGCACTTTCCATATATGATTCCCTCCCTCTTTAGCGGATCGCTTTCACTCTTTTCGGACGGCGCACAAGCTCTCCGTTGCAGTTTGGACAGATGGCATTCATCTCGCTTGTGCAATCTCGGCAGAACGTGCATTCATAACTGCAAATATATGCTTCTTGATCGATTTCTACAGGTGCTTCGCATCTTTCACAACAAGCTCTCATTTCCAGCGTCATCACTTTCGTCTCCTTTTCCTTTTCTTGGATCTCATAATACCAATAGATCTGACCCTTTAAAAAGGTGCAATTCCAACAATTTATATGAGGTCAAAATGTATTTCGAGACGATAGAATGACGAAGATGCACTTCACAGCTTTTAGGAATACTGCGTGCAAAGCGGGCAAATATTATAGCTGTTACATTGCAAAAGGAGGGAATTCTCATCCATATTCAACGCGCCCAAGAGATTGCAGCATCCCCTGTCATGGCTCACGTGACTTACAATGGAACCCCGATCTATATCCAACACGTCGATGAGAAAAATGAGCTGGCGCGGATCTATCCTCTCGATCAGCCAGAGCACGAGATTGACGTCCCTTTGCAATATCTGCACGAAGGATAGCTCACTTCCGCAAATGAGAAAAACTTGGCGGAGCCTTAGTTGCCATTATGTAAATCGGAAAGTTTATTCGTTCTGATTTACCGAAAAAAAAGACCTCAGCGGCTTATCCCGTTGAGGTCTTTTCCTTATCGGAAGGAACGAATCGAGCGTCCCAAGTTTATTTTTTCTGCCAAGCGTGGAAGGATAACTTCGACAGAGCCTTTATCTTCCACACAATTGTATTCGTTAATATTGATGCGCAGCACTGGGCACGCAGAGAAGTTCGTAATCCAGTCTTCATAACGGCGGAACAAATCTTCCCAATACGTAAGCGGGGTTTGCTGTTCCATCGGACGTCCGCGCTCTCTTACACGCTGCACGATTTCATCAAAGCTGCCTTCCAGATAAATGAGGACATCCGGATGTGGGAAATAAGGAGTCATCACCATGGCTTCAAACAGCTGTGTATACGTTTGATAGTCTTCTTCGCTCATGTGGCCTTGCTCGTACAGATTTCGCGCGAAGATTCCCGTATCTTCATAAATCGATCGATCTTGGACGAATCCTCCGCCATATTCAAACATCCGCTTCTGTTCTTTAAAGCGTTCTGCCAAAAAGTAAATTTGCAGATGGAAGCTCCAGCGGGAAAAATCGTCATAGAAGAGTCCCAGGTATGGATTGTTATCCACTTTTTCTACCGATACACGAAAGCCTAGCAACTCTGCCAATGCATGCGTGAACGTAGATTTCCCCACACCGACCGTACCGCCAATCGTGATTACCGCATTATGTGGAATCCCGTATTTTTTACGAAGTTCGCTATTTTTAAAATCAGTCATGAAAAAGCTAACCCCTTATCCTATAAACTGAAAACACGTATGATTTACCAAAATAAAATTATGATACCGGTTGATTGATAAATGGTGCAATTTTACTTAATACGAAGCGCAGATCATCCGGATTATGTACATAATCAAGGTGATCACAATCAAATGTTAAAACGGGTATTTCCGGATGGCGGATCTGGAACTGCTCCATAAACTCTTGGTAATCGGCAATCAGATTTTCCATATAATGCGTATCCATATTGCGTTCCACTTCCCGATCACGCATGGCGATACGTTTCATGACCGTTTCCAGGGATGCGGTCAGATGGATGACCAAATTTGCTTGCGGGGTATCTCTTGTCAAAATGTCATAAATTTGCAAGTATTTGGGCAAATTATTGTCGTCGAGGGTCCGCTTTGCAAAAATCGTGTTCTTAAAAATATTATAATCAGATACTACAGAGGTTCCCTTGTCCAGATGGAACGTTCCAATATCCTGCAATTGCTTGTATCGATTGCAAAGGAAAAACATCTCGAGCTGGAAGCTCCATTCTGCCATGTTTTGATAAAAGTTGCTCAAGAACGGGTTCTCATACACAATCTCCTCCAAC